>NZ_JBFAWA010000054.1:0-74706 GCF_040680035.1 Nonomuraea sp. NPDC052116 | reverse complement strand
CCGGCCCCCGCTGTGGGGCCTTCGCGCCTACGCGGTCATCGGCAGCGCGGGTCCAGGCACTGGGCGCACGCGATCACGCCGCTCCCGCTCCGGAACTTGCAGATCTGGAAGTCGCAACACCCGATCCACTCCGGGGGCGGAGCGTACGCCGCCGCCTCGGTCCTCGGTACCACCAGGCCGAGCATGAAGTCGCTGACCTTGCCGAACAATCTGTTCATTCCCGCCTCCAAACGGAACGCCGACGGTTCTCGGAGTCGACCGTAGAGAGGCCGCCGATCGGGCCGATACACGAGTGCGTATGCGGGGCCTATCGCCGCGGTTCCTAGGGTTCCCATGCCCGGCCACGGCGAAAGGGAGAGGACCCCCATGTCAGGTCTCGTCGCGAGACTTGCGTTCGTCAGCGTGCTGACGGTGCTCAATCTGCTGCTCACGTTCGGTGTGATCCGGCGGCTCCGCGAGCACGCGGAGCTGCTCGCCGGCCGGGCCACCCCGATCACGGGGGAGACGCCCTCCCTGCCGGTGGGCCGCCAGGTCGGGGACTTCGCCGCCACCACGACCGACGGGGAGCCGGTCGCGCGGGCGCTGCTCGCGGGCGACACCCTCGTCGCCTTCCTGACCCCCGGCTGCGAACCGTGCGAGGAAAGCCTGCCCCACCTCGTCGAAGCCGCGAAGAAGTGGCCGGGCGGCAGGCAGAACACCCTGGTGGTCGTCATCGGCAAACGCGACCGCGCCGCCGAGTACGTAGAGCGGCTGACCCCCGTGGCGAGGGCCGTGGTCGAGGCGCCCGACGGGCCGATCGCCACGGGGTTCGGCGTGACGGCGTACCCGCTCTTCGGGGTGGTGGACTCCTCGGGGCAGGTGCTCCGATCCGAGACGGCCCCCGCCGCGCTGCTGCCGCACGACGTCGCAACGGCCTGACGGTGCGGCTGCCTCGTCTGGGGGGCGTCGGCCATGCCCTCGGCCTGGCCTGGCGGGCCGGGCCGGCGACCCTGCTGGTGTACGTGGGCCTCACCGTCGTGAGCGGCGCCGTCCCCGTGGCCGTCTCGTGGTTGACGAAGCTGATCCTGGACCAGATCGCCACCGGCCACGCCGACGCGACGACGCTCACCGGTCTCGGCGCCGGATTGGCGGCAGCGGGAGCCGTCGTCACCGTCCTGCCGCGCGCCGCCCAATATGTCACCGAGGAGCTGGGCCGCTCCGTGACGCTGCTGGCCGATGATCGCCTGTACGCGGTGGTCAACTCCTTCGCCGGGCTCGGGCGCTTCGAGGATCCCGCCTTCCTGGACAGGCTGCGCATGGCCAAACAGTCCGGCGGGGTCGCCCCGGGGCGGGTCGTCGCCGCGGTGCTCTCCCTCGTCCAGGCGGCGATCAGCGTCGCCGGCTTCCTGGGCTCGCTCATCGTCATCAGTCCCCTGATGGTCGTGGCGGTGCTCATGGGAGCGATTCCGATGACGATCGCCGAATTCCTGCTGTCCCGGCGGCGGGCCCAGATGTTCTGGCACATCGGGCCGCTGCAGAGGCGGGAGATCTTCTTCGGCGACCTGCTGGGGAGCGTGGACGCCGCCAAGGAGGTGCGGCTGTTCGGCATCGGCGGTCACCTGCGCGGCCTGATGCGCGCCGACAGGCTTTCCGCGAACGCGGCCGAGCGGCGCACCGGCAGCCGCGAAATGCTCACGCAGGGCAGCCTCGGCCTGGTCAGCGCGACGGTGTCCGGCGCGGGCCTCGTCTGGGCCGTCCGGGCAGCCGGCTCGGGGCAGCTGTCCGTGGGCGACGTCACGATGTTCGCGGCCGCGGTGGCGGGCGTGGGGCTCGCGCTCGGACGCCTGGTCACCGAGGTCGCGGGGGCTCATTTCCAGCTCCTGATGTTCGACCATTACCGGGCCGTCGTGAACGCCGGGCCCGACCTCCCCGCGCCGTCGCGCCGGCGTCCGCTGGCGGGGCTGCGGCAGGGGATCGAGCTCCGCGACGTCTGGTTCCGGTACTCGCCGGAGCACCCCTGGGCGCTGCGGGGCGTCAACCTGTTCATTCCGTACGGCTCCGTGCTCGGACTGGTCGGCGTGAACGGCGCGGGCAAGAGCACGATCGTCAAGCTGTTGTGCCGGTTCTACGACCCCGACCGGGGCGTCATCCTCTGGGACGGCGTGGACATCCGCGAGGTGCCGCCGGAGACGTTGCGGAGCAGGATCAGCGCGGTGTTCCAGGACTTCATGGCCTATGACCTGACGGCCGCGGAGAATGTCGGCCTGGGTGACGTCCGCGCGCTCCAAGACCGGCCCCGCATCGAGGCCGCCGCACGCGACGCGGGCGCCCATTCCCTCCTCGCCGGTCTGCCCGACGGCTACGAGACCCTGCTCTCGCGGCTGTTCTTCAGCGAGGCCGACAAGACCGACGCGAGCACGGGAGTCTATTTGTCCGGCGGGCAGTGGCAGCGCGTCGCGCTCGCCCGTGCGATGCTCCGCGACCACTGCGACCTCATGATTCTCGACGAACCCAGCTCGGGGCTCGACGCCGACGCCGAACACGAGATCCACCAGCGACTGCGGCGCTATCGGGCGGGCCGCACGAGCGTGCTCGTGTCCCACCGGCTCGGTGCCATGACGGACGCCAGCGCCATAGCCGTGCTGGAGGACGGCCAGGTGACCGAGTACGGAACCCATGAGGAGCTCCTCACGCTGGGCGGCACCTACGCGCGGCTGTTCACCAGGCAGGCGCGGGGATACCGGGCCGACGAGCAGAGCGTTCCGTCGTGAACGGCTGGATTCTCGCCGTCGTCGGCGGCGCCGTGGCGCTCGGCCTCGCGTACGTCAGGCGCCGGTTCGTCGCCGTGACCATCACCGGCACGAGCATGGCGCCCACCTACAGCGGCGGTGAACGCGTGCTGGTGGTACGCGGCGGGGTCGACCGCCTGCGCCGGGGCGACATCGTCGTGGTGCGGTGGGCCCCGACGGGTTCGATCCCGCTGTTGCTGATCAAACGGGTGGCGGGGGTCGCCGGTGACCCCATCCCGACCGAGGTGGCGACCGCCGTCAGCCGGCCCGCGGGCACGCCCATACCCGCCGGAAAGTTCATCGTGCTCGGCGACAACTCCGACTGGAGCCTGGATTCCCGGACGGTGGGCTTCTTCGACGGCGAGAGCCTGCTCGGGACGACGGTCAAACGCCGGGCATGAGCCTCAGGGCACCTCGGGACACGGTGGCGATGTCCCGGGCCAGGAGCCGGGGCAACTCCGTCATCCGGTAGCGGTCACGCGCGTGGAAATCGAGCAGCTCCATCTCGACCAGCCGATCGAGTGCCCGGCTGATGCTCCTGACAGGCGCATGGAGCCTCCGGGCGGCTTCCCCCGTGCTGATCTCCGCGGCGGGAAGCGAGCCGAGCTGCCGGAACACCTCGATGGCGAGCCGATCCATCGGGTGCTCACTTGCCATGAGGTGCTCGACCTGCGCGTACATGCTGGCCCGCATCGACAGGTCACCGGCCTGGAGCTCGTCGAGCCGGTGCCGGTCGTCGGCCAGCCGCTCCAGCACCTCGCGGACGGACCAGCCGGGATGCGCGACCAGCCGGGCGGCGACGATGCGCAGGGCGAGCGGCAGCCGGTCGCACAGCCGTACCACCTCGGCGGCGGCGCCGGGATCTTCCCGCAACCTTTCCTGACCGACATGGTGCGCGAGGAACGCCATCGCTTCCTGCCGTCCCAGCCTGTCCAGCCGAAGGTGCGGCGCCGCGTCCAGCGTCGTGAGCATCGGACAGCTCGTGACGAGGAACGTGCAGAGCCGGGCGGCCGTGAGGAACGGGCGGACGTGCGCGACCTCGGGCGCGTTGTCCAGCACCACGAGCATGCGGCCTTCCGCCAGGAGCGACCGGTATCGCGCGAGGGCGGCATCGGCGTCGCTCACCGGCCGGCGGCGCGGTCGCAGATCCACGTACAGCTGGCCGTCCGGATAGCGGTCCGCGACCAGATGGGCGGCGTGCAGGGCCAACGAGGACTTGCCGGCTCCCGCTGGGCCGTGCACCACGACCACACCGCCGGCGGCGCCGAGCCGCTGGGTGAGAAAGGAGAGTTCCGGCTCGCGACCGACGATGACCGGCTTCCGCGGTAGCCGGCACGGCGGGCAGGCCGAGGCGACCGCGCGGGGCGGGCGCAGGTCCCGGCGCAGGATCGCCTGGTGGAGGCGCCGCAGCTCCTCGCCCGGATCGATGCCCAGGGACCCGGTGATCGCGATGCGGGCCTGCTCGTACGCGTCGAGTGCCCCGGCGACGTCGTGGTCGGCGTACAGAGCGCGCATCAGCAGCGCCCACGCCCGCTCCCGCAGCGGCAGCTCCGTGACGAGCGAACGGAGAGGCCAGATGGCGGGTGCCGGCCGGCCGAGCAGCAGCAGTGCTTCGCAGCGGTCCTCCTGGACCGCTCGGCGCTGCTCGTCGATCGCGACCTCGCGGGCGGCGATGACCGGCCCGTGGGGGACGTCCTCCAGCAGCCGCCCGCGCCACAGGGCGAGCGCCGTTTCGCATTGCCGCAGGGCTTCCTCGGCGCGTCCCTTCTCAAGCGCCGCGCGACCGGACGCCGCCTTTTCCTCGAACGCCTTCAGGTCGAGTTCGGCCGCCTCGACCCGCAGTTGATAGCCGAGCGGACGGACGACCAGGCGATCTCGCTCCGCCGCCGGAAACGCGGCCCGAAGCCGCGCCGCATAAGTGCGGAGATTGGCGGTGGCGGATTTGGGGGGAGCCGATCCCCACAATTCCTCGGTGATCTCGTGAAGCGGGGCAAGCGAGTTGGCCCGCACCAGCAGAAGGGACGTGAGTGTGCGTTGTTTCGGGGCTCCCGGCCTGAGCAACCGCCCATTCGCCCGTATCGCCAGCCCGCCCAGCACCGTGAATTCCATTGAACCAGGGGTCATCACCTCGAATCCTCGGAAAAGAAAAGGCCCGCAACAAGGTCAGCCACCGGACATTGAGCGGACATTTCCCGCGGGGCACGCATACACATTCGTGTATCAGCCCTATCGGCAGCACCCCTACGGTCGAATCCGAACACATCCGCGTCGTACCTGGAGGTACACCATGAACAGATTGTTCGGCAAGGTCAGTGACGCGATGCTGGGACTGCTGGTCCCCAGGAAGGAGGCCCACGCCCTGCCCGCGACGTGGATCGGGTGCTGCGACTCCTGCATGTGCATCTACCGGTACGACGACGGCCACACGAGTTGCCTTCGCTGCTCCTGCCAGATGTGCGGCGCCTAGCCGTAGCCCTGGACCACGGACAGGTCGCGTAGCCGGGCGCCCGCGGATCCGCGAGGCAGGCGACCTGCCGCCGCGGGCGTTCGGCCCCGAAGGTGGACGTTGCCCAGGCATCGCTTGTCCCCAGACGCGGAACCGCCCCCGACCTTGAGCCGTTTCGGCAGGTCAGAGGCGGTCTGATGAGAGTGGAGCTATGGGGATTCGAACCCCAGACCTCCTCCATGCCATGGAGGCGCGCTACCAACTGCGCTATAGCCCCTTGCGATCACCAAGTGTATCGGAGATCGGGAGCCCCTGTGTCACACCGAGAGCCCTGTGATACGTCTATGGTTTCATGCCGACCTTTGAAGACCACCGAAGCCTGCTGACCGGGGTCGCGTACCGGATCCTGGGCAGTGCCGCCGACGCCGAGGACGTCGTGCAGGAGGCGTGGTTGCGCTGGTCGGGGGTGGACGAGACGACCGTTGACGAGCCCAAGGCGTACCTGGTGAGGGTGACCTCGCGGCTGGCCATCGATCGGCTGCGGTGGGCGAAGTCGCGGCGGGAGTCGTACGTGGGGCCGTGGCTGCCCGAGCCGATCAGCACGGCGCCCGACGTCGCCGAGCACGCCGAGCTGGCCGAGTCGGTGGAGCTGGCGCTGCTCCTGGTGCTGGAGACGCTGTCGCCGCTCGAACGGGCCGTGTTCGTGCTGCGGGAGGCGTTCGACCTGCCGTTCTCCGAGATCGCGGAGATCATCGGGCGGGCCGAGCCGGCGACCAGGCAGCTCGCGCGGCGGGCGCGGGACCACGTGCGGGACAGGCGGCCCCGGTTCGACGTGGACAGGCAGGAGCGGCGGCGGATCACCGAGCGGTTCATCAGCGCCTCCGCCGAGGGCGACCTCGACGGGCTGATCGAGCTGTTCGCGAGTGAGGTCACGATGGTCAGCGACGGCGGCGGCAAGGCCAGGGCCGCGCTGCGGGTCATCACCGGCGCCGACAACGTCAGCCGCTGGCTGCTGTCGATCAACACCCCCGCCAACATCGCGGCCTTCATGGCCTCGATCGGCATGGCGGGGATCTCCGACCTGTCCATCGGGCTGGCGTTCATGAACAACGCCCCCGCGATGGTCATCTCCGCGGGTGGACGGGTGATCACGGTCGCCTCGCTGCTGATCTCGGACGGCAAGATCGACACGATCTACCTCATCGCGAATCCCGAGAAGATCGCGCACCTGGAGCCCGTCTGAGGCCGGTGTGATCAGGCCGTGCGCCGGGTGGGGACGCGGGCCTCGCGGATCAGCGCGGCAAGGTCCACTCTGGGATCGGCGGCCGCCTGCGAGGGGGTGCTCGCCTTCCTGGCGAGCCGCTGACCGGCTAGCTCGGGGCGCCGCAGGTGGTGCGCATGGTCAGGGCGGCCTCTTCCAGCGAGAACGCGACCTCGACCCGTCCCAGCTCGGCCGTGCTCCCCACATGGGTGCCGCCGCACGGGATGGACGCCTCGCCCTCCGGCAGCGAGCAGTGCCACGTGCGGCGGGCGGTCAGCCCCGGCCCCGGAATGTCCAGCCGGACCGGCGCGTCGGCGGCCACCCACGCGGCGAGCTGCTCGTTCGCGTGCCGGGCGACCTTCCCGAAGTCCAGGCCCTCGGCGGAGAACCCCTTCTTGCGCAACGACTTGCCCAGACGGTAGACGTCCACGCTGCCGTACGGCTCGATCCGCGACGAGGCGATCGCCGCCTGGTCGAAGTCGGGGTGCCCGAGCGCGTCGGACGTGACTTCCTTGCGCCAGTGGCCGGCCAGGGCCGCGTTCACGGCGAGCGCGGCCAGGTGGCAGGCGGTGTGACCCGCCGAGAGCGCCGCCCGGAATCCGGCGTCCACCTCGAGCTCGGCCTCCGCCCCGACGGGCAGCGGCGTCTCGGTGACGTGGACGACCAGCCATTCCCAGCCCTCCGTGCCGCGCCTTACCGGGATGGCGTCGCCGACGAAGACCTCGCCGGTGCTCGACTGGGCCCCTGTCACGCAGTCGATGACCGGCAGGCCTCCGATCGTGCCCCGGTCTGCGGGCTGGTCGGGCCAGGTGTGGTCAAGGGGGTGGAACGGCGTCTCGGCGACGACGAGACCGTGCCGGTCCCCCACCGGCACGGCCCCGACGATCTCGGAACGGCCGCTGGTCCGGCCGTCGGGAAAGGTGACGATGGTGGACTTCATCCGGTCATTCTCGCAGGGACCGCCTGCTCGTCCTCCAGGTAGCGGTTGCGGCCCGCGTACAGGCCGGTGAACAGCTGCACGACGAGCACCACGAAGATCAGCATGTACGGCAGCGTCCACCCGCCGGTCACGTCGCGCAGCACGCCGACCAGCAGCGGACCGGCGCCGGCGATGAGATATCCCGCGCTCTGCCCGAACGCCGACAGCGCGGCCGTGGCCTCCGCCGTACGGGTGCGCAGGGCCAGCATCATCAGCGCCAGCGGGAACGACCCCATGCCCACCGCTACCAGCGTCACCCAGAGCAGCGCCAGGTCGGCCGGCCCGGCCCACAGCCCCAGGAACCCGGCCGCGTAGAACGCGACGAGCCCGACCACGGCGGGACGCTGGTCGCGAAAGCGGGAGGCGACCATGGGGACGACGATCGAGACCGGGATGTTCAGCGCGGTGAACACGCCGAGGATCACCCCGGCCTCCGACGTGCTGAAACCGCTGTCGGTGAGCATGGTGGCGAGCCAGCCGAACATCATGTACGCGATCATCGACTGGGTGCCGAAGTAGATCGCGATCATCCACGCCAGCTTGCTGCCGAGGAGACGGCGGAGGCCCGCGTCCCGGCTGCCCGCGTCCCGCTCCGGCTCACTGCGCAGGAGCGCAAGCCACGGAATGGCGGCGACGGCGGCCAGGGCCGCCCACACGCCGAGCGCGATGTGCCAGTCACCCGACGCGCGCTCGATCGGCACGGTCGCGGCGGCGGCCAGCATGGTGCCGACCGCCAGGGCCGTGGTGTAGACGGTGGTCATGATCCCGGTGCGGGCCGGGAAGTGGCGCTTGATCAGCGTGGGGATGAGCACGTTGCCGACCGCGCCACCGGAGAGCGCCACGGCGCTGCTCAGCAGGAACACGGGGGCGGAGCCGACGAGCGACCTGACCAGCATGCCGACGCCCAGCGTGACGAGGGCCAGCAGGAGCAGGCGGTGCTCGCCGACGCGCCTGGCCAGGGTGGGTGTGATCGCACCCACGCTGGCGAAGGCGAGGACGGGGAGGGTGGTGAGCAGGCCGGTGCCGACGCTCGACATGCCCAGCGCGCCGGTCAGCTGGTCGAGGAGGGGGCCGACGCTGGTGACGGCGGTGCGGAGGTTGAGGGCGGCGAGGACGATCCCCAGGACGAGGAGCCAGGCGAGGGGTCCGGTGGTACGGCCTCGTGCCTCTTGGGTCAGCACGCTCATCGGGGGCGGTCCTCCACTCATCAAGTCATAGGACGAATCGCCATCTTAACAGGACCGAAATATGCATTTATTCCTGGCTGTGTCGGTTGCGGGCAGCACGACGACCCAACGGACGGCGCACGCACGGCTCGAACGGGGGTCAGCGTTTGTGGCGGAGCACCCAGTAGAGGCCCACCACCGGGAGCACGAGCGGGATGAACCCGTACCCCTTCCCGTACGCCGACCACACCGTCGCGTCGGGGAAGGCGGCCGCGTCGAGGAGGCTGAGCGTGCCGATGACCAGCACCCCGACGAGCTCGATCCCCAGCCCCACCAGCGCGAGGAGCCGCGCGCCGCGCCAGAGCGCGACGGTGAGGGCGATGTAGACGGCGGCCGCGAGGGCCGACAGCGAGTACGCCAGCGGCGCCTGGTCGAACTTGGAGACGATCTGCACCGCCGCGCGAGCCCCGGCGGCCAGCGAGAACAGCCCGTAGACCGCGATCAGGGCACGTCCGGGCCCGGTGCTGATGGAGGCGGTCACGCGCCCCCCGCCCAGATCTGCAGCATCCGCCCCGTCATCACCGCGATCGCGAACCCGGCCACGACCAGGATCGCCGACCCCCACCTGCTCCGCTCCGCCAGCGCCAGGAACACCCCGGCGGGCGGGATCACCACCTGACCCCCGACGTAGCCGAAGAGCGTGACCTTCTCGGCGGGCCCCTGCCCCCCGGCCACCGCCGCGATCACGAAGCCCGCCTGCACCAGCACGGCCACCTCGAGCACGGCGAACCCGACCAGCAGCACCATGCCCATCGGCCGGTTGCGGACGGCGACGATCAGGCTCGCCAGCATGAGCAGCAGCGAGACGACGATGACGATCGTGGAGATGACGGTGTTCATCGGGGCTAAGGCTATCCCCAGGGTGTCCCGGTCCCCATTTCGCGGCGGCCGGAAGCGAAGGCAGCGCTACCGCTGCGGGATGGCGCGTTCGATGCCGTCGAGGACCCAGTTGAGGCCGCGTTCGAAGTTGTCGTCCGCCCCGCGTACCCCCTGCTCGATCATCGGCGCGAGCCGCGGGAACTCCCCGCTCTCGACCAGCTCCTTGATGTACGGCTCCGCCACGGCCGTCCGCTCCGCCTCGTTGATCCCCTCCGACCGGGGCGCCCCGCGCTCCTGCGCCTCCCGCACCACGAACCCGGTCATGTAGTCGTTGAACACCGCCAGGAACCGCCACCGGGTCAGCCGGTCGAGCCCCAGCCCGTCGAAGGCGGCCAGCTTCTGCTCCACGTGCCGCAGCGCGTTGGGCCCCACGGCCACCCGCTGCGAGATCAGCTCCACCCGCCACGGATGCCGCAGCACCAGCTCGCGCTCCCGCCGCGCCATCAGCAGCAGCGCCTCGCGCCAGGAGGACGGCAGCGGCTCCTCGACGAGCACCTCGGCGCTGACCTCGTCGAGCATCAGCGCGAGCAGGTCCTCCTTGCGCTCGATGTACGAGTACAGCGTCATCGCCCGCGCCTCCAGCTCGGCGGCCACCCGCCGGATCGAGACCGCGGCCAGCCCTTCGGCGTCGGCGACGGCGATGGCGGCGGCCACGATCGCCTCCCGGGTCAGGACCGGGCGGCGGGGCGGCGTGGGGCGGGACCAGATCGAGCTCACGCCCAGATCCTAGACACTGTACGAAAGTGCTACGGTGTACGACATGCGATACAGCGTACGAAGTTCGCTCTGGACAACGGGCCTGGTCGTCCTCCTGGGCGTCGTCATGACGATGCTCGACACCACGATCGTCAACGTCGCGCTCGGCACCCTGGCCCGCGACTTCCACACCACGCTCGCCACCATGCAGTGGGCGGTCACCGGCTACCTGCTGGCCCTGTCGATGACGGTCCCGGTCACCGGCTGGGCCGTGGGCAGGTTCGGCGCCAGGAACGTCTGGCTGGTCTCGCTCGCGCTGTTCGTCGCGGGTTCCGCGCTCACCGCCGCCGCCTGGTCGGTCGGGAGCCTGGTCGCCTTCCGCGCGGTGCAGGGGCTGGGCGGGGGCCTGCTCCTGCCGGTCGGCCAGATGATGCTGGCCAGGGCGGCCGGCCAGGAGCGGTTGGGCCGCGCGATGGCCATGATCTCGCTCCCGGCCATGCTGGTGCCGGTGCTCGGGCCGCCGCTGGGCGGGGTGATCGTGGAGGGTCTCGGCTGGCGGTGGCTGTTCCTGATCAACGTGCCGTTCTGCGCGGTGGCGCTGCTGGCGGCGTTCCTGCTGCTCCCCCGCGAGCCGGGCGTGAACCCGCAGGGGCTCGACGTGCTGGGCCTCGCGGTGCTCTCGCCCGGCCTGGCCGCGCTGGTCTACGGGCTGTCCGAGATCGGCGACGGGGCCTCCCCGCTCCACCCCGCGCTGTGGATCGGCGTGGCGCTGGTCGCCGCGTTCGCCGTGCGGGCGCTGCGGACGACGGGCACGCTGCTGGATCTGCGGTTATTCGGGAACAGGCAGTTCGCCGCCGCGGTGGGCGCGCTCGTGTGCTACTCGGCCGCCATGTTCGGCTTCACGGTGCTCGTGCCCCTCTACAGCCAGCTCGCGCAGGGCGGGAGCGCGCTGGAGGCGGGCCTGCTGCTGGCCCCGATGGGGATCGGCGCGGCGATCACGATGCCGGTCGCGGGCAGGCTGACCGACAGCAAGGGGCCGCGCGGCGTCGGCGCGGCGGGCGTGGTCGTGGCGGTGGCGGGCATCGCGGGATTCGCGGCGTTCGGGGGTCTCGTGCCGATGTTCGTCCTGGGGCTCGGGCACGGGCTGGTGTCGACGTCGGTGATGGCGGCCGCGTTCAAGACGCTGGAGCCGGTCGCCATCCCGGCCGCGACCACGCTGAGCACGATCGCGGTGCGGCTCGCCTCCCCGTTCGGGGTGGCGGTGCTGGCCGTGCTGTTGCAGGTGTTCACCAGGACGGGCGTGGAGCGGCCCTTCACGTACGCGTTCGGCGTCGCGATCGCGCTGGCGGCCGTCTCGCTGGTGCCGATCGCGCTCATAGGATCGAAGGCATGGAGAGGATCCTCGTCAGCGCCTGCCTGATGGGCCGCCGGGTCCGCTACGACGGTCGCGCCAAGACCAGCTCGGACGCCCGGCTCGCCGCGTGGCGCGGGGAGGGACGGCTGGTGCCGCACTGCCCGGAGGTGGCGGGCGGGCTGCCGATCCCGCGTCCCGCCGCCGAGATCGAGGGCGGCGCGGGTGGGGCGGCCGTCCTGTCCGGGGCCGCCCGCGTGCTGGCGAGCGACGGGTCCGACGTGACGGCCGAGTTCCTGGCGGGCGCGCGGTCGGCGCTGGCCGTGGCGCGCTCGTACGGCATCCGGCTGGCGGTGCTGAAGGAGGGCAGCCCGTCGTGCGGGGCGCTGTCGATCTATGACGGTACGTTCAGCGGCCGGCGCGGTCCCGGCCAGGGCGTCACTACGGCGCTGCTGGAGCAGCACGGCATCCGGGTGTTCACCGAGGACCAGGTCGACGAGGCCGCCGACTATCTGCGGACTCTGGAGCCGTAGCCCCGCGCACTCTGGACGCGTAGAAGGAGCCCGCCAGCCCGGTGGCGAGCAGGACCGCGATCACGCTGTGATACCAGCTCAGCAGCGTGCTCGCCGGGCCCGCGCCGAGCGCGAGCGACAGGATCCCCATCAGCACCCCGCCGAGCGCGGCCGCGTGGCCGTAGATGAGCCCGTCCCACGCCCACGCGCGCTTGGCCAGCACGCCGTACGCGCCGGCGAACGTGGCCCCGGCGCACAGCGTCTCCACGATCGCGGCCGGCACGATCACGGGCTCGCGTACCGGGCCGAACGCGATCCCGGCGTGCAGCAGCCCGAACGCGAGGAAGATCAGCGCGTACAGCAGCGACAGCCAGCCCAGGGCCCTGCGAAGTGCGTCCATGTGATCCACCCTCGCACCCGGGGCGGGCCGGCGAATCGTCCCCTGGGAGGCGGTCCGGATACCACGCCCGCCGTAGCCCGGCGGCTGCCGCTCGTCAGTACTCCCAGGTGTCGGTGCGCTGCTCGTGGCTGATGCAGAACACCCCCGTGCCGTGCTCGCCCTTGACCAGGTCCACCCTGATCCAGCCGGTGGCGCGGGCGACCTTGGCGGTGTAGCCGCTGACCGGGGTGGCCGACACCAGGCGGCAGCCCTCCGGGCCGAGCGTGAACGCCACCTCGCCGCCCTTCACCTTCACCACCTTCAGCGGCTTCCTCGGCGCGGGACTCTTCGCCGGGCTCTCGACCGGGCTCTTGACCGGCTTTCTCGGTGCACGACTCGGGCTGGGGCTGGCGGTAGGGCTGGGGCTGGTGAGGGTCAGCGGGGCTTCGTCGGCCGCGATCGTCTGGGCGACGAACGGCTCCACGTCCACGTCGTCCACGAACTCGTCCCGCAGCACACCCCGTACGCCGAACCACGAGACCGACACGGCCACCGCGGTCGCCCCGCACCAGATCGCCGCGTATCGAAGGGCTCGACGCATGAGACGAATTATGTACGGTTCGTCGGTACGGTTGGGCGCATGGCGACGGTTCTCGTAGTGGAAGACGATGAATTCGTCAGATCAGCGATCATCCACGAGCTCGGCCGGCGCGGGCACGCCGTCCGCAGCGCCGGGTGCGCGCTCGACGCGCTCAGAGAGATCTCGCAGCGCCCGCCGGACGCCGTCGTCCTCGATCTCGGCCTGCCCGACCTGGACGGGTCCGAGGCGCTGCGCATGGTCCGCGGCGTCTCCGACGTGCCGGTCATCGTGGCCACGGCCCGCGACGAGGAGGCCGAGATCGTCCGGCTGTTACGGGCGGGCGCGGACGACTACCTGGTCAAACCGTTCTCCGGTGACCATCTCAGCGCCCGGCTGGACGCCGTGCTGCGCAGGGCCAGGTCCGCGCCCGCGCCCCAGCTGTTCCGCGTGGGCGGCCTGGAGGTGGACGTGGGCCGGCGCGAGGCCGCGCTCGACGGCGGTCCGCTCTCGCTGACCAGGCGCGAGTTCGACCTGCTCGCCTACCTCGCCGCCCGGGCCGACCGCGTCGTCACCCGCCAGGAGCTGCTGGCCGAGGTCTGGCGGCAGTCGTACGGTGACGACCAGACGATCGACGTGCACCTGTCGTGGTTGCGGCGCAAGCTCGGCGAGAGCGCCTCCCAGCCGCGCTACCTGCACACCGTCCGGGGCGTCGGCGTGATGTTGTCGGCACCCCGATGAGAGCGCCCGGTGAGCGCGCCCGGTGAGAGCCCCCCGATGAGAGCATGCCGATGAGGCGCACCCTGGCGGTGCTGATGGTCGCGGTCACCTCGATGGTCGCGCTGGCCTTCCTCGTGCCGCTCGCGCTGATCGTCAAGGAGACCGCGCAGACCAGGGCGCTGGCGGGCGCCGAGCGGCAGGCGTCCGCGCTGGTCCCGGTGCTGGCGCTGACGACCAGGAGCGACGACCTCGGGCACGCCATGGCCCGCACCGAGGCAGGGCGGCGCGGCCTGCTGGCCGTCCACGTCAAGGGCGGCGCGACGCAGGGCACCTCCCGCGCGCCCGCCGCCGAGGTGGCCAGGGCCGCCCGCGAGACCAGGGCGAGCACCGTCGAGCTGGACGGCGGATACGTGCTGCTGCGCCCGGTCGCGCTGGACGAGGACCGGGGCGCGGTGATCGAGGTGTTCGTCCCGGCCGCCGACCTCAACCGGGGCGTCTTCACGTCATGGGCGGTGCTGACCGGGGTGGCCGTGGCGCTGGTGCTCGGCTCGGTGCTGGTCGGCGACCGGCTCGGGGCGCGGGTCGTACGCTCGGCGCGCCGGCTCGGCACCGCCGCGACCGCGCTGGGAGCCGGTGACCTGAGCGAACGCGTCTACCCCGACGGGCCGCCCGAGCTCAAGGCGGCGGCGACCGCGTTCAACGCCATGGCGAACCGCGTCACCCAGCTCGTGGCCGCCGAGCGGGAGCTGGCCGCCGACCTCTCCCATCGGCTCCGCACCCCGCTCACCGCGCTCAAGCTCAGCCTGGACCAGCTCGGCCCGCGGGCGGAGCCCGGCAGGCAGGCGCTGGCCAGGCTGGAGGGCGAGGTGGACACGATCATCGCGGCGGCCCGGCGGCCGTCGCGGGCGGCCAGGTCGTGCGACGCGGCCGAGGTGCTGCGCGAGCGGCTGACGTTCTGGTCGGCGCTGGCGGAGGACCAGCGGCGCCCGTGGGAGCTGGTCGGGGCCACGCTTCCGGTACGGGTGCCCGTACCGGCCGGTGAGCTGACGGCGGTGGTGGACGCGCTGCTCGGGAACGTGTTCAGGCACACGGCGGAGGGCACGGCGTTCGGCGTCACCCTGCACGAGGGCCAGGACACCGTCGGCATCCTGATCGCCGACGCGGGGCCCGGCATCGCGGACCCGGACTCGGCGATGGAGCGGGGCAGCAGCGGCAGCGGGTCCACCGGGCTCGGGCTGGACATCGCGCGCCGGCTCGCCGAGTCGACGGGGGGCCGGCTGCGGCTGGACCGGTCGTCGATGGGCGGGGCCCAGGTGCAGGTGTGGCTGCGTACTGAAATAGCAGCTAAGGCAGCCTTAAAGGACACTTAAGCCCGAAGTTTCGCTCTTTCGGGTGCATCAAGGTGATCTATATGCAGATCACCCGCAAGGCGCTCGTCGCCACCACCCTGGCCGCCCCCACGCTGCTCGTGCTCGCCGTCGCCCCCGGCACGGCCTCCGCGCACGGCACCATGAGCAACCCGCCCAGCCGCACCATGGTCTGCTACAGCGAGGGCCCGGAGAACCCGAAGTCGGCCGCCTGCAAGCAGGCCGTGGCCATCGGCGGCACCCAGCCGCTCTACGACTGGAACGAGGTCAACATCGCCGACGCAGCGGGCCGGCACCGCCAGATCATCCCGGACGGGAAGCTGTGCAGCGCGGGGCGGGACAAATACCGCGGGTTCGACCAGGCGCGGGCGGACTGGCCCGCGACGACCCTGGCGAGCGGGGCGTCCCACACGTTCAGGTATCGGGCGACCGCGCCGCACAAGGGATCGTTCGAGCTCTACATCACCAAGGACGGCTACGACCCGGCCAAGCCGCTGAAGTGGTCGGACCTGGAGGCCAAGCCGTTCCAGACCGTGCAGAACCCGGTGGTGACGGACGGCTTCTACACGATGAACGCCAAGCTGCCCGCCCGGCAGGGACGGCACCTGATCTACGCGATCTGGCAGCGCAGCGACAGCCCCGAGGCGTTCTACTCCTGCTCGGACGTGGTCTTCGGGCAGGCCAACCCCGCCCCGGCCCCCACCCCCACCGGCACCCCCACCGCGACCCCCAAGCCCACCCCCACGGCCACTCCCACGGCCACGACCGCCCCCACGCAGCCGTCCGGGGACGTGCCGGCCGTCAACGCGGGGGTCGGCGTCGCCCCCGCCGCGGCCAAGGTCGGCCGGCAGGTGAGGGTGACGGCGGTCTGCGGCGGATCGACGGTGCGTGACGTGACCTCGAACGCCTTCGCCACCGTCCGGAACCGCCCCACCGCACCCACGGCCACCTGGTCGTCGGCCCTGAAGGCGGTCAAGGCGGGCCGGTTCGGGGTGACGGTGCGCTGCGAGAACGGCGGCGTGGCGCGTACCGCTCTCACCGTCGGCTGATCGGGAAAGCAACCCGACCGTTTTCCCGGAAACCTTCTCGCGTTCCCAGGAGTCGTACAGGTGGGGCGCGTTGGAACACGGGGGATGTGGCGTTCCCCGTGCCGCGCGTTAGGGGGCCCGATTTCACATCGAAACGGGGAAGGGACTCGGCAATGCCTGTCGACCTGAACAACGCACAACCTCTGGCCTGGGACTCGGCCGCGCTCGACGCGGACACCAAGGCGATGCTCGACAATCTCCAGCCGAACATCCTGCGCGCCCACGTGCGCGAGCACCTGTCCGTGCTGTTCGTCCGGTTCAACGACGCGGCGGAGGGAAAGGCGTTCCTCCGGCACGTAGCGACCACCAAGATGAAGTCGGCCCGCCGGCACCTGCAGGAGGTGCACGACTTCAACGCGAAAGGCAGCCGCGGCACGCCGTACGTGGGCATCGGCATCAGCAAGGCCGGCTACCGGGACCTCGGCCACTCGGTCGAGGACGTGCGCAAGTTCGAGGACCGGGTGTTCCGCGACGGCATGAAGCGGCGCGTCGCCGAGGTCGCCGACCCGCCCGTGGAGACGTGGGAGCGCACGTACCAGCGGGAGATCCACGCCGTCATCCTGATCGGCGACGCTGAGCCCGAGCCGGTGGCGGCGCTGCGCGAGGAGATCCTCGGCGAGTTGCCGGAGAGCGCGCGGCTGCTCGGCGAGGAGACCGGGCAGGGCATGCGCAACCCCGCCGGCGACGGCATCGAGCACTTCGGGTACGTGGACGGCCGCAGCCAGCCGCTGTTCGTGAAGGACGAGGTGGACAAGGAGCCGAAGAAGCACTGGAACCCGGCGTTCCCGCTGAGCAACGTGCTCGTGCCCGACCCCTTCGCGCCGAACCCCGTCCGCCACCACGGCAGCTACCTGGTGTTCCGGAAGCTGGAGCAGAACGTACGGGCGTTCAAGACGATCGAGCAGGAGCTGGCCGACGGCCTGGGCCTGGTCGGCGCCGACCGCGACCGGGCGGGCGCCATGATCGTCGGCCGGTTCAGGGACGGCACGCCCCTGACCAGCAAGCCCGAGGCGGGCGGCGGGCCGGTGAGCAACGACTTCACCTTCGACGGCGACGACGGCAGCAAGTGCCCGTTCAGCGGGCACATCAGGAAGACGAACCCGCGCTCGTTCGGGCGTGAGGTGCTCATGGCGCGGCGCGGCCAGACGTACGGGGAGCGGACCGACGAGCCGTGGGACGACTCGCCGCCGGAGACCCGGCCGAGCGGCGAGGTCGGGCTGCTGTTCATGGCGTTCAACGGCAGCCTGCTGAGCCAGTTCGAGTTCACGCAGCAGTCGTGGGCCGACAACCCGGACTTCGAGAACCCGGCCACCGGGCACGACCCGGTGATCGGGCAGGGCGATCGGGACATCAAGGTCGCGTTCCCGAAGGTCTGGGGCAAGCCGGAGCTGTCGGCGCCGCAGGCCCAGGTGGCCCAGACGGTCACGATGAAGGGCGGCGAGTACTTCTTCGCGCCGTCGCTGGCGTACCTGCGGAACCTGTAACCGGGAGAGGCCGGGCCCGTCCGCGGCCCGGCCGCCTCCGGCGCGATACGAAGAAGTATGTACGCCCGGTTCACCCCGCCGGAGGAGGAGTCGGCGCTCGCGAACCAGCACGATCGAGAGCATGACCATCGGACTGCTGCTCGCCCTCGCCGCCCTGGCCCTCGTCGACAGCACCAGCTTCGGCACCCTCGGCATTCCCGTCTACCTGCTGCTGGCCTCGAAACGGTCGCGCGGGTTGTTGATCTATCTGGCCACCATCACGGTCTTCTACTTCCTGGTGGGGGTCGCGCTCATGCTGGGGCTGTCCACGGTGATGGACCGCTTCGGCGACGTGCTGCGCAGCGGTCCCGCGTACTGGGTGCAGCTCGTGCTGGGCGTGGGGCTGTTCGCGCTGAGCTTCAGGCTCGACCCCAAGCGGCGCGCGAAGCGGGGCAAGCCCGAGCGCCGCTTCGAGCCCCGGGTGGGCGGTCCGCGCGTGATGGTGCTGCTGGGGCTGACCGCCGGGGTGCTGGAGGTGGCGACGATGGTGCCCTACCTCGCCGCGATCGGCATCATGACCACGGCGGGGCTGACCGTCGGGCAGTGGGTGCCGGTGCTGGGCGCGTACGTGCTCGTCATGATCCTGCCGCCGCTGGCGCTCATGGGGCTGCGCGCCGTGGCGGGAGCCTGGCTGGAGCCGAAGCTGGAGTGGCTGCGGACCTGGATGAGCAAGCACGCGGCGTCGGCCCTGAGCTGGGGCGTTGCCATCATCGGTTTCTTGCTTGCCCGGGATGCGGCGTTTTATCTGTTCTTCCAGAACCCGTAGGATCGGATGCCTCCGCTGGATCTTCGGGGGGAGATCTGTGATGTTGCGGGCGTTCCTGCGGACCGAGGCAGGCAGCACGACCGTGCTGCTGGTGGCCACGGTGCTTGCCCTGCTCTGGGCCAATTCGCCATGGGGTGACACCTACGAGGCGTTCTGGCACACCCCCATGGGCATCTCCTTCGGGGACGCCGACTTCTCGCTGGACCTGCGGCACTGGGTCAACGACGGGCTGATGACCGTCTTCTTCTTCCTCATCGGCCTCGAGGTCTCGTACGAGGTGCGGCTCGGGCAGCTCAGGGACCGGCGGCTCATCGCCGTGCCCGCCGTCGCGGCCCTGGGCGGGATGCTGGTGCCGGCCGGCGTCTACCTCCTGCTCAACTTCGGCGGGCCGGGCGCGGGCGGGTGGGGCGTGCCCATCGCCACCGACACGGCGTTCGTGCTGGGCGTGCTCGCCGTCGTGGGGGCCCGGTGCCCGGATCCGCTGCGGGCGTTCCTGCTGACGCTGGCCATCGTGGACGACGTGCTGGCGATCATGATCATCGCGATCTTCTACACCGCCAGCCTCTCCATCCCCGCGCTCATCACCGCCGTCCTGCTCCTCGCGGCCATCGTGACCCTGCGGTGGCTGAGGATCTGGCGGGCACCCGCCTACGTCGTGCTGGGGTTCGCGCTCTGGGTGGCCACCCTTGAGAGCGGGATCCACCCGACGCTGGTCGGCATCGCGCTGGGCCTGCTGGTCTTCGTCTACGCGCCCACGGACCAGAAGCTCCTGCTGGCCGGTGAGGCCGTGCAGGAGTTCACCAGCGAGCCGAGCGCGCGGGCCGCCAGGGAGGCCACGCGGCGGGTCCAGCGGGCCGTCTCCGTCAACGAGCGGCTGCAACTGCGCCTGCACCCGTGGAGCAGCTACGTGATCGTGCCGATCTTCGCCCTGGCCAACGCCGGGGTGCGGCTCGACGGCGAGACCCTGCGGGCCGCCCTCACCTCGCCCGTCTCCATCGGGGTGGCGCTGGGGCTGGTGGTCGGGAAGTTCGTCGGGATCTCCCTCGGCACGTGGCTCCCGCTGCGGTTCGGCTGGGGGATCCTGCCCGGCAACCTGGTGTGGGGGCAACTGCTGGGCGGGGCGGCCGTGTCCGGGATCGGGTTCACGGTGGCGCTGTTCATCGTGGACCTGGCCTTCGACGGGTCACCCGTCCACGCCCAGGCGAAGATCGGCATCCTGGCCGGGTCGCTGCTGTCCGCCCTGCTGGGGTGGGTGATCTTCCGGTTGGCGTGGGATCGGGGCGGGGTGTGCGCGCCGCCCGAGGCCGAGCCGCCCGAGGAGCTGCCCGACCGGCTCACCGTGCCGGTCGGGCCGGCGGACCACGTGCGCGGGCCCGAGGACGCCAAGATCACGATCGTCGAGTACGGGGACTTCGAGTGCCCGTACTGCGGGCGACTGCACCCGGTCCTGGAGGAGATCCTCCGGAAAAATCCTGATGTACGGATGGTTTTCCGGCATTACCCGATCCGCACGCTGCACCCCCGGGCCACGTCGGCCGCCATCGTCTCCGAGGCCGCGGCCGACCAGGGCAGGTTCTGGGAGATGCACGACATCCTCTACGACAACCAGCGCTTCCTCACCGACGCCGACCTCGAGCACTACGCCGCCGAGCTGGGCATCGACCCCTGGTCCGACGTGCCGGGCCACGCCGCGCGGATCGCCCTGCACGAGGAGTCCGGCCGCGACAGCGGCGTGCGCGGCACCCCCACGCTCTTCCTGAACGGCGTGCGCTACCAGGGCCGCCTGGACGAGGGGTCGATCAGCAGAGCATTGGACGATCTGCGCGAATCCCCGTAGCGTCGTCGCGTCCGGCTTGGCCTCGAACGGAGTTCCCTGTGATATCAACGATCGCCGGTATCCTCACCTTTGGCGTGATGGGCATCCTGTTGCTCCTCGGCGTCGTCATGACCGCGATGGCCCGGCGCGAGCACGGCTCGGCCGCGATGATCGGCATGGCGGGCTGCATCCTGCTTCTGCTGGGACTGCTGTTCAACATCTTCCGCTCGTACGTGCTGTTCCCGCAGCTGACCTCGTCGACGGACATTCAGACGACCGTGACCGTCACCAGCCTGGTCTCCCTGCTCTTCGACGCGGGCGGTACCGCCCTGCTGATCTGGGCCGTGGTGGCCCGGCGCAAGCCGAGCCAGCCCGCTCAGCCTCCGCAGGGCCCCGGCTGGCCGCAGCAGCCCCCCTACCAGCAGCAGCCGTACCAGCAGCAGCAGCCCGGCTGGCAGAACCCGCCGCAGCCGCCCTACGGCCAGGGCCAGGGCTGACGAACCCGCGGGACGGGTCCCCCTGCGAAGTGTGACAATAGGAGGGCACGCCCCCACTCTCCGCAGCGGCTCCTGAGGAGATCATGACTCGAGAGCAACCTGACCCGCAGGGCCAGGATCCCCACCAGACGATCAGGCACAGCCGGCCCTTCCCGACCCAGCCCAACCCGACGCAGCCCACCCGGCAGGGACCTCCCGGACAGGTCCCGCCGCCGCGGCACGGACACCCGCCCCCGCAGGGCCCTCCGACCGTGCGCGTGCCGCCACCCCCGGCCCCGCCGACCGTGCGCGTGCCCCGGCCCGGACGGCCGCAGGATCCGCCCTCCACGCAGCGGCTCCCCTACACGCCGGACATGCTGCCCGACGTGTCCCACTACGAGGCCAAGCCGCCTCAATCGGCCTGGTGGTGGGCGATCGTGGCCGGGTCGCTGGTGCTGCTGATCGCGGCCGTCGCGGTGGCGGCGGTCCTGTGGGCCCGCTCCGGCGCCTAGGCCCGGCTGAAGTCCATCGTCCAGTTCGTCTCCCAGGTCAGCCCGTCGTCCGCCGAGTACGCCTGCTCCCAGCGGGCCGCGTCCGGGCCGAGCACCGTCCAGATGAACCGGCACCGCACCTGCCTGCCCTCATACGCCTCCTCCCCGTAGAACTCGCCCCGGTCCCCCCCGAACTCGCCCACCATAGGCGAGCTGTCGAGCGTGCCCCTCGTGCTGCTGGCCCAGTAGATGGCCCACTGCCGCGACTCGGGGTTGTACACGCGGACGGTCAGCCCGCTGGACCCCTTGGTTGGGAACGTGATCTCGTCGAAGCTGGCCGCCCCGTCGAAGTGCCGGCTGGCGACCGAACGGCCGGGGAACTCGTCCCATTCGTCGCTGCCGGCGAGCGCCTTCACGAGCCGGCGGTTGTCGACGTTCCAGTGGCCGGCGAGAAAGGCGAAATCGTTCATGCGGGCGACGGTAGGCGGTGGTCACTGACAGGTAGTGTCAGTGAATGTGCGTGCTTCCCGCCTCGTCTCGATCCTCCTGCTCCTGCAGACGCGCGGCCGGATGACCGCGCAGGATCTGGCCGAGCGGCTGGAGGTCTCGGTGCGCACCATCTACCGCGACGTCGAGTCCCTCCACTCCGCCGGCATCCCCCTGTACGGCGACGCGGGCCCGAAGGGCGGCTACCAGCTGCTCGACGGCTATCGCACCCGGCTCACCGGGCTGACGACCGACGAGGCCGAGTCGCTGTTCCTGGCCGGCCTGCCGGGTCCGGCGGCGGAGCTGGGGCTGGGCGCGGTGGTCACCGCCGCGCAGCTCAAGCTCATGGCGGCGCTGCCCGTGGAGCTGCGCGACCGCGCCGGGCGCATCCAGGAACGCTTCCATCTCGACGCGCCCACCTGGTACCGCGACCAGGATCCGGTGACCTATCTGCCCGCCGTGGCCGACGCCGTCTGGAACGAGCGCCGCATCCAGGTCAGATACCGCCGCTGGAAGGCGCCCCAGGAGGTGGAGCGGCGGCTGGACCCGTACGGGCTGGTCGTCAAGGCCGGGCGGTGGTATCTCGTCGCGCGGGCGGGCGAGGACGTGCGCACCTACCGCGTCTCGCAGATCCTCGACCTGCACCCGCTCCCCGAGGGCTTCACCAGGCCGGACGGCTTCGACTTGGCGGCTTACTGGCAGGGGTACCTGGCCGAGTTCGAGGCCCGGCTGCGGCGGGGCGAGGCGGTGCTCCGGCTGTCGCCGCGCGGCGTCGAACGCGTGCCGGACCTCATGACCCCCGGCGTGGTGGCGGCGGCCAGGGAGAGCGCGCAGCCGCCCGACGAGGAGGGCTGGACGCGGGTCACGGTGCCGATCGAGTCGATCGAGCACGCGCTCGCCGAGTTCCTGCGGCTGGGCACGGACGCCGAGGTGCTCGCCCCCGCCGAGCTGCGCGACCGCATGGCCACCACCGCCGCCGAGCTCGCCGCCCGCTACCGCCCCGCCTGAGCCGCCGCCCCACATGAGCCGTCGCTCCCCGCCGCCTGAGCCGCCGCGCCTATCTCCCCGCCTGAGCCGCCGATTCCACCTGCCAGCAGTGCGTCCAGTGGCCGTCCACCAGCGCGGTACGCGCGGGCGCCTCCTCCGAGCACACCGGCAGCGCCACCGGGCAGCGCGGATGGAACCGGCACCCGCCCGGCGGATCGATCAGGCTCGGCGGCTCGCCGTGCCGCGTGACCTCCGGCGCCGCCACCCGGTCGGGGTCCGGCGCCGACTCCAGCAGCAGCCGCGTGTACGGGTGCCGCGCCGCCTGCGTGAGCTCCTCGCTCGGCCCGCTCTCGATCAGCCGCCCCGCGTACATGACCGTGATGTCCTCGGCGAAGTAGCGGGCGCCGGCGATGTCGTGCGTGATGTACAGGAGCGCCAGCCCGCTCTCCCTCGCCAGCCCTTCCAGCAGCCGCAGCACCCCGAGCCTGATCGACACGTCCAGCATCGAGACGGGCTCGTCGGCGATCAGCGCGACGGGCCGCACCGCCAGCGCCCGCGCGATGGCCACCCGCTGCCGCTGCCCGCCGGACAGCTCGTGCGGCAGCTTGTCCATGAACTGCTCGACCGGCGTGAGGCTGACGCGTTCGAGCAGCTCGGCGACCTGTGCGCGTTCCTCCGTGTCCGAGCGGACGTGTCCGTGGATGCGCAGCGGCCTGGCCAGGTGGTAACGCACCCGGTGGAAGGGGTTCAGGGAGGCGAACGGGTCCTGGAAGATGAGCTGCACCTGCCGCCGGAAGTCCCTGAACGCCGCCCCGCGGTGGGCGCGTACCGGCTCGCCGCGCAGCAGCACCTCGCCCGACGTGGCCGGATAGACCTGCGCCAGCAGCCGCGCCACCGTGCTCTTGCCGCAGCCGCTCTCCCCCACCAGCGCCGACACCGTCCCGGCCCGCAGCGCGATCGACACGTCCTCGACGGCCCGCACCGGCGGCCGCCTGCCGAAGCGGCCTCGGGGACCGCGGGCCGCGGTGAAGTGCTTGGTGAGGTTCCGTCCCTCCAGGACGATCATGACGCGTCCTCCAGACCGCGGCCGCCGTTCAGCAGGCACGCGACGTCGCCTTCGAGCTCGGGCAGGACCGACGAGCACGCCGCCACCGCCACCCCGCACCGCGGGTGGAACGCGCATCCCGGTGGCGGCGACCTCAGGTCGGGCGGGCTGCCGGGGATGCCCAGCAGCTCCTCGCGCGGCCCGTGCAGGCGCGGGAACGAGCGGAGCAGCCCCAGCGTGTACGGGTGCCGCGGCGACTTGTGGATGGCCCTGGCGGCCCCGGTCTCCACGACCCGGCCCGCGTACATGATGGCGATCCGGTCGGAGATCTCCATGAGCAGCGACAGATCGTGCGTGATGAACACGACCGCGAAGCCGTACTCCTGCCTGAGCTCCCTGATCTCGTGGAGGATGTCGCGCTGGACCACCACGTCGAGCGCGGTCGTCGGCTCGTCCATGATGATGATCTCGGGGTTGAGCGCGAGCGCGATGGCGATGGCGGCGCGCTGCCGCATGCCGCCGGACAGCTCGTGCGGGTAGGAGCGCCGCCTGTCGGCGCTGATGCCGACGCGCCGCAGCAGCTCGACCGCCCGTTCCGTACGGTCGCCGCGCGACATCCCCGGAACGTGGACGCGCAGGACGTCGTCGATCTGGGCACCGACGGTGCTGACCGGATTGAGGGCGTTCATGGCGCTCTGGAAGACGACGGCCAGCTCCTTCCAGCGGAAGGCCCTGAGCTCGCCTTTCCCGAGCCCGAGCACGTCCACGGACGAGCCGTCCTGGCGGCGGTAGACGACCGAGCCCGAGGTGATCGCGGCGGGCGGCCGCAGCAGCCGGGCGACGGCGTTGGCCAGCGTGGACTTGCCGCTGCCGCTCTCCCCCGCCAGGCCCAGCACCTCGCCGCGGCGCAGGTCGAGGGAGACGTCGGCGACGGCGTGCACGGTGCCGCTGCCGGACAGGTAGTCGACGCTCAGGTCGCGGATCTCCAGGACGTTCATGTGCGGGCCTTCACCTTGACCGTTCGCAACCGGGGGTTGGCGATCTCGTCGATGCCGAAGTTCACCAGCGCGAGCCCGGTGCCGATGAGCGCGATGCACAGGCCGGGCGGGATGAACCACCACCAGGCCCCGATGAGCAGCGCCTGGCCGTTCTGCGCGAAATAGAGCATGCTGCCCCAGCTCACGGTGGACAGGTCGGCCAGGCCGAGGAACGACAGCCCGGCCTCGGCCAGGATCGCCGCGACCACGGTGGCCAGGAAGCTGGTGGCGATGACGGGCAGCAGCACGGGCAGGATCTCGAAGAAGACGATCCGGAGGGCCCCCTCGCCGCTCGCCCGCGCGGCCTGGACGAAGTCGCGCCGCCGTACGGACAGGGTCTGCGCCCGCAGCACCCGCGCGCCCCAGGCCCAGCCGGTGACCGCGATCACCACGGCCACCGAGGCGACCCCGCGCTGCGGCAGGTAGCCGGCCAGCACGATGATCAGCGGCAGGGCGGGCAGCACCAGGAAGATGTTGGTGAGCACGGACAGCACCTCGTCCACCGCGCCGCCGAAATAGCCGCCGACCAGGCCGACCGCGACCGCGATCACGTTGGCGATGACCGCCGACAGCAGGCCGACGCCCATCGAGACGCGGGCGCCGTACACGATCTGGGTGAGGATGTCCTGCCCGGTCTGCGTGGTGCCGAGCCAGTGCGCGGCCGACGGGCCCTGGAGCCCGTCGTCGCCGGTCGCGGCCGGGTCGGCGCCGATGAGCAGCGGCCCGAGCACGGCCATCAGCGTGAAGAAGACGAGGATGCCGATGCCGATCTTGATCTTCATTCGGACTCCTGCCTGGTACGCGGGTCGAGCACCACGTACGCCAGGTCGGCCAGGAAGTTGGCGACGAGCACGGCCAGCGAGATGACGAGGAAGATGCCCTGCATGAGCGGGAAGTCCTCGTTCTCCACCCCTTTGAGGAGCATCGACCCGATCCCGGGATAGGAGAAGACGATCTCGGTCAGCACCGAGCCGCCCACCACGAAGCCGAGCGACAGGGCGAAGCTGGTGATGTTCGGCAGGATCGCGTTGCGGGCGGCGTAGGCCCACATGACCCTCCTGGAGGTCAGCCCCTTGGCCTCGGCCATCACCACGTAGTCCTCGCCGAGCGTGGTCACCATGACGTTGCGCATGCCGAGGATCCGGTCGGCCATCGACGCGACCACGATCGTCACCGCGGGCAGCGCCGCGTGGTAGACCACGCTGCCGGCGAACTCGCCCGTGAAGCCGGGCATCACGTCCAGCCCGTACGCCCTCGACACGGGGAACCACTGCAGCGTCACCCCGAAGACGAACACCAGCGCCAGCGCCACCCAGAAGTACGGCACCGCGTGCATGAACGTGGCCGCCGGCAGCACCCCGTCGAGCCAGGTGCCCCGCTTCCACGCCATCAGCACGCCCAGCGAGGTGCCCATCAGGTAGCTGATCAGGGTGGCGACCCCGACGAGCCCGACCGTCCACGGCAGGCTGCCGGCGATGACCGTGGACACTTCGGCGGGAAAGAAGGTGATCGAGCGGCCCAGCTCCCCTTGTGCGAGATTGCCCAGGTAGTCCAGATACTGCTGCCACAGGTTCGCGTCGCTGATGCCGAACGCCCGCCGCATCGCGTCGATGGCGGCCGGGTCGACGTTGCCTTTCATCCGGGCCACCAGCAGCTCCACCGGGTCCCCCGGCATGAGCCGGGGGATCAGGAAGTTGAGCGTGACGGCGGCCCAGGCGGTCAGCAGGTAGAAGCCGAGCCGCCGGGCCAGGAACCTCACTTGACGGCCGGCTTCAGGTGCAGCAGCACGACCGCGGCGTCGGGCGAGGCGTACGGCGACGGCATCGCGTACGGATCCTGCTCCGACGGCCAGCCGACGTACTTGGTGGTCCGGAACTGCGCCCACCCCGGGCTGTAGAACAGCGGCAGCTGGGGCAGCTTCTCCACCATGATCCGGCCCAGCCCCTGCGTGGCCTTCTGCTGCTCGGCCAGGTCGTCGGTGGCGGCGTACTCCTCGATCAGCCGGTCGGTCTCGGCGTCCTTCCACCGCTCGTAGTTGCCGCTCGCGGCCTCGCCGACGGGCTTGGCCAGGCCGCCGAAGAGCATGAAGCGCATCTGGAAGTACGGGGTCGGGCCGGCCTCGGCGCCCCTGATCGACAGGTCGTAGTCGCCCTTGCCGACCTTCGACACCCAGTCCTGGAAGGCCACGCCCCTGGTCTCGACCGTGATGCCGACCTTGGCCAGGTCCTCCCTGATGAGCTGGGCCGCGTTCACCCAGTCGGTGAACGGCGACGGCACCAGCAGCGTGAACTTCAGGTCGGCCGGGTTCACCCCCTTGAGCAGTTCCTTGGCCTTGGCCACGTCCACCTGGAACGCGGCGTCCTTGTACTGCGGCGGCACGTACGCCTCGCCACCCGGCATCGGCACGCCGGTCGGGTGGGCGACCTTGGTGTAGCCGCGCTCGGCCACCCTGACGATCTTGTCCCGGTCGATGGCGAGGCTCATGGCCTGCCGTACCTCCGGCTTGGCCAGGACCGGGTTGGTCAGGTTCGGCAGCAGCGAGACCAGGCCCTCCGGCGGGAAGAAGAACTTGTTCTGCTCCGGCTTGCCCTGCACGAAGATCTTCTGGATGTCCGGCACGAACGCGCCCGCCCAGTCCACCTCACCCTGCTGGAGCGCCGTCTGCAGGGCATTGGCCGTGTACGCCGGGAAGCGCAGCAGCGGCACCTCCGGCTTGCCCGGCTGCCAGTAGGACGGGTTCTTCTCCATCTCGTAGAGCTGCGCCGAGAACTTCGACAGCTTGTACGGCCCGGTGCCGACCGGCTTGGCGTTGGTGAACGTCGCCGGGTCCTGCTGCTTGTCCCACAGGTGCTTGGGCACGATGGGCGAGCCGCCGGCGATGTTGTAGAGCTTGGCGTACGAGGTGGTCTTGAAGTCGACGCGCACCTTGTCCGGAGCCAGCGCCTGCGCGTCCTTGATCTCCAGCGCGGACGTGTTGAGCTGCGCGTGGTCCTTCAGCATCTGGAAGGTGAAGGCCACGTCGTCGGCGGTGAACGGCTGCCCGTCGGTCCACTTCACCCCCGGGCGGAGCGTGAACGTGAGCGACTTGCCCTTGTCCGACCATTCGTACTTCAGCGCCAGCCACGGGACGATCTCTCCCGGCTTGAGCTTGTTGAAGTACATGAGGGTCTCGTAGATCATCCCGCTCGTGCCGAAGTTCACGCCTTCGAGGTGGTACGGGTTGAAGTCCTCCTGGAACGTCCCCGCGTCCACGGCGTGGATCACCAGCGGGGGCGCGCTCGTGCTGTTCTTGCCGGTGGGACCGCCGCTGCTCGAACAGCCTGCGAGAGCCAGGGCGAGGAGTACTGCCAGACAGCGTTTCATTGGGGGGTGGCCTTTCCGAAATACTTCGTCCGGAGGTCGCGCGAGCCCTTCGGTGCGGCGAAGGCCTGGGCGCGGCCGAATCCGGCTGGTGCGCCGCGCACGATCGTCAGCGCGCGGTAGTACTCGACGTACGGGAAGCCGTAGGTCTCGCCTCTGGCGTAGGCGTATCCGGTGATCGCCTGTGACCAGAGCTCGTACGCCTCCTCCGTCAGCTCGACGAACACGTCGGGGACGAACCCCTCGGCGTCCTCCCAGTTGTCGGCGTAGTAGAGCTCGCCCGCCCAGTAGGCCGGGTGCTCGCGTTCGAGCGTCTTGAGCCCGCCGTAGAAGCGGGCGTCCTCGACGATCCGGTGCGTACGAGCGTGATCTTTGTGGATGGACGCGCTCCAATGGGTCAGGATGACGTCCGGGCGCAGCTCCCTGATCAGGTCGCCGACGCGCAGCTTGACCTCTTCGTCCTCGGGCAGCAGGCCGTCCTCGTAGTCGAGGAAGCGCACGCCCGCGCCGATCCGCTCGGCGAACGTCTCGGCTTCCTCGCGCTTCTGCCTGGCGTAGTCGGGGACGGGCATGCGGGGGTGGCCGCGTTCGCCGAGGGTGAGGTGGAGGAGTGTGGCCCGGTCGCCGCGCAGGACGTGCTGGGCGAGCACGGCGCCCGCCGTCAGGTCCAGATCGCCCGCATGCGCGCCGATGGCCAGGACGTGGGTCATGCCGACCGCCTCATCACGTGGAAGCGCCGGGTGATCCGGTAGCCGGCCTTGGTGTAGAGGCGGCCGGCCGGGCTCGCCTCGCCGGTCCAGAGGAACCACGACGAGTGGAGCCCTTCGGCGCGCATCATGGTCATGGTGAGATGGAGGAGGATCTTGCCGAGGCCGGTGCCGCGCTGCTCGGGGTCGACGCCGAACGGGCCGAAGCGTTCGGGGATGCCGCGGTAGGCCGCGTACAGAGCGAATCCCACTATTTGATCTTTTTTCGCGATGACCATGCGTCGGGAGTCGCGGTGCAGGCGGATCGCCTCGCCCCAGTCGGGGTTGAAGGCGTCGGCCGCGAAGCGGATCAGCTCGGGCAACTCGCCGTCGGTGGGGCTGCGGAAGGCGTACCCCTCGCTCTCGCGCTCGGCGCGCAGCTCGCGTACCTCGTCGGGGGTCACGTAGCCGACGAGCGTCCGGTCCATGGCGACCGGCGAGTACAGGGTCCGGAAGCCGAGCCCGTTCAGGAGCCGGTAGCCGTCGGGGTAGAGCTCGGCGTCCGCCCCGGGGAGCACATAGTTCGGCGTATAGGACGAAAAATCGACCTTCGTCCGGCCGGCCCGCTCCAAGAACGCCAGCGCCTCGCCCATCAGCCGCCTCCCGAGCCCGCCGCCGCGATGCTCGGGGGCGACGAAGAAGAACGGGATCCACCCGGTGTCCGGCTCCAGGTCGGTGCCCGGGGCCAGGGGGGTCAGGCGGCGCACGCCGTACGCGCAGCCCACCACCCGTCCGTCGGCGACGGCCACGCGCAGGCCCTCGGGGTCGAAGTTGGGGTCGAGCAACACGCAGTCGCGGAACCAGGCGGAGGTGGCGGGATCGGCCGGCATGCTGCGGTTCCAGGCGTCCACCAGGGAGACCTCGTCACCGGACGCGAAGGCGCGGACTGTGACCATCGGGGTCCTTTCACCTTTGGCTCTCCGGTCCCAGCTTTCCCATGGTCAACGGGCAAGGTCAAGACGATTCGGGAATTTATTTTCCTCCTCGGCGCATGTTTAGAAAATTTCTTTTGCGCCATGCCCGCCCGAAACTTTCACGCCCGGCCAACCCGGCCTCATCCTTAGCCGCAGGTCACCCAGCTACCCTGACGGGTCACCACCAGCAACGATTGCGTTGGCGAAAGTTTCTCTTCACACTCGCAATGTTTCAGGCGAACGAGAGGAACCCGATGAACGTGAGAGCTCGGATCGTGGGTGCCTTGATCGCCGCCGTGACGCTCATCGTCGCGGGGCTGATCACCGCGCCACCGGCCTCGTCGGCACAGCTGACGGAGGTGACCGGCTTCGGCACTAACCCGACAAACCTGCGCATGCACCTGTACGTCCCGGACGGCGTCGGGACCCGACCACCTCTCCTGGTCGCCGTGCACTACTGCACGGGATCGGGTCCGGCCTTCTACTCCGGCACGGAGTTCGCCTCGCTGGCCGACCGGTACAAGTTCATCGTGATCTACCCGTCCGCGACCAGGAGCGGCTCCTGCTTCGACGTCTCCTCGCCGCAGGCGCTGCGGCACGACGGCGGCAGCGACCCGGTGGGCATCATCTCGATGGTCAGGTACGTGCAGCAGCGCTACAGCACCGACCCCGACCGCACCTTCGTCACGGGGGCTTCGTCCGGCGCCATGATGACGAACGTGCTGCTGGGCGACTACCCCGACGTCTTCAAGGCCGGCGCCGCGTTCGCCGGGGTGCCGTTCGCCTGCTTCGCCACCACGGACGGGTCGATGTGGAACAGCGCCTGCGCCAACGGCCAGGTCAGCAAGACGCCGCAGCAGTGGGGCGACCTCGTACGCGGCGCGTACCCCGGCTACAGCGGCCCCCGCCCGCGCATGCAGGTGTGGCACGGCACCGCGGACACCACGCTGCAGTACCCGAACTTCCAGGAGGAGATCAAGCAGTGGACCAACGTCCACGGCCTGAGCCAGACGCCCAGCAGCACCGACCAGCCGCAGTCCGGCTGGAACAGGACCAGGTACGGCGGCACCGGCACGACGGCCCCCGTCGAGGCGATCAGCCTCCAGGGAGTCGGCCACAACGTCCCGATGAGCGGGATGGCCGCCGCCGCGATCGCGTTCTTCGGCCTTGACCAGGGCGGCGGCGGGCCCACGCCGACGCCGACACCGACCCCGACCCCGACGCCCGGTACCGGGGCGTGCCGGGTCACGTACACGATGAACACCTGGAACACCGGCTTCACGGCCGCGGTCACGCTCACCAACACCGGCACCAGCCAGCTCACCTCCTGGGCGCTGATCTTCACGCTCCCCGCGGGCCAGAGCGTCACCTCCGCGTGGAACGCCACGATCTCGCCCGCGAGCGGCCAGGTCACGGCCAGGAACGTCAGCTACAACGGCACGGTCGCCCCGGGCGCGTCCGCCTCGTTCGGCTTCCAGGCCACCCACACGGGGAACACGTCCAAGCCGTCCGCCTTCACCCTCAACGGCGCCACCTGCACCTGACCGCTCGATCACACCGGGCTCGGACCCTCCTGAGCCCGGTGTGATCATCTGATGGATACTGGCCCTTCTCGGAGAATTTGGGAGCGCTCCCGAAAGTGCTCTCGCTCAACCGAAAGGGCATAACTTGTCCAAATTTCACACGCGGTTATCGGCGGTGTTATCGGGCTCGGCGCTCGTGCTCGCCGCCGGACTCGCGCCGCTCCACCAGGCGGCAGCCGCGGCCACCGAGCCCGCTGAGACCCAGCCGGCCCGGATCACCCTCACCCTCATCACCGGCGACGTCGTCGAGTACGCGCCGTCGCAGGGCGGCGTCCCCTCCATCGCCATCAGGCCGGCGCCCAGGCCCGACGGCGCGGACGTCACGTTCGCCACGCTGCCCGGCAAGGACGGCGGATATCTGGTCCTGCCCTCCGACGCGGCCCCCATGGTCGCCGCCGGAACGCTGGACGAGGAGCTGTTCGACGTCGAGACGCTGGCGCGGGACCGGCGCGTCGAGGCGATCCCGCTGCTCGTCACCTACCCGGGCGACCCCGCCCCCGCCACGCTCGCCAGATCCGCCCGGTCGCTGACGGCCGGCGAGAACGTGCGGGTGCTCGACAGCGTCAACGGCGCCGCGCTCACGGTACGCGCCGACCGGGCCGACGACTTCTGGGCCGGGCTCAACACCGGCGCCAAACTGACCGGCGGCGCGATCTCCAAGATCTGGCTGGACCGCAAGACGCGGGCCTCGCTCGACAAGAGCGTGCCCCTCATCGGCGCGCCGGCCGGGTGGGAGCGCGGGTTCGACGGCAAGGGGGTCAAGGTCGCCGTCCTCGACACCGGGATCGACGCCGCCCACCCCGACTTCGCGGGACGGATTCTCGCGAGCGAGAACTTCTCCGACTCCGCCGGCATCGCCGACAGGGTCGGACACGGCACGCACGTCGCCTCGACGATCGCGGGCGCCGGCCCGACGTACAAGGGCGTGGCACCGGCCGCGTCCCTGCTGGTCGGCAAGATCCTCGCGGACAACGGCCAGGGCGACTGGTCGTGGGCCATCTCCGGCATGGAGTGGGCCGCCGCGCAGGGCGCCGACGTGGTCAACATGAGCCTGGGCTCCTGCTGCGGCAACGGCACCGATCCGATGAGCCAGGCGCTGAACGAGCTCACGAAGAAGTACGGCACGCTCTTCGTGACGGCCGCCGGGAACGAGGAGGACCCGCTCACCGTGAGCGTCCCGGCCGCGGCCGACGAGGCGCTGGCCGTGGGCGCGGTGGACAAGGAGACCGGCACCACCCTGGCCGACTTCTCCAGCAAGGGGCCGCGGCTGGACGACGCCGCCGTCAAGCCGAACATCGTCGCCCCCGGCGTGGACATCGTCGCCGCGCGCTCGGCCGACTCCTCGCTGCCCGGCATCCCGGGCGACGACAGGTACACGACCTTCAGCGGCACCTCCATGGCCACCCCGCACGTCGCCGGAGCCGCCGCGATCCTGGCCCAGCAGCATCCCGGCTGGCGGGCCGCCGAGCTGCGCGACGCGCTGACCTCGACGGCCGTGCGCAACGACGGGCACAACTGGTTCGAGCAGGGCAGCGGCCGGGTGGACGTGGCCCGCGCCGTCACCCAGAGCGTGTTCGCCACCTCCGTGGTGGACTTCCGGCTCCTCGGCAAGCCTGCCACCAGGCAGGTCACGTACCGCAACCTCGGCTCCGCGCCCGTCACGCTGGCCGTCTCGCTCGTCACCCGCGGCTGGAGCGGCAGGCCCGCGCCGGACAAGGCGGTCAAGCTGGGCGCGCAGAGCGTCACCGTGCCCGCGAACGGCACCGCCGCCGTCTCCCTCACCGCCGACCCGTCGGCCGGCCCGATCGGCGCTTACGGGGGCTGGGTGACGGCGAGCGGCGGCGACGTGCGGCTGGTGACGCCGTTCAGCTACTACACGGGTCCCGCCACGCACCGGCTGGGGGTGTCACTGGTCAACTCGTACGGGACCAAGGAGTTCTTCCCGGGGTACCAGGCCGAGCCCCTGGTGTACGCGATCCCGTTGAAGCGGGCGAACAGCCCGGAGGACCCGTTCAACCCGTACGGGTACTACTACCTGCGTACCGACTATTCGGGCAACGGCGAGTTCTCCCTGCCCGCCGGGGACTACGAGGTGATCGGCGTCGCCAACGAGACCCGGATCAGCAACCGTACGAGCTGGGTGATCGAGAACGTCCATCTCGACGGGGACCGGACCGTCACCCTGGACGCGCGCAAGACGGCGCCGATCCGGCCGAGCACGCCGAAGGCGCTGGACGGGGGCGGGAACGCGTACTACGTGCGCACGTTCACCGACCGCAACCAGCCGGTCTCGCTGTACGGCGGGGTCCAGGGCGGCGGGCAGCAGCTGTTCGTCACGCCGGTGTCCTCGGTGAAGGCGGGCAAGGTGCGGCTGTCGCACCAGTGGAACCTGGAGCCCCCCGTGCTCACCTCGGCCACGGCGGGCGGGCTGGCCCTGCATCCCGCGTACGACGTGGAGGCCATGCGCAGGCTGACCTCCGTCACGTCCTACCCCGTCGTCTCGGTCGGAAGGGGGCGGCCGGAGGACTTCTCGGGTGTGGACGTCTCCGGCAAGATCGCGCTCGTCGGCATCCCCGTCGAGAGCGGCTACGTCAACGCGAGCGTCCAGATGGACGACGCCGGCCGCGAGGCCTCCCTGCGCGGCGCGGCGGGCGTCATCGGCTTCCTCGACGTGGACGGCGGGCGGGCCCGCGTGCCGCAGGGCTGGTCCCTGCGGCTGGGGCTGGACGCCGCCGAGGGACGTTCGCTGCGGTCCGCCCTGGCCAAGGGGCCGGTGTCGCTGCGGCTCGAACCGTACGCGGGGCCGGGCGCGACCTACCACCTCCGCTTCGACTCGCGCGGCCGGGTGCCCGCGCGGCCCGTCAAGGTCGACATGGGGCGGCTGGTACGGATCGACGCCGCCTACCACGCCGACAAACCGGATACCAGTGGCTGGGAGTACGGCGAGTCGACCGCCGGCGAGGAGCCGGGGCGGATGGCGTACGGCGGGTCGCTGCGGATGCCGCTCACCCGGACCGAGTACTTCGGGCCCGTGTCCGACGACGTGGTGTGGTCCCGCACGATCACGAACGACGGGCTGGTCCTGCACTCCGACGACCGGTTCGCCGGTGACGACCGGCGGGTCTCCGAGCAGTGGTTCAAGGCGCCGCTGGTGCCCGGCGCCGCGGACGTGCCGTCGGGGTACCCGGTCAAGGTGCCGTGCGCGCTGTGCCGGGACTCCGACCGGTTCGTACCTTTCGAGCAGTGGCGCGACTCCGATCCCCGTCACTACAGCGAACTGAGCCCGGTCACCTCGGCGCCCCGGCTGTTCGCGGCCGATCAGGAGCTGTCCCCGCAGGGCTGGCGCCCCCGATTCTTCACCGGGGCCCCCGGGGCCTACCGGGTGGAGGCGGTGGACACCTCGGGACGCACCCTGTCCGGCAAGGTCACGACCACCGCGCGCTTCGCCTCCTCCCCGCCGCCGTCCTCGGGGGCGCCCCGGGGGTACGTGTGCTCGTTCGGGGCGGGGTGCGCGTTCCAGCCGGCCGTCCAGGTCACCTACGACCTGCCCCTCGACCTGCTGAACCGGGCCCCGGCCGGGGCGCCGTTCGCGTTCGACCTGCGCGCCGGCGCGCACTCGGCCGTACGCCGGGCGCCCGCCGTCAACCAGGTCACGGTCGAGTTCTCGGTCGACGACGGGGCCACCTGGCGGGCCGCGACGCGCGTCAGGAAACACGGCGACGGGCGGTTCCGCGTGGAGCTGGCGCATCCCGCCCTGGCGCAGACCAGCGGGTTCGTGTCCCTGCGGGTCACGGCGTCGGACACGGCGGGCGGCTCGACCACCCAGACCGTCAACCGGGCCTACGCCCTCAGATAACACCGATCGGGCTCTCCGGTGACAGCCGTGCCGCCACGGCGGTCACCGGAGGCCACGGAAGAACGTCCGCACGTCCCCGACCAGGAGCTGGGGGACCTCCATCGCCGCGAAGTGGCCGCCGCGCTCGAACTCCGACCAGTGGACGACGTTGTTGTCACGCTCGGCGATGGAGCGGACTCCGAAGTCGCCGGGGAACACCGCCACCCCGGCGGGCACCTCGGACCGCTTCGCCGGCTGCCCCCAGGCGGCCCTGCCCTCCTTGTAGAGGCGCGCGGACGAGGTGGCCGTACCGGTCAGCCAGTAGACGCTGACGTTGGTGAGCAGCAGGTCGCGATCGACGGCGTCCTCGGGGAGCTCGGCGGCCGGATCGGTCCACTCCTTGAACTTCTCGACGATCCAGGCGAGCTGCCCGACCGGTGAGTCAGCGAGCCCGAATCCCAGTGTCTGCGGACGGGTCGACTGGATGATCGCGTACCCGGCGCCCTCCTCCATCTGCCGCTGCAGGCGGGCGAGCCGCTCCTGCTCGGCTTCGCTCAGGGCGGCCAGCTCCGCCGGATCCCCGGTGGGGAATCCGAGGCTGCCGTTGACGTGGACGCCCACGACATGCTCGGAGTCGATGCGGGCCAGCTCCGGAGAGACCACGGAGCCGGTGTCGCCGCCTTGGGCGCCGTACCGCTGATAGCCGAGCCGGCTCATCAGCTCCGCCCAGGCACGGGCGATCCGGGACATGTCCCATCCTGTCTCGCGCGTCGGCCCGGAGAAGCCGAAACCGGGGATGGACGGGGCGATGACGTGGAACGCGTCGGCCGGGTCGCCGCCATGGGCACGGGGATCGGTGAGCGGCCCGATCACGTCCATGAACTCCACGATCGAGCCCGGCCACCCGTGGGTGATGATCAGCGGCAACGCGTCCGGCTCGGGCGAGCGGACGTGCAGGAAGTGAATGTTCTGTCCGTCGATCGTGGTGGTGAACTGCGGGAAGTCGTTGAGCCTCTTCTCGTGCTCGCGCCAGTCGTAGGAGGTCCGCCAGTACTCGGCCAGCCCTTTCAGGTAGCCGACGGGGACGCCGTAGGTCCAGCCGACGCCGGGCAGCTCGTCCGGCCAGCGGGTACGCGCCAGCCGGTCCCGCAGGACGTCCAGGTCGGCCTGCGGGATATCGATGCGGAACGGCCGGATTTCGGTGCCTTCGGTGCTTTCGGTGTGCATGGGCCAGACGTTAATTTATCTTGCGGACGACTACTGTCCTCAAGGGGCGTCAGACTGAGAACTGTGTTGGAGACCTCAGCGCGCCTGCTCCGGCTCCTGTCGCTGCTTCAGCTGCGACGCGACTGGTCCGGCGCCGACCTCGCCGAACGCCTGGACGTCGACGTGCGAACCGTCCGGCGCGACATCGACAAGCTGCGCAGCCTCGGCTATCCGGTGGGATCCACGTCGGGCACGGCGGGCGGCTACCGCCTCGGCGCCGGTGCGGCCCTTCCGCCGCTGCTGCTCGACGACGAGGAGGCCGTGGCGGTCGCCGTCGGACTCCGTGGCGCCGCGGTCGGCACCGTCGCGGGGATCGAGGAGACGTCGGTACGCGCGCTGCTCAAGCTCGAACAGGTGCTGCCGTCCAGGCTGCGCCGCCGGGTCGAGGCGCTGCAATCGGCCACCGTGTCCCTGCCCGGCACCGGGCCGACGGTGGACCCGGAGACTCTGACCACGATCGCCGCCGCCTGCCGCGATCACGAGCGCCTGCGCTTCGCCTACCGCAGCCGCGACGAGACGGCGAGCACCCGCGTCGTCGAGCCCCATCGGCTCGTGCACACCCCCCGCCGCTGGTATCTCGTGGCCTGGGACACCGGCCGCGAGGACTGGCGGACCTTCCGGGTCGACCGCATCGAGAGCCGGCCGTCCTCCGGCCCGCGGTTCACCCCGCGCCCGGCTCCGGCCGAGGATGTCGCGGGTTACGTCTCCGAGTCCGTCGCGTCGGCTCCGTACCGCCATCAGGCCCGGATCCTGCTCCACACCTCCGCCGAGCGGGCGGCCGCCGGCATGTCACCCACGGCGGGCCGGATAGAGGCGATCGACCAGCACACCTGCCTGCTGCACACGGGATCCGACTCGCTCGACGAGATCGCCCTCTATGTCGGACTCACCGGGTTCGACTTCGAAGTCCTCGACCCGCCCGAACTCCTCGGCCGCATCCGCGCCCTCACCGATCGCTTCGCCCGGGCGACCCGGCCGAGACCGTGAACGATAATGCGTTCACCATGCTCGATGAGATCCTGCCCTCGTGGGTCGCCACCGCCGAGCTCTTCGGCGACCCGCCGGACATCACGCTCTTCCCGGAGGAGGAGGCCCTCGTTTCGGATTCGGCGGACAAGAGACGGCGCGAGTTCCGTACGTCCCGCCACTGCGCCCACCTGGCGCTACGGCGACTCGGCGTGGCCCCCCGCCCCGTCCTCCGCGGCGACCGCGGCGCCCCCGCCTGGCCGCCCGGGGTCGCGGGCAGCATCACGCACTGCGCGGGCTACCGGGCGGCGGCGGTGGCGCACGGCGCCCTGTCGATCGGCATCGACGCCGAACCCCACCTCCCGATGCCCCGCGGCGTCCTGGAACGAACCGCGACCCCTGCGGAAGCCGCCGCCCTGGACCTCCTGGACATCCCGGACCCGGGCCGCCTGCTGTTCAGCGCCAAGGAAGCGATCTACAAGGCGTGGCACCCGCTGACGGGCCAGTGGCTCGGCTTCCTGGACGCCACAGTCACCTTCACCGCTTCCCCGCACCCGCCGGCCGCGTCCGGGACCTTCGCCGCCGAGATCGCGGTCCACGGCCCGGGCTGGCCGACCCGCTTCGAGGGCCGCTGGCTGGTGAGCGGCGGCCTGATCGTGACGGCGATCGCGGTCCCGGTTCGCGGCTAGAGGACAGGTGGGTCGAAGTCGAAGTCGAGGCGGTTGCCCCGGCGGGACACCAGCACGTCGGGATGGTTGGCGCCGAGCACCCGGTCGTAGCGATCCAGCACGTCCTCGCGCAGCGCCGCCGCCTCCTCCGTGGCCCCCGTGGCGAGCAGGTCGACGACGAGGTTGGCCCCGGCGGCCAGCGTCACCGGGTGGTCGTCGCCGAACAGGGCCCGCAGGTCCAGCAGGGTCTGCTCCCCGAGCACCCGCGCCTCCGCGTGCAGCCCCACCTCGGCCAGGTCACTGGCGAGGTTGATGGCGCAGGTCAGGGAGAAGTAGTGCTTGCGCGTCAGCCGCCGGTCGAACCCGGCCAGCGCCGCCTCGTCGATCTCCCGGGCCTGCTCCTTGCTGCCGCTCACCCGCAGCAGCAGGGCGAAGTTGCTGTCGCAGCCGTACTTGAACGGGTGATCGTCGCCGTACATGCTGGCGAACCTGGAGACGATGTCCCGCAGCAACCGCAGCGAGTCGTCCACCTGGTCGGCCGCCCGCTGGGCGTTGGCCAGGCAGAGGGCGGCGGCCAGGGTGTCGGGGTGGTCGATGCTGGTGCCGCGTTTCTGCACCTCGAAGGTGCGGTCGGCGAGTTCGAGCGCCTCTTCGATGAGGCCCGCCCGGCGTTTGGCGATCGACAGGTCCTTCGCGCAGCGCAGCGTCCAGGGGTGCTCCTGGCCCAGCTCCTGGAGACCGAAGTCGTAGGCGTCCTGGCCGAGGTCGCAGGCCTCGCGGTAGCGGCCCTGGAGACGTACGACGCGGGCGAGGTTGTTCATCGAGGAGAGCACGTTGGCGCGGCTCGCGCCCGACCCGGCCTGCCGCTGCAGCTTGAGCACGCGCGCGTGCAGGGACTGCGCCTCCTGGTAGTCGCCGAGCAGCAGGTGGTCGAGGGCGAGGTTGTTCATGGCGCGCAGGGTGCGGCGGTGCGAGCGGCCGAAGACCGCCTCGTGCCGGCTCAGCGATTCCTGGTCGTGCTCCCGCGCCTCCGCGAACTCGCCGCGGTTGCGCAGGTCGGCGCCGTGGCTGTTGGTGAGCAGCAGGGTCTCCTCGTCGCCCTCGCCGAGCACCCGCCGCATCCGTTCCATGAGGGCCTTGTTCAGCTCGAACGACTCGTCGATGCTGCCCAGCTCGCGGATGATGATCGCGTAGTGGCGCTGGGCGGTGAGCACGTGGCGGTCGTCCTCGCCGCCGTCCTCCCGCCAGGCCTCCAGGAACTCCTGCACCAGCTCGCGGGCCGACGCGAAGTCGCCCGAGGTGTAGACGTAGCGGATGATGTTGAGGGCGAACTTGCGGACGTTGGGGTCGCGGCTGCCCTTGACGTCGGCCGTGGTGATGTGGCCGAGGAGGTTGGCGTAGCGGGGCCAGGCCGTGGTGTCGTCCGGCTCGTAGTCGGCCACCGAGGCCGACAGCAGGAGGTGGACCTCGCGGCGGAAGGCGTCGGCCTCGCCGCCGTCGAGCTCGTCACGCAGCAGCGCCTGGACCAGCCGGTGCACCTGGACCGTACGGCTCTCCGAGTCGATCCGCACCAGGGCGTACCTGCCCAGCTCCCGGATGACCTGGCTGAGCTGGATCGGGTCGGCCAGCAGGCCGGCGATCTTGGACCCGGCCGCATACGCCTCGGGCAGCTCGTCCAGCAGGTCGCGCGGGATCGGCTCGGGCCCGAAGAACGCGAAGCAGCGCAGCAGCTCGACCGCGTCGGGCAGCCTGGCCTTGAGCTGCGACACCGAGGTGGCCCAGGCCGCCGTCATCGACAGCGGGTAGTCGGACGGCTTGTTGGCGCCCAGGAGCCGGGTCGTCTGCCTCTTCAGCAGCCGCAGATACTCATCGGTCGACATCCCCGACTCGGCCTGCAGCGCGCCCGCCTGCTCCAGGGCCAGCGGCAGGTCGCCGAGGGCCTCGGCCAGCCGGTCGGCCTGCTCATGGTCGATCGCCCGCCCCACCCGCTTGACCAGGAACGCGACGCTCTCCTCGCGCTCGAACACGTCCACGGGCAGGGTGTCGACCACGCCCTGCCAGCTGTGGTTGCGGGAGGTGATCAGCACGTGGCCGGGGCCGCGCGGGACGATGTCGTTGATGTCCAGGGTCTCGGCGTTGTCGAAGATCAACAGCCAGTTCCGGTACGGGTCGCCGCGCCGCAGCGCGTCCAGCGCCGCCTCGGCCGCGTCCTCGACGCTGTGGGGACCGACCTTGAGATGCAACTCCCTGGCCAACCCGGCCAGCGACGACTTCACCAGCATCGTCTGCGCCGACGGCACCCACCACACCAGGTCATAGGCGTGCCGGAAGCGGTGGGCGTACTCGATCGCGAGCTGCGACTTGCCCACGCCGCCGAGTCCTTGCAGAGCGTGCGGCGCGGGTTGAGACTGGTCCTGTGCCTGGGGGAGGACGGCAGTGACCTTGGACTGGAGCCCTGTACGCAGCTTCTCGATGAGGTCGTCCCGACCCGTGAAGTTCTTGTTCCGCTGGGGGACTTTGCCCCATACGGACGGCGCATGGCCGGAATCGTGTTGCGAGTGCGAATTTGTCACGATATCGCCTCGAGTCGGCCGGTCGTCACGTCAGCTGAGACAAGCATAGACAGCATATTGAAGCCAGAGATAGATAGGATCCGCTAGATCCATCAGGTCCAGGGAGAGCGATGAACAAGGAAGCAGTGCAGGGGTACGGCGGTGGGCTCATTGATGTCAGCGGGCGCACCCTGGAGGAGCTCAAAGACATCGACGACTCCCGGTTGAAGGACGCCATAGACCGCCTTCTCGACGAGACCGGCGTGACGCCCGTGGCCAAATTCCAGTCTTCCATCTGAGCCAGCCCGCGGGTCGGCCGCCACGCCTGACCTGCGGGCCGGCACTTCCCCCACATTTAGGCCAGCCCGAAAACATTCACATATTTCCATCCGTCCCGGGTCATATACTCCTCAGCACAAGAATGGTCCTGCCGGTGGGGTGGCGCGTGAACGAAGCGGACTGGGTGCGATTGGTCAGACAGCTCCGCAGAGGCGACTGTACCCCGCTTCTCGGGGCGGGCGCCTGCTATGGGCGACTTCCGACCGGCAAGGAGCTCAGCAAACACTTCTCGAAGGAGTACGGCTTTCCGTTCGCCGACCACGGAAATCTCGCGCACGTGATGCAGTACGCGGCTCACGTGCATAACGATCCCACTGATCTCAAAGTGGAAGTCTGCGCATACCTGAAACAGCGCGCGGCGGGCGCCACCGATCCGCTCGACCCGCACACGGTGCTGGCCGAGTTCCCGATCAAGACTTTTCTCACCACCAACTACGACGACTTCATGCTCCAGGCTTTACAGCACTGCCGCAAAGGTCCGCGGACCCCGAATGTGTGCAGGTCGACGTGGTGGGAGCCGACGAAGCGGGCCGTCGTGCCCGACCCCGATCCGGACCATCCGCTGATCTATCATCTGCACGGGAACTGGGACGACCCCTCCTCCATCGTGCTGACCGAGAACGATTACGTGCAGTATCTCCTCAATCTGCGCGACGTCGACGACGCGAACGGCCGCCAGCTCCTCCCGATTCCCGATCCGGTGCTCGACGCCATGACCTCGAGCCCGCTGCTCTTCCTCGGCTACAGCCTCCAGGACTGGAACTTCCGGGTGCTCTTCCACGGGCTGATCAAATCCATTCCCTCCACCCGGCAGCGCCGGCATATCAGCGTGCAACTCCTGCCGGAGCTGAACACGTCGCTGACCGACGCCGAGAATCTGGCCGGCGAATACCTGAAGAGCTATTACGCCGACCTGAAGATCTCGATCTACGTCGGCACCACGTCCGCGTTCTTCAAGGAACTGCTCGACTGGAATGCGAGGACGCCGCTATGACCGTGACCGATCCCGCCGGCCGGCCGTTCGTCGGGCTGCGCCCCTTCGGCCGTGCCGACAGCGACCTGTTCCACGGAAGGGAGCAGGAGTCGCGGGAGATCGCCACGCTCTGGCGGGCGGCCGGGCTGACCGTGCTCTACGGCGCTTCCGGCGTGGGCAAGACCTCGCTGCTCAACGCGGGCGTGCTGCCCAGGATCGACCAGGAGCGGGCCGACGTGCTGCCCGTCGCCAGGATCTCGCCGCACACCCCGCTCCCGATCGCGGGCGGCAACCCGTACGTCATGGCGCTGCTGTCGGCCTGGGCGCCGGACGCCTCGCCCGGCTCGCTGGCGAGCCTGACCATCACGCGCTTCCTGACCGAGCGTCCCGGGCGCGAGGACGAGTACGGCGACCCGCTGCCCGTCCTGGCCGCCATCGACCAGGCGGAGACCCTGTTCCACAGCGACCTGGCCCGCCAGCGCGACCGCAAGGAGCTCGTCGACCAGCTCGTACGGGCCATGCGCGACCACCCCGGCCTGCACCTCCTGCTCTCGCTCCGCGAGGAGTACCTGTTCCTCGTCCTGCCCTACGAGCGCCCGTTCGGCCAGGGCTCGCGGGCCCGCTTCCACCTGCAGCCGCTCTCCCCCGAGGCGGCGAGGCAGGCGGTGGAGCGGCCGCTGGACCGCACGTCCAGGACCATCACGAGCGCCGCCACCCGGCTCCTCGTCGGCGAGCTGCGCTCGGCCACCGTCAAGGACGCGTGGGGCAACCCGTCCACCGTCGAGCTGGATCTGGTGGAGCCGGTCCAGCTCCAGGTGGTCTGCTCCGCGCTGTGGGACTCGCTGCCCGACGAGGTGACGGAGATCGGCGAGGAGCACGTGCGCGTCTACGCGGTGGTGGAGGAGTTCCTGTTCGACTTCTTCAAGCGCGCGGTCGGGGAGGTGGCGCGCGAGTTCGACGTCCCCGTCGGGGAGCTGCTGCTCTGGCTGCGCCGCACGTTCATCACCGACCACGGCACCCGCAACATCGCCTACGAGGGCATCGAGCAGACCATGGGCATGCCCAACGCCGTGGCCCGCGCCCTCGATGACCGGCACATCCTGCGCGGCGAGCACCGCATGGGCAGCCGCTGGTACGAGCTGGCCCACGACCGGCTCATCGGCCCGGTCTCGCACCGCGGCTCGCCCGCGACGTACCTGGAGGCGGCCCGCACGGCGCGGGCCCAGCGCAACTGGCCGCTCGCCGCCCGGCTCGCCGACGAGGCCAGGCACGCGGCCGAGCCCGACGACTCCTGGGTGCGGGCCGAGGTCGCCGAGATCCACGCCGACGCGGCGCTCGCCCAGGGCGACGTCAAGCAGGTACGCCGCTACTGCGAGGAGGCGGTGAGCCTGTACGCCGAGCGCGGACGCTTCGACGGGGTCGCCCGCGCGCTCACCATCGACGGCCGCTGGCACCTGGCCCACGGGGATCTCACCAAAGCGATCGAGCAGATCAACGCGGCAGTGACCCTCGCACCGAATGACATATCTGCACAAATGGCACTAGCGGAGGCATTTCACCGTTCGGGCACTCCCCGAGCCGCCGCGGCCGTGGTTCACGGCATCTTTCCCCTGCTCACCGACGAGGCGCTCGACAGGGCCAACGAGATGCTTCGACTATCAGAATGACGTCATATGCTGGGCACCTCGCAAGTCTCAATGTGGAGGCTGATCCGCGGTGTCAGAGTGGCCAGCGACATTGGACGTCGACGCGCTGCTGGTCCGCGGCTGGCGGCCGACGCCGTTCCGGCAGTTCATCCTGAAAGTACATAGCAGATGTGATTTGTCATGCACATATTGCTACATGTACGAAATGGCGGATCAAAGCTGGAGATTTCGCCCAAAACGTATGTCTCGGGAAACGGTCGAGGCCACCGCGGGCAGGATCGCCGAACACGCCAAGGCGCACGATCTCGACAGCGTCGACGTGATCCTGCACGGCGGTGAGCCGCTCCTGGCCGGCCACGACGAGATCCGCGACCTCGTGGGCGTCGTCAGGTCCGCCGTGCCGGTCCGCGTGGACGTCAGCGTGCAGACCAACGCGACGCTCCTCGACGCGCGCTTCCTGCGGCTCTTCGACGAGCTGGAGATCGGCGTCGGGGTCAGCCTCGACGGCGGGCAGGCCGACCACGACCGCTCCCGCCGCACCGCCGACGGCCGCGGCAGCTACCACCGGGTGGCCGCCGCGCTGGAGCTCCTCACGTCCGAGGACTTCCGTCACCTGTTCCACGGGCTGCTGTGCACGGTCGATCTCCGCAACGACCCCCTGGGCACCTACACCGCCCTCCTGGGCTTCGACCCGCCGCTGATCGACTTCCTGCTCCCCCACGGCAACTGGTCCGAGCCGCCGCCCGGCAGGGTCCCCGGCTCGCCGGACACCCCGTACGCGACCTGGCTGGCGACCGTCTTCGACCAGTGGTACGCCACCCCGTCCCACGGCACCCGCGTCCGGCTGTTCGACGAGATCATCCACCTGCTCCTCGGCGGGGAGTCGGCCACCGAGCAGATCGGTCTCTCGCCCGCGGCCATGATCGTGATCGAGACCGACGGCGAGATCGAGCAGTCCGACCTGCTCAAGTCGGCGTTCGAGGGCGCCGGGAGCACCGGGCTGCACGTGACCCGCGACTCCTTCGACGACCTCCTGCTCCTGCCCTTCACCGCCGCCCGCCAGATCGCCCGCCTCGACCCCGCGCCGGAGTGCGCCGCGTGCGAGGTGGGCATGATCTGCGGTGGCGGCCTGTTCGCCCACCGCTACAGAGCGGGCAACGGCTTCCACAATCCCTCGGTCTACTGCGCCGACCTGCTGCGCCTGATCAAGCACGTCGGCCGGACCGTGCAGGCCGACGTCCGTCGCCGTACTAAGGATCCCCGATGAACCTCACTGACCACCGGATCCCGGCGGACGCCTTCGACGCCCTCGCCAACGGCGGCGGAGGCGGCGGCGCCGTGCGGCGGCTCAAGGCCGCCCAGTACAGCAAGCACCTGCTGCTCATCAGAGGTGTCCTGGACGTGGCCCGCGAGCTGGGCCACACCTCCTGGGCGCGGACGCGCCGCGCCTACGACCTGCTCGCCACGCTCCAGACGAGCCATCCGGAGGCGGTCGGCCGGGTCCTGCAGCACCCGTCGGTGGGCGCCTGGGCCCGCGACGCGATCCGTTCCCGGCGCGCGCCTGAGCAACTGGCCGCCCTGGCCGCGGCGGCGGCCATCCACGCCCGTACGACGTGCGAGGTGGACGTTCCGGTCTTCGCCGGCCGGGCCATGCTGCCGTCGCTGGGGCAGGTCGCCTTCCCCGGCGGCGTGACCATGGCGACCGTGCACTGCTGGCCGGAGGGCGCGGAGGTGAGCGCGGGCGACCTGGTGGTCGAGATCCGCGACGACGCCCCTGGCTGGCAGCGGCTGCGCGCCCTCTCCGCCGAGTCCCGGGGCAGGCGCCTGAACGTGCTCATCGACGATCTGGACCCGCACCGGCTGCCGGGGGCGACCGACCTGCACGGTCGGCTCACGGACGCGGAGGCGGCCCGCTGGCAGCGCCTCCTGGACGAATCCTGGCAGCTCCTGGTGAGCCACCACGAGCCGATCGCCGAGGAGGTGTCGGCCGGCATCACGGTCCTCACGCCGCTGACCGCCCCCTCGACGGGCTCGTCCAGCGCCTCCTCGCGCGACGCCTACGGCTGCATCGCCCTCTCCGACCCGCCGGACCCCCGCACGCTGGCGGAGACCCTCACCCACGAGGCCCAGCACGCCAAGCTCTCGGCCCTGCTCGACATCGTGCCGCTGACCGAGCCCGACGACGGCTCCCGCTACTACGCGCCCTGGCGCGAGGACCCCAGGCCCGCCGGCGGGCTGCTCCAGGGCGCGTACGCGTACCTGGGCGTGACGGACTTCTGGCGGCGGCAGCGGCAGCACGAGTCGGGCGAGGACGAGATCCGCGCGAGCGCCGAGTTCGCCCGCTGGCGGGCGGCGGCCCACCTGGTCACCCGCACCCTCCTGAGCAGCGGCCGGCTGACGGAGCACGGGGTGACCTTCGTGGACCGGATGGAGAGCCGGCTCGACTCCTGGGCCGCCGAGCCGGTGCCCATTGCGGCGACGGCCCTGGCCGAGGGCGCCGCCGAACGCCACCGGACCCGCTGGCAGGCCCGCAACGGCGCCCTCAACTGATCGGCCCGGACCGCTGGCACGCCCGTAACGGCGACCCAAACCGATCAGCCACCGGACGCCGAAGACCGGACCCGTCACCGCGTCATTGGCACTTCCCCTTCAGCCACGCGTTGAACTGGGCCGTGTAGTCGGTGGCCACCCGCTTGGCGCCACGATCGAGCGCCCCTTGCCACGCGCTCTCGTTCAGCGTCCACGAGGGAGGCGGCTCCTCCCACTTGGTGACCTCCGGCCAGATGGGCCCGCCGCTCAGCACCTTGGTCATGCCCGCGGCGCTCACCCGGCTCCTGAGCTCGGCGGCGATCTCGCTGTTGTGGGAGTACAGGATGATCTCCTGCGACTGGTAGCGCTCCTTGACCGGGTCGAGCACCTCGGCCCAGGCCCGCGCCTTGATCGCGGCGTCGGAGTTGAGCAGCGACTGCCGGGCCTCCGGCTTGATCTCGACCAGCCCGATCATGCCGGCGCTCTTCATCTCGGCCAGCCACTCGCGGAAGGTGTAGACGGTCTCGCCCTGGAAGATGCCGCGGTTGATGGTCCGGCCCTTGAGCGCGGTGTCACCCGCCGCCCACCAGATGTCGGTGATGTTCTTCTTCGTGCCCGTCAGGCCCCAGGTAGAGGTGTTGTGCCACATGACGGCCTTGGTGCCGTCCTTGGTGAGCTGCAGGTCGGCCTCGACGCCTGACGCGCCCCAGGACTGGTAGCGGTGGATGGCCGTGGGGTTGTTGGGCTGACGCACCTGGTCCCGCTCCCAGGCGTTGGCGCCCGTGGGGTAGCCGCCGTGCCCGAAGATCAGCGGGCACGCGGGCAGGGCGGAGGACGGAGCGGTGAGCAGCGAGGCGAGCGCTAAAGCGACGAGGGAGGCTGCCAAGGTTCATACCTTTCGATCATGTTTTCCCGCACACTACCGTTCGGTCAGGAAGGTCCGCAGGAGACGGGTGCAGGCGTCGGGTCGGTCGCCCGCGACGGCGTGACCGGCGTTCGCGCGGCCAGGCGAGGCACCGACGAGGAGCGCGCGATACGCGGCGGCAGCGGCCCTGCGGGTCTGTCCGCGCCGCCGGGACCGGCCCATCACCCAGACGACGGCCGCCAGGCCCGCGGCCATAGTACGGCACCATGATCGTTTGCGGTGTCCACTCCCAGCACGGGCCTTGCCCCAAACGCGCAAAAACGGCGATGCCCCGAAGGACACCGCCGCTGATCGAATCCGCTTGTGGAGCTATGGGGATTCGAACCCCAGACCTCCTCCATGCCATGGAGGCGCGCTACCAACTGCGCTATAGCCCCTGGTCACCGCTCCGAGTCCACCCGTTGCGGCGCTCCGAGAGCATATAGCCATCCGCGCCGATTCGCCTAATCGGAGCGCGCTGGCCGTACGGCCCCCGAGCCGTACGGACTCGCTATGCCTCGGCCTCCGGCCGGTCGTCGCTGCGGACGGGCTCAGGCAGCGTCCCGGCGTTGTGCTCCAGCAACCGCCATCCCCTGCGCCCCTCCTGCAACACCGACCACGAGCAGTTGCCCAGCCCGCCCAGCGCCGGCCAGAGCGACTCGGGCAGCCCGAGCAGCTCGCAGATCCCAAGCCGCAGCGCGGCCCCGTGGGAGGCCACGACCAGCAGGCCGTCGTCGTCGAGCTTGGCCGCCCAGCGCCGCATGGCGGCGGCCACTCTGGTGGCCACGTCGGCGACGGGCTCTCCACCCGGCGCCTCCCAGGCCACGTATTCCTCGGGCCAGCGCGACGCGATCTCGTCGCGCGTGAGGCCTTCCCATTCGCCGCCCCCGCGCTCGCGGAGGTCCTTGTCCACGCTCACGTCCAGCCCGACGACCCGCGCGAGCGCCAGCGCCGTGTCGTTGGCGCGCTGGAGATCGGACGAGACGATCAGGGTGGGCCGCAAGGAGGCCAGCAACGACGCCGCCCTGGCGGCCTGCGCGATGCCGGTCTCGTCGAGGGGGATGTCGGAGTGTCCCTGGAATCGCTGCTCGACGTTCCACAAGGTCTGCCCGTGCCGGAGGCAGACGATCCTCTTGCTCATGCGGAACGCTCGGACTCGAGATGGGGGAGCCCGCTCACGCGCGCGCCCGCTGGAGGTTGGCCTGCATGACGCTCTCCGGCAGCGAGATGGCCGGGCAGTCCTTCCACAGGCGCTCGAGCGCGTAGAACGTGCGGTCTTCCTCGTGCTGGACGTGCACCACGATGTCGATGTAGTCGAGCAGCACCCAGCGGCCCTCGCGCTCGCCCTCTCGGCGCACGGGCTTGGCGTCGGCCTCGGTGCGCAGCCGCTCCTCGATCTCGTCGACGATGGCGCGTACCTGGCGGTCGTTGGTGGCGGAGCAGAGCAGGAAGGCGTCGGTGATGACGAGCTGTTCGCTCACGTCGTATGCGAGGATGTCATCGGCCAGCTTGTCCGCCGCGGCCTCCGCGGCGATGCGCACGAGCTGGACGGATCTGTCGGATGCGGTCACGATGCGGGTCTGTCCTCCTGTGTCGGCAGCATGCCTATACGTTGAGGGTACCCTTCCGGGCCGAAACCCCTCACCTATGGCACGGAGGCCGTCATCCTTCCGCGTGATACAGCCCCCGTTTGTTGATGTACTGGACGATTCCGTCCGGCACCAGATACCAAATCGGCTCTCCCTTGGCGACACGTTGCCGGCACTCGGACGACGAGATGGCCAGTGCGGGAATTTCCAGCAACGTCACGCGCCCCTCCGGCAGCCCGGGATCGTGGAGCGTGTGCCCCGGACGGGTACAGCCGACGAAATGGGCCAGCTCGAACAGCTCCTCCGCGTTCTGCCAGTCCAGGATGGCGCCGAGCGCGTCCGCGCCGGTGATGAAATACAGCTCAACCCCAGGACCGTAAATTTCCGAAATATCACGCAAAGTATCGATGGTGAACGTCGGCCCCGGGCGATCAACGTCCACCCTGCTCACCGAGAACCGGGGATTGGACGCGGTCGCGATGACCGTCATCAGATAGCGGTCCTCCGCGGCCGACACCTCGCGCTCGGCCTTCTGGTACGGCCGCCCGGTCGGCACGAACACGACTTCGTCCAGGTCGAAGTGGTGGGCCACCTCGCTGGCGGCCACCAAGTGGCCATGGTGGATGGGATCGAACGTCCCACCCATCACTCCGACTCGCCGCTTCCCCTGCACACCAGGTGCATTCATCATGAAACGGACCTTACGCGGACCTTGTACCACAACATGATGGCACCCCCCTTGGTGATGACCGCGCATCGCTCCCGTTGCGGACGTAGCATGCCGGGCATGACGACCACCCCGGACCGCAACCGCGTCCAACTGCCCGGCATCTCGTCCCGAGCCTACGAACACCCCGCAGACCGGTCCGCCCTGGTCGCTCTGCGTAAGTTGAGTGGGTTCGACACGGTTCTCAAGCAGATGTCCGGCCTCATCAGCGAGCGCCGGCTGCGCCTGATGTACCTGGCGTCTGCCGTACGCGTGAGCGAGACCCAGTTCCGCTCCATCTACGACATGGGCCGCGACGCCGCCTACACGCTCGACCTGCACCGGATCCCCGAGATCTACATCCAGCAGGATCCGCAGGTCCAGGCCAAGGCCATCGGCTTCGACGACCCGTTCATCGTCGTGACCACCGGCCTGCTCAACCTCATGAACGAGGAGGAGCAGCGCTTCGTCATCGGCCACGAGACCGCCCACATCCTGTCGGGACACGCGGTCTACCGGACGATGCTCGACATCCTCACCCGCCTCGCCACCCGCGTCGCCTGGATCCCGCTCGGCTACATCGGCCTGCGCGCGATCGTCGCGGGCCTGGAGGAGTGGTACCGCAAGTCGGAGCTGTCCTCCGACCGCGGCGGCCTGCTCGTCGGCCAGGACCCCGAGGCGGCCAAGAGGGCGCTGATGAAGCTCGCCGGCGGCGACTACACCCACGAGATGAACATCGAGGCGTTCCTGGAGCAGTACCAGGAATACGACACCGCGGGCGACCTTCGCGACGGCTTCCTCAAGGTGCTCAACCTGCTCGGCACGACCCACCCGTTCGCGGTGGTGCGCGTGGCCGAGCTGGACAAGTGGCAGCGCAGCGGCGAGTACGAGCGCATCCTGGGCGGGGACTACCCGCGCAGGGAGGACGACCCCAACGCACGAGTGACCGACGAGATCAAGGCCGCGGCCGAGTCCTACCGCGCGTCCTGGTCCCAGTCGCAGGACCCGTTCATCGGTGTCCTGCGCGACGTGGCCGAGGGCGCGGTCAACGCGGGCGAGCGCATCTTCAACCGCTTCTCGCGCCGCGACGGCGGCCAGGGCTGACCTGCCGCACCGCCGTACGCGGCCGATCAGCTTGATCGGCCGCGAAACCCACCGCGATCGGCGACGAGCGGCGGGTTCCGAACCCCACGGGGCAGCTTCGGCCTGCCTTGGAGAGCGGCAGGTCAGAGCAGGAGAGCGATAGCGCGCACGGCGGCCGCGCACAGGGCGACGAACCCGCCCAGCACGGCCAGTGCGCGCAGCCCTTCCCTGCGCAGATCGGGCAGCCGATGCCCGATCCGCTCGATCTCGCGCCCGGCGAAACCACCACACAGCATCCCGAACACCACGCCCGCCACCGTCACGGGCGCGGGCTGCTGCCACCAGTCGGAGTCGATCACTCCGCCGCCGGTCACCCAGAGCGCGCCGCCCGACGCCAGCGCGACCGGCACGCCCGGCCACACGCCGGCGGTGGCGGCCGCCCCGACCAGGGCGACCGGGAAGAGCAGCACGCGCAGCGCCACCCGCGTACGCCGCGAGCTGCGGTTCCTGACCAGCCAGTGGCTCATCCAGAGCGTCCTGGTCAGCACCACGAACACCGTGGTGATCGCGATGGAGGCGATCGGCCAGATCACCGAGGTCACCACGCACGGCACCGCGAGCACGGCCAGCATCAGCAGGGCGCCGTTGCCCGCGGGCAGCGTGGTGGTCGACTCCGCCCTGAGCCCGGCCTTTTTGCGCACCTGAGGCCGGCTCCGGACGGCCGCCGCCGCACGCTGGCGCGGCGCGGTCATCTTGGAACGCGCGAGAGCGGACTTCCCGTCCGCCGCGCCCGTGCGCCCGCGCGGCGCGGGCACCTCCGTGCGACTGCGGACCGCGGCGCTCTTCCCATCCGTGCCGGTACGGCCCCGCGCCGCGGCGCCCTTGCCGTCGGCGCGGACGGCCGAGCCCTTCGTGTCGGGGTTCGCACGGGTACGCGGTGCGGGCACCTTACTATCTGTGTTCGCCCGGCTCCGGGCGGATTTCTCCTCGGGGGTGGCGCGGCCAGTCTTGGCCTCCTCCGAGGACCCGGCGGCGGGCTCAGGCTCGGCCGCGCTGGTGGCTCTGGCCAGCCGCGACAGCCGATCGGCCAGCAACGCCGCCGTGGGGCGCTTGCCCGGCTCCCTGTTGAGCGCGGCGCGTACCAGCGGCAGCAGCTCCACGGGCACGCCCTTGAGGTCGGCCTGCCCGTTCAGCACCGCGTACATCTGCGCCTCGGCCGTCCCCCGCCCGAACGTCGGCCGCCCCGTCGCCGCGAACGCCACCGTCGCCGCCCAGGCGTGCACGTCGGCGGGCGAGTCGACCTGCTCGTCGGCGAAGATCTCCGGCGCGGTGTAGCCGGGCGTGCCGAGGAACGTGCCGGTCATGGTGAGCCGGGTCGCGTCGAGCACCTGCGCGATGCCGAAGTCGATGAGCACGGGCCCCTCGGAGCCCATGATGATGTTGCCCGGTTTGAGATCCCGGTGCACGACCCCGGCCGCGTGAATGATCGCCAGGGCCGCGGCGATGCCCTGCGCCAGGTCCACGAGGTCGGACACGTCGAGCGCGCCGCTCTGGCGTACGCGGTCGAGGAGCGTGGCGCCCTCGATGTACTCCATGACCAGGTACGGGCGGGCGCAGCTCAGGTCGGCGTCGAGCACCTTGGCCACGTACGGGCTCTCGACCCTGCGCAGCGCCCGGACCTCGCGCTCCAGCCGGACACGGGAGGTCTCATCCTCGGCCAGGTCGTGCAGGACCTTGAGAGCGACGCTCTCGCTCCGGCGGGTGGTCGCGAGGTAGACCTCGCCCATGCCGCCGCGACCGAGCCGCTCGACCAGGGTGTACGGCCCGATCTTGCCGAGCTTGCTCACCGTCTCTCCCCGCCCGGCCCGCCCATAAGGGACCTAACCTTAGCGCTGGGACCCCTGTCGGCGCTTGAGGCACGCCGAAGGATTATCGGCGAGTGTGATCGGAGAGCATGCTGTCGAGCCGGGCCGTGGGCTCGTCCGACAGCTGCCTGCGCCCCTTCCTGCGCCAGTGGACGTGTCCGCGGCTCTCGAGCCAGAGCAGCAACCGGTCGGCGCCGAACAGCACGGCAGCCGAGAAGACAAGGGCGATGACAATCTCCATGCCTCTCAGTCAACCTGCGCTCCACGGCGCCGGTCAGGCCGACACGCCGATCAACCGGCCACCACCGTGCCTTCTGACGTGCGCAAATGCCCCTCACCGGTGTAGATCCACTTGGTGGAGGTGAGCTCGGGCAGCCCCATCGGGCCGCGCGCGTGGAGCTTCTGCGTGGAGATGCCGATTTCCGCCCCGAACCCGAACTCCCCGCCGTCGGTGAACCTCGTCGAGGCGTTGACCGCCACGGCCGCCGAGTCGACCAGCGCCACGAACCTGCGCGCCGCCCGCTGCGACCTGGTGACGATGGCGTCGGTGTGGCCGGAGCCGTACTTCCTGATGTGGGCCACCGCCTCCTCCAGCGAGCCGACGACCGCGGCGGCGATGTCGAGCGAGAGGTATTCGGCGTAGAAGTCGTCCTCGGTGACGGGCACGACGCCCGAGCCGTGCCCGGCGATGCGCTCGTCACCGTGCACGGTCACGCCCGCCTCGGCGAGCGCCGCCAGCGCCCGCGGCACGAACGCGTCGGCGACGTCCTCGTGGACGAGGAACGTCTCGGCCGCGTTGCACACCGACGGCCGCTGCGCCTTGGCGTTGACCAGGATCTGCACGGCCAGGTCGACGTCGGCCTCGGCGTCCACGTAGACGTGGCAGTTGCCGACGCCGGTCTCGATCACCGGCACCGTGGACTCCTCCACCACCGAGTTGATCAGCGAGGCGCCCCCGCGCGGGATCAGCACGTCGACCAGGCCGCGGGCGCGCATGAGCTCCTTGACCGAGTCGCGGGTCTGCCCCGGCACGAGCTGGACGGCTCCGGCGGGCACCTCGGTGCCCTCCAGCGCGTCCTGCATGACCTTCACCAGGGCCGTGTTGGAGGAGTAGGCGCTGGAGGAGCCCCTGAGCAGGACCGCGTTGCCGCTCTTGAGGCAGAGCGCGGCGGCGTCGACGGTGACGTTGGGGCGGCCCTCGTAGATGATGCCGATGACGCCGAGCGGCACCCTGAGCTGGCGCAGCTCCAGCCCGTTGGGCAGGGTGGCGCCGCGGACGACCTCGCCGACCGGGTCGGGCAGGTCGGCCACCTGGCGCACGGCCTCGGCGATGGCGCCGACCCTGGCCTCGTCGAGCCGGAGCCGGTCGATCATCGCCTCGGACGTGCCCTGTGCCCTGGCCTGCTCGACGTCCTTGGCGTTGGCCTCGACGATCTCCGCCGCGTGCGCGACCAGGGCGTCGGCCACGGCACGCAGCGCCCGGTCCTTCGGCGCCCGCGGCAGCGGGGCCAGCTCGGCGGCGGCCTCTCGCGCCGCCTGGGCGACCTTCAAGAACTCTGTGCTCATGGCTCCGCTCCCTGCGTTCCCAGCACGCTCGTTGCCCCAGGGATGGGGACTAGTTGTGAGCTTCCAGTATGACGATGTCGTCACGGTGGATCAGCTCACGCTCATATTCCGGACCGAGCGCGCTGGCCAGCTCCCTGGTGGAGCGGCCGAGCAGACCCGGGATCTCGGTGGCGTCGAAGTTGACCAGCCCGCGAGCCACCACAAGCCCCTGAGGCCCGCACAGATCCACCGGATCGCCCGCCGCGAACTCACCCTCCACGGACGTCACCCCCGCGGGCAGCAGCGACTTGCGCCGCCCCACGATGGCCTCCACCGCCCCCTGGTCGAGGTGGAGGCGGCCACGCCCGGTGGTGGCGTGCGCGAGCCACAGCAGCCGCGTGCCGGGATGGCGGCCACCCGGGTGGAAGTAGGTGCCGACATCGGCTCCGCCGAGCGCCTGGGCGGCGTGAGCGGCCGCCGTGAGCACCACGGGAACGCCCGCCCCCGTGGCGATCCTGGCGGCCTGCACCTTGGTCACCATGCCGCCGGTGCCCACCGCCGCGCCGTTCTTCCCGAGCTCGACGCCGACCAGGTCTTCCGGCCCGCGGATCTCCGACAGGCGCTGGGAGCCGCTGCGGCTGGGCGGGCCGTCGTACAGGGCGTCGACATCGGACAGCAGGACGAGCGCGTCGGCGTGGATCAGGTGCGCCACCAGGGCCGCCAGCCGGTCGTTGTCGCCGAAGCGGATCTCGTCGGTGGCCACGGTGTCGTTCTCGTTGACGATGGGCACGATGCCCAGCTCCAGCAGGCGCGCGAGCGTGCGCTGGGCGTTGGCGTGGTGGGCGCGCCGCATCATGTCGTCGGCGGTCAGCAGCACCTGGCCCACGCGCAGGGAGTAGCGGGCGAAGGAGGAGGTGTAGCGGGCGACGAGCACACCCTGCCCGACGGACGCCGCCGCCTGCTGGGTGGCCAGGTCGCGTGGTCGCGCGGTCAGCCCGAGCGGGCCGAGGCCCGCCGCGATCGCCCCGGAGGAGACCAGGACGATCTGGGTCCCCGTACGGCGCCGCGCCGCCAGCACATCCACAAGGGCGTCGACCCGATCGACGTCGATCGTGCCCTGGGGGGTGGTGAGCGAGGAGGAGCCGACCTTGACAACGACCTTCGACGCTGAGCTGATCTGTTCCCGCACGTCTGGCAGCCTATCCGAGCCCCGAGGGCCCTTCGGTCCCGGAGCCCGGCGGGATACGGCCCGAAGACCCGCCCGCCACCCGGGCGGCCCGGCGCATGACGGCGGCCACCTCCACGGCCCCCACCCCGCGCCGCAGTTCAGGGACGGTCGGCGCTCAGGTCATCGATGCGCCCGCGGCGCTCCTGTCAGAGGCGGTTGTCGGACCCTCGCGGGCCCTGCCGTACGGACTCGGCGCTGAGCGTGGGCTGCCAGTCGAAGACGTAGCCGCCCTCCATCGACCCGATGACCACCTCGGCGCCGGCGGTGGCGCCGGCCTTGGCCAGCTCCGCCTCCACGCCGAGCCGTTCGAGCCGGTCGGCGAGGTAGCCCACGGCCTCGTCGTTGGTGAAGTCCGTCTGCCTGATCCACCGCTCCGGCTTCTCGCCGGTGATCTGGAACAGGTTCTCGTTGACCCGCCGCACCCGGAACCCGGCCTCGCCGAGCTGCTTGGGCCTGATGACCAGCCTGGTGGGCTCCTCGACCGGCTTCTGGGCCCTGGCCGCGGCGACCCACTCGCCCATCGCGTACGTGAGCTCCCGCAGCCCGTCATGCGTGGCGGCGGAGATCGTGAACACCCGCAGCCCCCGCGCCTCGAACTCGGGCCTGACCAGCTCGGCCAGCTCCCGCGCGTCGGGCACGTCCGCCTTGTTCAGCACGACCAGCCGGGGCCGGTCCTCCAGCTTCCCGTACGCGTGCAGCTCCGACTCGATGACCTCGTAGTCCGTGATCGGGTCGCGCCCGGGCTCCATGGTGGCGCAGTCGATGACGTGCACGAGCATGTCGCACCGCTCGACGTGCCGCAGGAACTCGTGCCCGAGCCCCTTCCCCTGCGAGGCCCCGGGGATCAGACCGGGCACGTCGGCGACGGTGAACACCGTCTCCCCCGCGGTCACCACCCCCAGGTTGGGGATCAGGGTCGTGAACGGATAGTCCGCGATCTTGGGCTTGGCCGCGCTCAGGGCGGCGATCAGCGAGGACTTGCCGGCGCTCGGGAACCCGACCAGCGCCACGTCCGCCACGCTCTTGAGCTCCAGCATGACGTCGAGCGCGTCCCCGGGCTCCCCGAGCAGCGCGAACCCGGGCGCCTTCCGCCTGGTCGTGGCGAGGGCGGCGTTCCCCAGGCCGCCGTGCCCGCCCTCGGCGATGACGTACCGCGTGCCGACACCCACGAGGTCGACCAGCACCTCACCCGTGGAGGCGTTCTTCACGACGGTGCCGTTGGGCACCGGCAGGACCACGTCCGGCCCGTTGGCCCCGTCCCGGTTGGAGCCCTGCCCCTGCTTGCCGTTCTCGGCCTTGCGGTGCGGCCGGCGGTGGTACTCGAGCAGCGTCGCCGTGTTGGGGTCGACCTCGAGGACGACGTCACCGCCCCGGCCGCCGTTGCCGCCGTCGGGGCCGCCGAGCGGCTTGAACTTCTCCCGGTGGATGGAGGCGCACCCGTTCCCCCCGTCACCGGCACCGATATGAAGGACCACCTGGTCCACAAAGTCCGGCACTCTGCACTCCTCCACACACACCGCCCACCGGCGGAAGTCAGCCAAAAGCAAAGGGGCGGATCGACACCGCGATCCACCCCTTTGGCAAGAAAACCCAAGGTCTACGGAGAGGAAGAACCCCTACTCCGCGACGGGAACGATGCTCACGGCCCGCCGGCCGCGCTTGACACCGAACTGCACGTGCCCGGCCGCCAGCGCGAACAGCGTGTCGTCGCCGCCACGCCCCACGTTGTCGCCGGGGTGGAAGTGGGTGCCACGCTGACGGACGATGATCTCGCCCGCGTTGACCAGCTGGCCGCCGAAGCGCTTGACGCCCAGGCGCTGAGCGTTGGAGTCACGACCGTTCCGGGTGGACGACGCGCCCTTCTTGTGTGCCATCTCTCAAACTCCCGTTCAGGCCTGCTCGATACCGGTGATCTTCACCTGGGTGTACCGCTGACGGTGACCCTGGCGCTTCTTGTAACCGGTCTTGTTCTTGTACTTGAGGATCCGGATCTTCGGGCCCTTGGTCTCGCCGAGGATCTCGGCGTTGACCGTGAACTTGCCCGCCTCCGTGGTCACATCGCCGTCGTTGACGACGAGCACCGTCGGCAGCGAAACCGAAGAGCCGACCTCGCCGGCGACCTTGTCCACCTCGAGGACGTCACCGACGGAGACCTTCTGCTGCCTGCCGCCGCAACGAACGATCGCGTACACCGCGGAACCCTTCTGACTCACTGTTGTCTCGTACATCAGCCGCCTCATCGAGAGGCGGCCGCCGAATGCTGCGCCTGTCATTCGGCCTGTCTCAAACCGACGAACCGAGTAAGCGCGCCAACAGGGCACGTCACCTGACGCACCGATACACCAGGGTACCGGATTAACGGTCCCCTAGGCGAACCGGACGGAACGTCGGAAGCCTGCCGAGAACTACTCGGCCGACTTGGCTCGGCGCGAGCGTCGCCGCCCTCTGCCGGAAGTCTGGCTGGCCTGGTCGTCCTCAGCCGGGACGTCTTCAAGCGCACCGGTCACCGTATCACGGCTCGGGGTGTCCTTGGCCGCGGAAACCTTGTCGGAGACCGCCTTCTCGATGGCCATCTTCCCCTGCGTGCCGCGCGGCTCAGGCTTGGGCTCGACCGGCTCCGTGGAGACGAGCAGGCCACGCCCGTTGCAGCACTCGCACGGCGTGGAGAAGGCCTCCAGCAGCCCCTGTCCGACCCGCTTACGCGTCATCTGGACCAGGCCCAGCGAGGTGACCTCGGCCACCTGGTGCTTGGTCCTGTCGCGGGCCAGGCACTCCAGCAGCCGCCGCAGCACCAGGTCGCGGTTGGACTCCAGCACCATGTCGATGAAGTCGATCACGATGATGCCGCCGATGTCGCGCAGCCTGAGCTGGCGCACGATCTCCTCGGCCGCCTCGAGGTTGTTGCGGGTGACGGTCTCCTCGAGGTTGCCGCCCTGCCCGGTGAACTTGCCGGTGTTGACGTCGACGACGGTCATCGCCTCAGTACGGTCGATCACCAGCGAGCCGCCGCTGGGCAGCCAGACCTTGCGCTCCAGCGCCTTGCCGAGCTGCTCGTCGATCCGGTAGTGCTCGAACACGTCACCCTGGTCGCCGTCCCACCGCGCCAGGCGCTCGCCCAGGTGCGGCGCGACGTACTTGACGTAGTCGTCCACCGTGTCCCAGGCGTCGGCGCCCTGCACGATCAGCGAGGTGAAGTCCTCGTTGAAGACGTCGCGCACGACCCGGATCGTGAGATCGGGCTCGGCGGACAGCAGCTCGGGCGGGCTGGCCGACTTGGCCTTCTTCTGGATGCTCTCCCACTGGGCGGACAGGCGGGCCACGTCACGCGCCAGCTCGTCCTCGGAGGCGCCCTCCGCGGCGGTACGCACGATCACACCGGCGTTCTCCGGCATGACCTTCTTCAGGATGCTCTTGAGCCGCGTGCGCTCCTTGTCGGGCAGCTTGCGGCTGATGCCGGTCATCGACCCGTCCGGCACGTAGACGAGGTAGCGCCCGGGCAGGCTGATCTGGGACGTGAGCCGGGCGCCCTTGTGCCCGATCGGGTCCTTCGTGACCTGTACGAGCACCGACTGGCCCGACTTCAGCGCCGCCTCGATGCGCTTGGGCTGGCCCTCCAGCCCGGCGGTGTCGAAGTTGACCTCACCGGCGTACAGGACGGCGTTGCGGCCCTTGCCGATGTCCACGAACGCCGCCTCCATCGAGGGCAGCACGTTCTGGACCTTGCCGAGGTAGACGTTGCCGACGTAGGACTGGCTGGCCTCGCGGTTGACGTAGTGCTCGACGAGCACGCCGTCCTCCAGGACCGCGATCTGCGTACGGTCGCCCTGGCGGCGCACCACCATCATCCGGTCGACGGACTCGCGGCGGGCCAGGAACTCCGACTCCGTGATGATCGGCGGACGCCTGCGGCCCAGCTCGCGCCCCTCGCGGCGGCGCTGCTTCTTGGCCTCGAGCCGGGTGGAGCCGCGCACGCTCTGCACTCCGTCGGTCGCGGTTTCCAGCCCGCTGCTGCGGCCCGCACGCGGCGCGCGGATGCGCACCACCGTGTTCGGCGGGTCGTCGCTGGCCGGCTCGGCGCCCTCCTCGGAGCCCCGGCGGCGACGGCGACGGCGGCGGCGCGAGGTCGAGGACTCCTCGTCGTGAGCGGCGCCCTCCTCGGCCTGCTCCTCCTCGGTCTCCTCGTCCTGCTCGTCGCCTTCCTCACCCTCGTCCCGCTCGCGCGCCTTGCCGCGGCCCCGGCCGCCCCGCCTGCGACGGCGGCGACGGCCCGCGCCCTCTTCCTCCTCCTGCTCGTCGGAGGTGTCGAGGTCGGTCTCGTCCTCTACCGCGGACTCGTCGACCGGCTCCTCGACCTCCTCGGGCTCGGGAGCGGGCTGCGGCGCCTCGGCCCGCCGGGTGACGGCGGGCTTGGCCTGGCTGGGGTCGGGCGCCTGGAACAGCGGCGCGAAGATGGCCGCCGGCCGCTGGAACGCGGTGCCGGGCTCGGCCGGCGTGCGCGCGGCGAACCCGAACGGGTCGGACAGCAGGCTCGACCGTGCGGGCTCCTCGTCGAGGTCCTCGCCCGCGGGCTCGTCGTCGAGGGGCTCGTTGTCGGGCAGGATCTCAAGGATGTCCTCATCCTCGGCCGCCTCGACATCACCGGCCCGCTTCGCCTCGGCCTGCGCACCACGGGCGGGCGCCGCCTCGGCGGTCGGCGCCGTCGTCGCGGCCTTGCCTACCGGGCCCTCGCTCGCGGCGGCCTTCTCGGAGTCGGCCACCGCCCCCACAGCGCCTGCGACGGCCTCCTCGACGGGCTCTTCCACCTTCTTGCGCGTCCTGCGCCGCTTCACCGGCTCGGCGGCCTCAGCGGGCGGCTCCTCCACCACGGGGGCAGCCTCGGCTTCGGCCTCGGCGGCCTTCTTGGTCGTACGGCGCCGCGTCGTCGTGGCGGTGGACCGGGTCCGCGTGGTCCTCTTGGGCTTCTCCTCGGCCACGGCCTCGGCCACGGTCTCGGCCACGGCCGCCTCGACCGGGCTCTCCGGCGCGGTCGCCGGCTCGGGCGCGGCGGTGCGGATCTCGGGCGCGGGCTCTCCCGCCGCGCGCTGCGCGGCGGTGCTCTGCACCGGTTGTACGTCAGCCACCGACGGCGCGGTCTGCGCCGCCGCAGTGGTGACCGGAACGTGGACAGGCTCCTCCGGCTCCGGCGGCGGACCCGCCGGGCGGCTGGCGGAGCGGCGACGTGGGGTCACCTCTGGCTGTTCAATTGTCTCCCCGTCAGGGCCAATGGCCCCGGCGTTGGGCTCGTTCTCGAGCATGCGGGCGCTCTCCCGTCAGCTCCCGGGCGCGTCGCCGCGCCGCGCAGGAGCCCTCGTGTCTCGTTGTCCGCCAACGCCCCCGAGGTGGGGGTGTCGGCGCTAAGTCCTGTCAGCGGTCGTGCCCCGCTCGCGCGAGGCACCTCCTCAACCGGCGACGTGCTCACTCGCCGGTCCCGCCTCGCCGCCGCGCGTGGTGTCGCGGTCCAGGTCGAGCGGATCGGCAAGCGCACCAGTGCTGACGTCGAGCGGCCCCTGCGCCAGCCTGGTCACCTCGGGGGGAACCGGCGGCGCGAAGTCGGCCACAAGGCGCAGCCCTGTGAGCACATCGTCGGGTCGAACGGCAGGCGTCATGTGCCGAACAACCATGCGCAGTATGACACACGGCCCTCCGAGCACCTGAGCTGCAGTTCTGTCTGTTCCCTCGGACACCGTGAGCCCCAGGACGGCCTCCCGCGCGTCGAAGCGACGGGGGCCCTTCTTGGTGAGGCGTTCGACCTCCACAGCGCCTGCCGCGAGAAACTTCTCCGCCGCCACCTCGGCGAGCTCGCGATCGGCACCGGGCAGCCGCACCTCCCAGTCGGAGACCTCCAAGCGGTCAGCCAGCCCACCCGGGCCCGCTGTCACAACGTCGAGCACATCGAGCCCCGGCGGCAGCGACCCGTCCAGGTCCTGTCTCACCTGCTCGGGATCGCACGGCGTGGTGACACCGATCTCGAGATATTCGGCTTCGCTGGCGACACCGGTCGGCGCCGCGCCCGCGTAGGAGATCTTCGGGTGGGGCGAGAAACCTGCGCTGTAGGCCACCGGTATGCCGGCACGGCGAACCGCTCTCTCAACGGCCCGCGAAATGTCGCGGTGGCTGGTGAAGCGCAGGCGGCCGCGCTTGGCGTAGCGCACGCGAAGGCGCTGCACCGTGGGCGCGGGCGGAGGCCCTTCGGGAACAGGTTTCAGAGCTTGTCGTCCTTCCCTTGTAAGAGTTCCTTCGTCTCAGGATAAGCCGCCCTGGCGCGTGTACGTGTACGCCGAGGCACCGGCTGCCCACTGAGCGCGCTAGACCACCGTAAGAGGAAGGAGTTTTCGCCCCGTGGGGCCGATCTGAATTTCCGTGCCCATCGTCGGGCAGACGCCGCAGTCGTAGCAAGGAGTCCAGCGGCAGTCTTCGACCTCGCCGCCGGAGACGGCCTCCTGCCAGTCCTGCCAGAGCCACTCACGGTCGAGCCCGGCGTCGAGGTGGTCCCATGGCAGGACCTCGTTCTCCGCCCGCTCGCGCGTGGTGTACCAGTCGACGTCGACGCCCGCCTTCTCGGCGGACGCCATCCAGCGCTCGTAGGAGAAGTGCTCGCTCCAGCCGTCGAACCTGCCGCCGTCCTCCCAGACGCCCCGGATCACGGCGCCGACCCGGCGGTCGCCGCGCGAGAGCAGGCCCTCCACGATCGAGGGCTTGCCGTCGTGGTAGCGGAAGCCGATGGCTCTGCCGTACTGCTTGTCGCCTCTCAGCGAGTCGCGCAGCTGCTTGAGCCGTCGGTCGACGGTCTCGTGGTCGGCCTGTCCGGCCCACTGGAACGGCGTGTGCGGCTTGGGCACGAAGCCGCCGATGGAGACCGTGCAGCGGATGTCGCGGCTGCCGGTCGCCTCGCGGCCCGCCTGGATGACCTTCTTGGCCAGGTCGGCGATGCCCAGCACGTCCTCGTCCTGCTCGGTGGGCAGGCCGCACATGAAGTAGAGCTTGACCTGCCGCCACCCCTGCGAATAGGCCGTGGTGACGGTGCGGATCAGGTCTTCCTCGGTGACCATCTTGTTGATCACCTTGCGCATGCGCTCGGAGCCGCCCTCCGGCGCGAACGTCAGGCCGGAACGCCTGCCGTTCCTGGAGAACTCGTTGGCCAGGTCGATGTTGAACGCGTCAACCCTGGTGGACGGCAGCGAGAGCGAGGTGTTGGTGCCCTCGTAGCGGTCGGCCAGGCCCTTGGCGACGTCACCGATCTCGGAGTGGTCGGCCGACGACAGCGACAGCAGGCCGACCTCGTTGAAGCCGGACTCCTTGATGCCGTTTTCGACCATCGCGCCGATGGTGGTGATCGAGCGCTCCCGCACCGGGCGCGTGATCATGCCCGCCTGGCAGAACCTGCAGCCACGGGTGCAGCCGCGGAAGATCTCCACGCTGAACCGCTCGTGCACGGTCTCGGCCAGCGGGACCAGCGGCTTCTTCGGGTAGGGCCACTCGTCGAGGTCCATCACGGTGTGCTTGTGCACCCGCCACGGCACGTCGGCCCTGTTGGGGGCGACGCGCTTGATGCGACCGTCCGGGTGGTAGTCCACATCGTAAAATTTCGGGATATATACCCCGCCGGACTCGGCGAGCCGCATGAGCAGCTCGTCCCGCCCGCCGGGTCTGCCCTCGGCCTTCCACTCGCGGATGACCTCGGAGATGGCGATGGAGATCTGCTCTCCGTCGCCGAGCACGGCCGCGTCGAGGAAGTCGGCGATCGGCTCCGGGTTGAAGGCCGCGTGGCCGCCGGCGAGCACGATCGGGTCGTCCTCGCCCCGGTCCACGGCCATCAGCGGGATGCCCGCCAGATCGAGCGCGTTGAGCATGTTGGTGTAGCCCAGCTCGGTCGAGAAGGACACGCCGAACACGTCAAAGGCGCGCACCGGCCGGTGCGCGTCGACGGTGAACTGCGGGACGCCCTCGGCCCGCATGAGCGCCTCGAGATCCGGCCACACCGCGTAGGTGCGCTCGGCCAGCGTGGCGGGCAGCTCGTTGAGGATCTCGTAGAGGATCGCCACACCCTGGTTGGGCAGCCCGACCTCGTAGGCGTCCGGGTACATCAGCGCCCACCGCACGTCGGCGGAGTCCCAGTCCTTGACGGTCGAGTTGAGCTCACCCCCGACGTACTGGATGGGCTTCTGCACCTTGGGGAGCAGCGCTTCCAGGCGGGGGAACACCGACTCGACAGACATACGGTCCAGGGTAGCGGCGCTCAGACGGTGGCAGGTCCAGGGATGTCGATGTCGTTGCCGATGAGCACCAGGAGGCGGTGCCCTTCATAGCAGGTCAGCTCGACGGCGATCACGCCGCTCGCCAGATTGTGCACGCCGACGACATGGTTCGCGGGCAGCAGAAAGCGCTCCTCGCACTCATCGCAATAGGCCAAGAACATGTCTCTAATTAAACGACTGTCTTCGCACCCTGATGGCTTGGAGAAGCCCAATCGCAATGAGATTCGCGAACGTGGCCGTACCGCCATATGACACGAACGGCAGCGGCAGCCCCGTGATCGGCATGATCCCGATCGTCATGCCCACATTGATGAACGTCTGGAACGCGAACCAGCACACGATCGTGCCCGCTACCAGCGTCCCGAACCTGTCGTCGCACTGCCTGGCGATCTTCAGCCCGCGCAGCAGCACCACCCCGAGCAGCAGCACCACCGTGACCGACCCGAGGAACCCGAACTCCTCCCCCGCCACCGTGAAGATGAAGTCGGTGTGCTGCTCGGGCACGAACCGCCCGGTCGTCTGCCCGCCGCCCAGCAGCCCCTTTCCCAGGAGCTGCCCGGAGCCGATCGCGATCATCGACTGCGTGCTGTTGTAGCCCACCCCGCGCGGATCGACGCTCGGATCGACGAACGCCGTAAATCGGGCCACCTGGTACGGCTCGAGCAGCTGGAAGTAGAACACCGAGAACACCCCGCCGGCCGCCACCAGCGTCAGCGCCGCGATCCACCGCTTGCGCACCCCCGCGATGATCAGCCCGGCGGCCGTGATCACCGCCAGCACCAGCGCCGTCCCGAGGTCCGGTTGGAGCATCACCAGCCCCATCGTGACCCCCGAGGCGAGGAGCGCCAGCCATATGTCCAGCGCGCGCGGCCGATCACTGCCCTCGGCCGGCTGCGCGAGCAGCATCGCGATGATCAGCAGCAGCCCGACCTTGGCGAACTCCGACGGCTGCACCGCGAACCCGCCACCGAGCAGGATCCACGAATGCGACCCGTTGATCGTCGCGCCCAGCGGCGTGATGACCAGCCCCAGCCCTATCAGCGACACCAGGAACACCAGCGGCGCGTACGCGCGCATCGCGCGATGGTCGACCGTCGCCACGATCGCGCACAGGATGATCCCGATCATCTCGTTGAAGACGTGCTTCTTGACCAGCCCCGTCGAGCCCGGGGCCCAGGTTCTGGTGGACGACCAGACGAGCAGCGTGCCGATCACGCACAGCCCGGCCACCGCGACCAGCATCAGGGCATCCAGCCTGCGCACCGTCGAGTTCTCACCGGCGACTCGGCGGAACAGCGACGGCCGCCGGACGGCCACCGTTCGATCGATCACCTCCGCACCTCCATCCCAGCGACCATCCACCCGACCACGCGGCCAGTCACCCACCCGACCACACAGCCGATCACCCACCCGGCCGCCCAGCCGACCACCCCTCCGACCACGCGACCGACCACCCACCGCCCCGCGCAGCGGATCACCCCTCCGGTCTCACGGCCGACCACCCACCGGCCCGCCGGCCCACCACCCGGCCGCCGAACCCCACTCCGCCCACCGCCCACCACGGGCCAACCCCTGCGCACGGGCCAACCCCTGCGCGCGCCGCCCACCGACCGCCCCCGGCCCGCACCACCCGCGACGGGCCGGCCCCCACGGCGATCCCCCACCGCCAACCAACGTCTCCGGCCGCCACCCGCCACAGGCCGGCCCCCGCTCACCACCGACCGACCCCCACGACCACCGCCGGCGCCGACCACCCGACCGCCCGCACCCGGCTCCAGGCTCTGGGCCCTCATCCTCCGGCCACCGTTCCGTCAGGCGAGAAGCTGGGCAGCCTCGTCGTGAGCTTCCCGCCGGGCACGGCGGGAGGCCGCTTGATGCCGTAGATCCCTTCGTAGATCTCCCGCACGGCCGGCGCCGCCGTCTGCGCGCCCATGCCACCCTGCGAGACCATGACCACGACCACGTACTGCGGATTCTTCGTGGGCGCGAATGACGCGAACCACGAGGTGTCCTGCTTACCCCAGACCTCCGCGGTGCCGGTCTTGCCGCCGATGCGCACCTTGTCCATCGGGAACCCGGCGAAGGCCCCCGCCGCGGTGCCGTCCGAGGGGACCTGGCTCAGCGCGTTCTTGATGTAGAGCCGTTCCTTCTCGCTGATCGGCAGCTTGCCCACGACCGGCACCGGGATGGTCCTGACGACCTTGCCGTCAGGCCGCACCTGCGCCCACCCGATGCGCGGGCTGCGCAGCTTCCCGTCGCTCACCAGTGCCATGTACGCCCGCGCGAGCTGCATCGGCGTCACCAGCACGTCGCCCTGGCCGATGGAGAAGTTGGCCGAGTCGCCCGGCCGCAGCAGGAACCCTTCGGTGCAGTTCTCCAGCGCGAGCCGTTTGAGGAAGTCGGCCCGCGCCCGATCCTTGACCTCCGGATATCCCTTGCGCGACCGCTCGCAGCTCACGGCGTTGGTGCGGTTCCACAAGTCCTTCTTCCACGCCCGGTCGGGGATGCGCCCGGAGGACTCGCCCGGCAGATCCACCCCGGTCGGCCTGCCGAACCCGAACGCCCTGGCCGTGTTGGCGAAGATCTCCTTGGTGGCCTTCTTCGGGTTGCGCCCGCCGTCCTTCAGGTACTGCTCGTACGCGGCTTTGTAGAAGATCGTGTCGCACGACTTGACCAGCGCGGTGTGCAGGCTGAGCGAGCCGAGCGAAACGCCGCGGAAGTTGCTGAACGCCCGGTCGCCGACCATGTAGGAGCCGGGGCATTCGTACGTGCCGTTCAGCGGGTATCCGGACCTCAGCATCGCCGACACCGACGAGATCTTGAACGTCGAACCCGGGGCGAACTGGCCGTTGATCGCCCGGGACACGAGCGGCATGTCGGACTTATCAGACAGCAGCCACTGATATCCGCGCGTCGAGATCCCGCCCGCCCAGACCGCCGGGTCGTATCCGGGAGCGCTGGCCAGCGCCACCACCCGTCCCGTACGCGCGTCGAGCACCACCCCCGCGCCGCCGTCAGCCGCCGGCGCGGACTTCATCGCCTTCGCCAGCGCCTTCTCCACCACGGACTGCACCCGCGAGTCGATGCTGGTCACCAGGTGGTCGCCGGGAATCGGGGTGATCTGCTCCTCAACGCCGAGCGCCTTGCCCATCCTGTCGACCTGCACCCTGCGCAGCCCCGACTTGCCGCGCAGCGCCTCGTCGTAGACGTACTCGAGCCCGTCACGCCCCGCCAGGTCCACCCCGGAGAAGCTGGCCTTCAGCCCTTCGCGCTTCTCCAGCTCGGCCTCGGTGACCGGCTGCAGGTAGCCGAGCATCTGCGCCCCGTCGCGCCCGCCGGGATACTGCCTGACGGAGTGGATCTCCGCCGTCACCCCGGGAAACTCCTCCTGCCGCTCGAGGATCTGCAGCGCCTCCCGAGTGTCCACCTTCTCGTCGAGCGGAACCGGCTGGTACGGCGATCCCGTCCAGCAGGGCTTGCGGACTCCCGGCCCGCACGGCGTGATGCGCTGCTGCAGATCGGCGACGGGCCGGCCGAGCACCGCCGACAGCTTGCTCAGCACCTTGAGCCCGCCGTCCTTCATCCTGGTCAGCCTGGTCCGGTCCACGGACACGACCAACGCGGTCTTGTTGCGCACCAACGGCCGCCCGTGCGAGTCGAGGATCTGCCCCCGCACGGCGGGCACGATCACGGCCCGTGTCCTGGTCTCCGTCGCCCGCGTCACGAACTCGTTCCCGCGCACCACCTGCACCTGCCACAGGCGCACGGCCAGCACGACCAGCAACGTCACGACGAGCACCTGCACCAGCAGCAGCCTGGCCCGCATCCGCATCATGTCGAGAACCCCGCCTCCCTGCCCCGTGTGGTCAGCCAGATCACGATGGGGGACACGACCAGCGTGTAGACGATGGTGACGGGCACCTGCTCGGTCAGCGTGGAGATCGTCACCCGGGGATCGGCGATCAGCCCGCTCACGACCGCCGCCAGCAACGGCGCCATCAGCACGCACAACACCACGGTGATGACCGGCCCACCCGCGCCGCGCCCGGCCACGTAACCGACGAGCGCCAGCACGAACGCGTACTGCCCCACGAGGTGCGCGGTCGGCGGCATGACATCGACGAGCAGCCCGGCGCTGAACCCGAGCACCGCCCCGGACGACGCGCCCCGCCCCAACGCCGCCCCGATCACGGCCAGCAGCACCAGGTCGGGCGAGCCCCCGGCCGGCAGGGGAAATCGGTTGACCAACATGACCTGCGCCAGCAAGGCCAACAACACGGACAACCCGCCGATCACCGCGCCCCCTCCCGGGAATCCCTCACAATCCGCCCCGCCCCGCACGCCCGCCCCATGCCCGACCCGCCGGATGGAGCCCGGCCAGGTCGTTCGAGCCGTTCCAGCGAACCGAGCCACCAACGATCCGACCCACCCGCTACCGACGCCCCCTGGCAATCCAGCCGAGCGGACACCGACACCCACCACCGATCCGCCCCGGCCACCACCGACGCAGACCGGAGACCCGGCCGGGTCTCCGCCGACGCGGACCGGAGAGCCGGCCGGACCACCGCCGACGGAGACCGGCGATCGAGCCGGGTCTCCGTCGACACCCACCGGCGATCCAGCCCAACAGCCACCGACGCCCACCGGCCACCGCCGGCCGCTCGGACCCGCGCCAACGACCGGCCCCGGGCCGGCGACCGGAGCCCACGCGAGCCCGACACCCAAGCCGACGTCTTCACCGGCTCCCGCCCCGGAGCTGAGCTGCCGCGCGGCGCTCGCGGGCCGATCCACTCGGAAGGCCTCCGCACCGCCCACGCCCAACCCTCGTCAGACGCCGCCACAAGCGCTCTCAGAGACGCGCAGCGCCGACCTCCCATGGAACGCTCCATGTGGCCACTGCCGCCCTGACACGCGCCCACACGCCCGCCAGCACCCCATCTCGCGCCTACGCTCCCGCCGGCGCTGCCCCACGAGGCCAGAGACGCGCCAGCACCGTTTCCGCGCGCACCCGGATCACCATGCCCATTGATCGGCAGGCGCCGTGAAACCGCCCGCCGCCCGATCATCGTGATCCCTCCGTGGCAGGCAGCGCCTTGGCAGGCAGCACCGCGTCACGCGGATCCCGCTTCGGAGCCTCCACCACCACACCGACCACGTCCAGCGAAGAAAGATCCGCGTACGGACGGGCGTACGCGATGCGGGTCAGCTCCCCCGGAGTCGACTCCACCCGCTCGATCACCCCGATAGGCACCCCCGGCACATACGGGCTGCCGTTCTGCGAGCCGAAGCTGACGATCCGCGCGCCGCTGGTCAGCGGGGCCGTGGAGTCGAGGAGCCGGAACTGGACGAGCCGCCCGTTCTCCCCCACCCCATGCACCACCCCGATCTCCTTGCCCCCCTCCAGCCGCGCCCCGACGGCCGAGGCCGGGTCGCTGAGGAGCACCACCGTCGAGCTGTGCGGGGCCGCGTTGATGACGCGCCCGACCAGACCGTCGCCGCTGAGCACGGTCATCTCCGTACGGATGCCGTCACTCGTGCCCGCGTCGATCTGCACGGCGTCCTCGAAGCCCGGCAGCCCGCGCCGGGCGACCACGTTGGCCGGGACCACCTTGTATCCACCCGACCCCGACAGGCCGAGCAACTGCTTGAGCTCCTTGGAGCGGGTCGCGTCGAGCTTGCTGGCGACCAGGCCGGCCCGGAGCTGGGCGTTCTCCGCTTTGAGCGCGTTGATGCGGTCCTGGGCGCCGGGCGCGTCCACGAGAGCGCGGACGAACCCGCTGACGGGGCGCACCAGCCCCCCGCCGAACTGTTCCGCTGTGCCGAACACATAAGCCGCCGCCGTTCGCAGCGGCCGCAGCGGCGAGCTGTCGCCAGTGCGATGGTCGACGGTCAGGATGATCAGGGCCGCTGTCAGCAGCCCGCCCAGGATCAGCCGCGCATGGCGAGAGTCTCTCATCAGTGCCGCGACTCCGGCACCAGGACCTGCTGGAGCGCCTCGAACTCCTCGGCGCACTTGCCGGAGCCGATGGCGACCGAGTCGAGCGCGTTTTCGACCAGGTGCACAGGCATGCCCGTCTCCGCCTTGACGCGCTCGTCCAGCCCCTTGAGCAGGGCGCCCCCGCCGGTGAGCGCGATGCCGCGGTCCATGATGTCGCCGGACAGCTCGGGCGGACACTTGTCGAGCGTGGTCTTGACCGCGTCGACGATGGCGTTGACCGGCTCCTCGATGGCCTTCCTGACCTCTTCGCTCGACACGACGATGGTCTTGGGCAGCCCGCTGACCAGGTCGCGCCCGCGGATCTCCGCGTGCGACTCCTCGCCGGTCGGGCCGGCCGAGCCGATGGCGATCTTGATCTCCTCGGCGGTGCGCTCGCCGAGCATCAGCGAGTATTCCTTCTTGGCGAACGCGATCACCGCCTGGTCGAGCTCGTCGCCGCCGATCCTGATGGACTGGCTGGTGACCACGCCGCCCATCGAGATGATCGCCACCTCGGTGGTGCCCCCGCCGATGTCGACCACCATGTTTCCGGTCGGCTCGTGCACCGGGAGCCCGGCCCCGATGGCGGCGGCCATGGGCTCCTCAACGATGTAGACCTTCCTGGCGCCTGCCTGGTAGCCGGCTTCCTTCACCGCGCGCTGCTCCACGCTGGTGATGCCGCTCGGCACGGCGATGATGATGCGTGGCTTGGCGAGATGCCGACGTCGGTGCACCCTCTGGATGAAATATCGCAACATCCGCTCAGTGACATCGAAGTCGGCGATCACGCCGTCTTTGAGCGGGCGGACGGCGACGATGTTGCCAGGCGTACGGCCGATCATCCGCTTGGCCTCGATGCCGACCGCCACGATCTTGCCTGTGGCGGTGTTGATCGCTACGACTGAGGGCTCGTTGAGCACGATGCCCCGGCCGCGCACGTAGACCAGCGTGTTGGCGGTGCCCAGGTCGACCGCCATGTCACGGCCGAGAAACGCGAGCTTGCTGCCCATGGGGAACGGAGCCCTCCGTAACGTCGTTCGCGAATGATTACGGATCGAATTCGAATCGTAACGTGACGTACCCACCGATGGGCGCAATGAGCCCTCGCGCCCCACAAAAATCTCCAGCCCCTACCTCAACCGCGATTTTGCCCGGATTGCACCACAACACCCAAAGGCTTGCTGGAACGATCCAAAACGCCCATCGGCCCGAGGCCTCACGTATCGACCCTGCCAACCGTACGCCGAAGCGCCGACAAAATCCCGCCCCCGCCACGCCCACGAATCGGCCCCGCACACCAAGACCTCGCCACCCTACGACAGGCGCCCGTCAAAAACGCGCGCCCGCGCAGCGACATGCTGCGCGGGCGCGGATTGGCGAGGCGAATCGCCTAGAAACGGTCAGGGAAGAAGATCTTGATCTCCCTGGCGGCCGACTCGGGCGAGTCGGAGCCGTGGACGACGTTTTCGCCGATCTCGAGGGCGTGGTCGCCGCGGATCGTGCCGGGGGCCGACTTGACCGGGTCGGTGGCGCCGGCCAGCGCGCGGAACGCCTCGACGGCGCGCGGGCCCTCGAGGACCAGGGCGACGAGCGGCCCCGACGTGATGAACTCGACGAGCTCACCGAAGAACGGCCGCTCGGAGTGCTCGGCGTAGTGCGACTTGGCCGTGTCGGCGTCGAGGGTGCGCAGGTCCATCGCCACGACCTTGAGGCCCTTGCGCTCCACACGGGCGATCACGTCACCGATGAGGCCGCGCTTAACCCCGTCGGGCTTGATCAGGACAAGAGTGCGCTCGGACACTTGGAGTTCTCCTTCGAACAGAGTGAGGATCGCGATCACGGGCGCCCGGCCCGGCCGCGGGATGCTTCGCGGGGGACGGGCCCACGCGTCGCCGTGGCTTGGGCCTCAGCTTACCGTCCCGCGCCCCCACCCTCGCTTTCCTACGGAACGGCGTCATGGAGAGGCGGTGTCCTCGGGCGATTGGCCCTGCGGCGGCACGGCGGGCACCGAATCGGCAGATTCGTCCTCATCCTCCGCCTTGTCGTCCCCCTCCGCAGGTGACGCGGACGCCGTTTCTTCGGGCCTGGCGGCACTCCGCCGGGCCATCACGGTGGAGAGCACGATGACCAGCACCACGAGGAAGCCGCCGATCAGGGCCCACGAGTGCAGCGCCCCGACGAAGCTGTCGACCAGCTCCTGGGCCGACGAAACCCCGTCCAGCATCGCCATCTGCACGCCCGTACCGAGCAGGAACCCCGCCAGCACCCCCGCGACGCACAGCGAGAGCCCGAAGACGGCCGTCCCGACCCCCACCTCCTGCAGCGCCGACGTCAACGCCACCGCCGCCCCCACGGCGAGCAGCGTGAACGGCACCGCCAGCACCAACCCGTCGGCCGACGGCACGACGAGCCGCACCGAGCATAGCCCCACGACCATCGCGAGCAACCCGAAAGGCACCAGCCATCGCCCGGGGGCCGGCGCGAACCGGCGCACGGCCGTCGCAGCGCCGACGGCGAGCAGCCCGGCCACCGCGAACGGCACCCAGAGCCCCCGCAGGCCCGGCCCGCCGAGCCCGCCCATCTCCACCAGCGTGACCTGCGCCGCGCTGGGCAGCAGCACCACGCCGACCGCCACCATGGAGTACGCCAGCGTACGGCTCTCTGCGGCCCCTATCGTGGCCAGCCCCAGCAGCCCGGCCACGGCCACCACCGCCAGCACGATCACCGGCATGGCCCGCCATCCCTCGGTCGCGGTGCTGATCGCCACGACCGCGATGCCCGCCGCCGGCACGGCGGCCAGCAGCAGCCGGCTCCGCTCCCCGTCGTTGAGCATCGGCGTGGCCGGCCGCCCGAGCAGGATCCAGATGAGCAGGTACGCGCCCGCCAGAGCCAGCGCGATCCCCGTCAGCATCGGGTACGGCTGCAGCGTGACCTTCCAGCTGCTCGCCTTGTCGAGCGGCCACAGCGCCAGCGCCTCGGCCGCGAGCAGGCTCACGCTGAAGACGCCCACCCACAGCGCCCGCAGCACCGGCACACGGTCCCAGACGGCCGCCAGCGTGGCTGGCACGACCAGGCCCGCGCCGACGCCGCGCAGCACCCGCACCGCTCCGGCGAGAAGCTCCGAGTCCGCGTATCCACCGGCGACGTCGGACAGGGCCACCAGGGCCAGCCCCAGCAGCACCACGTGAACCACCTGCACGCGCCGCAGCACCACCGCCGCCAGCGGCACGGTCAGCATCAGCGCGGGCAGGGCGAGCCCGTGCGTGCGCATCAGCCCGACCTGGTCGACATCGCCGGGCAGCAGCTTGGCGACGACGGAGAGCGTATTGGGAACGGTGACGATCGCCAGCGGCAAGGCGGCAACGACGAGCAGCCCGAGCGTCACATCGAGCAGCCATGGGACCCTGGGCCCGGCCGACCGCTGAATCGGGGGGACGGTCATGCGCCCGACTTTAGCGGGAAGTAGCGCCCTCAACACGGCGAGCGACGATAATCGCCGTGATCCACAGCGCCGTGAAGATCGCGCCGAGGAAGAACATCATCGGCACGAGGAAGCCCGTGCAGATCGCCAGCACCTGTACGAGGCTGCCGAGGATGTAGCCGAAAGGCCGCTTGAGCAGGCCCGCGGCGACCACGCACAGCACGGCAAGCCCGATGCCGGCGGTCACCGCGAGCGCGGGCGCCACCCCGCCCACGGTGATCGCCACGGGCGTGATCAGCCCCGCCACGATGGCCTCCATGCCGAGCACGCTGGCGCCCAGCCTGCGCATACCTGGAGTCACCTGGAAATTCATCGCGAACCATCCGCCTTGAGCAGCTGCCGCGCGTCACCCGCCGTCACGACCGACCCGGTGATGAACACGCCGGTGCCGCTGAACTCGCCATCGGCGTCGGCGACGCCGATGGCCTGGTCGATGGCGTCGTCGAGCCGCTCGACCACGTGTACGCGCTCCTCACCGAACAGCGGCTCGGCCAGGGACGCCAATTCCTCCGGCGACATGGACCTGGGCGAGGAGTTACGCGTGACGATGATCTCGTCGAGCATCGGTTCGAGCAGCTCGAGCAGCGCGTCGACGTCCTTGTCCCGCATGACCGCGAGGACCCCGACGACCTTGGCGAAGTCGAACGCCTCGTGCAGCCCCTCCAGGGTCGCCTGCATGCCGCCCGGGTTGTGGGCCGCGTCGATCACGACCGTCGGCGTCCGCCGCACGACCTCCATCCGCCCCGGCGAGGCGGCCTGCGCGAACGCCTGCCGTACGAGGTCGACGTCGAGCGGGTCGTCACCGCCGGTCAGCGCCTCGACAGCGGCCAGCGCGCAGACCGCGTTGCTCGCCTGGTGCGCGCCGTAGAGCGGCAGGTAGACCTCGTCGTAGACCCCCTTGAGGCCGCGCAGGGTGAGCAGCTGCCCGCCGATGGCCACCTCCCGGTTGAGCACGCCGAACTCGAGCCCCTCACGGGCCACGACCGCGCCCACCTCGGCCGCCCGCCGCATGAGCACCTCTGCGGCGGCCAGCTCCTGCTGGGCGAGCACGGTGGTCGAGCCGGGCTTGATGATGCCCGCCTTCTCGCCGGCGATGCTGGGAATGTCGGGACCCAGACGGTCGGTGTGATCGAGCGAGATGGGCGTGATGACGGACACGAGGCCATCGGCCACGTTCGTCGCGTCCCAGGACCCACCCATGCCGGCCTCGATCACGGCGACGTCGACCGGGGTGTCGGCGAAGGCGGCGAAGGCCATGGCGGTCAGCAGCTCGAAGAACTGGATGCGCCGCCCCTGGGTGTCGGTCAGCTCGACATACGGGATGATCTCCTCGTAGACCTCGGCGAACCGCTCCTCGCTCAGCGGCTCGCCGTCCACCGTGATCCGCTCGCGCACCGACACCAGATGAGGGCTGGTGAACCGCCCCACTCTGAGATTGCGCTCCTTGAGCAGAGCCTCGGTGAGCCGGGCCGTGCTCGTCTTTCCGTTGGTGCCCGCGATGTGTATGACCGGGTACGCCCTCTGCGGCGAACCGAGCACATCAAGAAGGGCCGCGATCCTGTCGAGCGTCGGCTCGAAATCCCACTCGACGCCGCGCTCCATGATCGCGCGTTCTACCGCACGATAATCCACCCCTTAACCCTACTGACCGCCGGCAGCGGTCCCGACCGGGGGCCGTGATGGCACAAAAAAAGGGGGTCCGACGCCCAAGGCGTCGAACCCCCTCAAAGATTGTCCGGCGGCGACCTACTCTCCCACACCCTCCCGAGTGCAGTACCATC
>NZ_JBFAWA010000053.1:0-80466 GCF_040680035.1 Nonomuraea sp. NPDC052116 | reverse complement strand
GCAACGTCGCGACCCTCGACGATGCCGTCGCCGCCCTCAACCCGACCGAGCGACGCACGGGGAAGACGGTCATCCGCGTTCGCCCGTGAGGACTCGAGGACACGATCATCGGGCGGCAGGCCGGCACAACCAGGCTGGTGGGCCAGGGCGAGCAGATCGCGCAGTTTCTCCTTGGCGCGCCAGCCGGCCGGGATGTGCCGCCCGTAGGTGCCGATCCTGGCGAGGCCCCGCTCCAGAACAGTGCGCTGCTGATCAGTGAGCTCCTCGGCGACCGAGCGCAGCAGCCTGCAATGATCGCATTCGGGACCGCCCCTGCGGCCCCTGCGCCCGCGCATCTTCCAGGTCAGCCGCCTGCGCAGCTCGTCGACCTTGGCATCGGCCGGCTGCACCACGCGAAAATGATCCACGACGATCCTCGCGTGTGACAGCGCAGCGCGGATCACCGAGCGAAACATGGCCCACATGTCGATGGCCATATGAGTGATGACGCCACGCCAGGTGGCGGGCTGGGCCGCCAGCCAGGCGGCCACCACGGTCGAGACGCGGCCTCCAACCTGGCCCAGCAGCCCCTGGCCGCTGGTCAGGTCGATGAAGCCGACATGCCACCAGTCAACGACCTGCCGATATTTCCTGTGCCGGGATTCTGCTCCCAGCAAGGCCTGCCACGGCGGATCTTGCCACCCATCCACGACAACCCCGCCGACCACAACAGCCTGCGGTCTTCGATCTGCGAGTGCCTTCAGCGGCTCAGGTCACCACCTTGCGGATCAGTGCAGGCTGCATCAGCAAGGGTCCGCCGGAGAACTGCCCGTCACGATCTCCGGCCGCCCGACCAGCTCCCGCAGAACACGCTCGGCTTCCCCTACTCTGCGCCGGAAGTAATCCCCCGAGTCCACGTTGACCTGCCGCGTCGGCGCATGTCCACCGCGTACACCCGAAAACCAGTCAACAGCCCCGGCAGGACCCACTGGGAACTTTGTCACGTTCCGGGTCTGAGCCGAGATCAGCACCAGCGGCGGGCCATTGTGCGCAAGGAGGCCTGGCCATCGCACGATGGCACCCTGGCCGGGCACTTCCTGGGTCGCAACACCTTCACCCCTGCACCAGGTGATCGGCGCGTTCGACTTGCGGCCGCGCGGTTCACCTGGAGCATCGGCTCGCACCGTTTCAAGGCGGCCGGCTCGGTGTAGCGCTTTCGGCTGCCCGGCCGAAGTGCAGCAGCCCCGCCAGATGCCGGGAGGGCAGCGGATCGCGGCTCGTGCAAGGCGTCATGCAGGGCCTCTGCCCCGGGACGGCCGCGTGCCGCGGCCTGCCGGTAGAACGCCTCAGCGGCCCGTACGGCGAAGTCGTCCGAGAGTGGCCACAAGCAGGCCACCACGTCGGCGAATCCCGCGAGGTGGAACGCGGCGCCTATATGCAGGGCCTCATTGGGCAGCCGGTGCCCGGCTTGGCCCGTGCCGCAGACCGACAGATACGCGAACTCGGCCCCCCGCAGCGGCCGGCTACCGGCAGCGGGTGCGCGGTCGGCCCAGGACGGTGACCAGGCGGTCGAGCAGGGCGGGGTCGTTGGGCAGCGCGCCGTGCTCCACGCCGGGATTGTCCGTCAGGCTGAAGTGATGGCAGTGCATGGCCCGCCAGGCCAGGATGGCGTTGTTGGTGATGTCCTCCTGGTTACCGTCGCCGTCGCGCCGCAGGAAGCCACCGGGGTCGGCGATCTGGCCGGTGGACAGGTTCGCCAGCCGGGCCCCGACGACCGTGGGCAGGCCGGAACCCTTCTCCCCGTAGACGTCCACGTCGGGGAACGACCTCGGATCGGCGAACCGGACGAAGCCGACGTAGTACGCGGCGATCTTCCCGGCCGTCGGCAGCCCCGCGTCGGCGAACAGGCGCCGATAGTCGCGAGGCGTGTAGGAGCGGCCCGTCGAGGACTCGCGGATGACGACCTCACGGTCGCCGAAGACCGCCGGGTCGGCCGCGCTCATGTAGGTCGAGGGGGCGCTCTGGTACATCCGCGCGCTGCTCCGCGCGTTCTGCCTGGTCGTGGGGTAGCCGAAGTCCTGGATGTTCTGCCCGGTGAACATCAGGGAGTACATCAGGCCCTGCCCCGGCATGTTGCCCGCGATCGGGGTGAAGCCGTGGATGTAGCGGTCTCGCCACGCCTGGCTGGTGTGGGTGAGCAGGTATTGGGCGTACAGCGGCCCGTTGGAGTGGCCGACCAGGTGCACCGGCCGCTCGCCGTTGTCGCGGTAGGTGTCCTCGATGAGCCGGCGGGTGCGCTCGAAGAAGCCGCCCATGTCGGGGGTGAGCCGGGCGTCGTACCCGGCGACCCGGATGTCCCGGTCGCGGACATACCCGGCGGTCTCCAGCCTGCGGTAGAGAGCCTCGTAGTACGGTGCGCTGTCCGTGCGGCCGTATTCCATGATCTCGACGGTGACGCCCGGTTGCTCGGCGAAACGCCCCGGCATCGGCAGCGACGGATCGTCGCGGTAGCGCAGAGTGAGCAACCGGTCTCGGCAGACCTGGCTGAACCTGCTCGGCCAGTCGTTGCGGAACCAGTCCTGGAAGGTGCCAGAGCGCGGGCAGCCCGGCGCCGTGGTCTGGTCGCGTACGGTCGCCTGGAGCTTGGTGAAATGGAACGCGGGGAACAGCACGACCGGGGGTTTCCCCCGCGCCGGAGACCCGGACGGGCCGGGCTGGCCCGCGGTCAGCCCCAGCGGGACCAGCGCGGCCAGCACACCGTGCATCCAGCGACCGTCAAACAAGGCCATCCCTCTCAGCCACTCAATGTTCCAAGTGGTCGTTACCCACGATCACGCTCTGTGATACCTGCTGGTCGGAGGGGCGGCCAGGACCGCTCGATCGGCCCAGTTGGGCTCCGGCCGGACGACCTGACGCCGCAGCCCAGCCAGCTCATGCCGGAGCACCATGATTTCCATGTCTTTGGACGCTTGACCGCGTCCCAGGAGCATCAGCAAGCCGAACACCTGGATCATGAGCAGATAGAGGAGACGGAGAGGCACGGGAACTGATCCTGGACCGAGCCGCCACCTCAGGTCGATCCGCAGGTCAAGCGCCCCGCGACGGATTCTGAAGCGGTACCGGCCAGCGCCTTCGGCAGCGTGCCGCGGCGATCTCGGCGGGAACGCCCGTGTTGGCGCCGGGCCCGCTGCCGGGCACCACGATGAGGTCGGCCAGCCGCCGGAGGCGTGATCTCCACCGCCGACGACCTCAGCGCCTTTCACCGGGAGCGCTGGACACGTACGAATTGCTGACGAAGGAGGAACTAAAGGAGCTCAACGCCGGCCGGCCGCCCACGGATCCCCGCTACCCACCCTCGAGGTGTGCGAGAGCCAGGGTGAGTACAAGGCCGTCAAGAGCAGCTCGCCCGGCTTCACCACCCCCACCTTCGGCTCGCGGGACGGGGCGGGTCCAGCTCGTCATGTCCCTCACCCTGGACAGCGCCCACCGCGATCCCGCCATCGACCCGCTCGCCTCCAGGACGGGGGACGCCATCCGCTGCCCCGAGTAGTGACTGGCGACACTCGATCCGCTGTCCATGCCGAGCGAATGCTCAGGTGCCCATCCGGAAACCGGCTCCTGACCAGATGCGCCCTGAAGCCGACCCGAGTGCCCTGCGGAGCGTGACCATATGCCCCTGCTCAGGAGGTCACGCTGCTCAGAGCAGATCTGCCGCAGGCGGATCGTGTCGACGCCGATGCGAATCGCCTCACATGATGGACGCATGAGCGAAGAATCGAAACTTCCCCTGTTCAACCAGCGGATGAGACGCGAGCTTTACGAGCAGCGTGTTCTCATTCTCGACGGCCCTCTCGACGACGACAACGGGACACTGCTGGCCACGCAACTGATAGCACTCGCCACCCAGGACGCGTCGACCGATATCGCATTGTGGATTCACTCCCCGGGCGGCTCGGTCCCCTCGATGCTGGCGATTCGCGACGTCATTCGCCTCATTCCCTGTGACGTATCGACCCTCGTGCTGGGCATCGCTTACAGCGCCGGGCAATTCCTGCTGTCGTCGGGGACCCGAGGCAAGCGCCGCGCCCTGCCGCACGCACGCGTCCTGATGCACCAGGGCTCGGCGGGAATCGGTGGCACCGCGGTCGACATCGAACTGCAGGCCGGCGACCTCCGGCATACTCGTGACACGGTGCTCGGTCTTATCGCCGAGGACACGGGCCAGCCCGTCGAGCGCATATTCGAGGATTCTCTGCACGATCGTTGGTACACAGCGCAAGAGGCGCTCGACTACGGTTTCATAGATGCGATTGTGCAGACCTTCGACGAAGTCGCGCCGCACAATCGCCCGCGGCCCGGATTCGGCGTCACCGAAGGAGTCGGCAAGTGACCACATATACGATACCGAACGTCATCGCGCAGAATCCCCGTGGCGAGCGGATCATGGATGTCTACTCGCACCTGCTCACCGAGCGAATCGTTTATCTGGGCACCGCGATCGACGCGGGCGTCGCCAACGCGCTCATCGCGCAGCTGATTTTTCTGGAGTCGGACAACCCCGATGCCGAAATACAGTTCTATATCAACTGCGAAGGTGGTGATCCGAGTGCGATGCTCGCGATATACGACACCATGCGCCATATCCGCCCACGGGTTTCGACAACCTGCGTCGGACAGGCCGTCGCGGTCGGTGCCGTCCTTCTCGCCGCGGGTGCCGAGGGAAAACGTGCCGCTCTCCCCCACGCACGCGTGATCCTGCACCAACCAGCCGCTCAGGGGCGCGGAACGATCCCCGACCTCATCTTGCAGGCCGACGAGGTTGTACGAGTCCGGGCAGACATCGAGCGCATCCTGTCACGGCACACCGGCCAGACGATCGAGACCCTACGCGCCGACACCGATCACGATCGCGTGTTCACCGCGACCGCGGCCTTGGAGTACGGGCTCCTCGATCAGATCATCGAGGAGCACTCATAGGCCCGCGAACAACCCCGGCAAGCCGCTAAGCGGCCAGAGCATACGCCGCCGAGCAGACAGCACCCCTCGACCCGCTGGGCTGAGCAGACCGCAAACTCTCTGCGACAGCAAGAGTCAGATCGACCAGGGTCACATCCAGCGCGCCGGCGACCGCGGCGATCATTTCACTCGACGGCTCTTTGACGCCTCTTTCCATCTCGGAGAGATATTGCGGCGAGACTCCGGCGCGACCCGCCGTCTCACTCAACTTCTCGCCCCGCTGTTGACGAAGGCCCCTCAGACACTCACCGAGCACCTGCCGCCACAGCGGCTCGCGAGCCGGAGAGGGCTTGAGGGCGGTCCGATCGATCGCTGGACGTAGCGGCGAGATGGAAGATGGCTGCGGGATGGAGGAGGCCATACTCCACACCATAGGTAGACAGCGCTGTCGAGTTCCGCCGGCTTCGCGCAGAGCGGAACCAGTCCCTGCCTCCTCCGTTCGGCCTGAGGCGCACCTGCGCGCTCACCACGGGGTCACCGCGGCGGCGAGCGCTCGGGTGACGTTGGTGACCAGCCACACGAGCAGGGCGCGCACCGTACTCGGCGCAGCGAGATCAGGCGGGTCGGATTGCCGGCGATGTGGGCTTGGGCCGGTCGTCTGGGTGGTTCGCAGCGGTGCGGTCCGGGTGGCCGTCGCACAGGGCGTGGCCTGCCTGGGCCAGCCGAGCACGCCGCCGCTCGTGTAAGGCGGCAAGCCCCTCCCACACCCGGCAGACCCTCGTCACAGTCCTGCATCCGGCGACGCGACGGCGCGTTCACGACGGGGCCGGTTCGTCGAGCCCCACGTATTTCGGCCACTCGCCCTGAGGTCGTCCCTGATCGAGTGCAAGTCCTAGCCGACGCGTCTGTCATCGCACCCCGTGGGGCAGATGGCAAAGACACGTGTGCATATCAGCAGACGATGCGGCTGTGTGGATGCGGAAACGGGACGTCAGCGAGGCGTCACGTGTCCGCGTCTGCCGGTAGATGACGATCACGGCAGCTGGTATTTCGCCGTCCAGGTACGCAGCCTGGACGGGCAGCGGCAGCGCGTCCGCCAGGGCGGTTACACCGACCCCGAGGAAGCGCAAGCGGCAGGCCGAGCCCTGGCCGCTGCCGACCACGACGGCGCAGGGGCCGGATGCACCCTCGGACAGTGGCCGGCACGCCGGCCGGCCACCAAGGACGCCCTCTGTCCGTCGGCCCGGCCAGGCTACGCCACGCACATCCGCCTCTACCTCATCCCGCAGTTGACGCGGATCCACGCCACCCTGCGGACCGCCGACGAGCGATGCGTCGCAGTTCAGGCACTGCTCGATTCAAGATCCATGAGAGGCGCCCACCAAGGTTTCGTGATCGTATGGCTGCGGATCGGCCTGTCTCGTTTAAAGGTTGCGAGACACGCTAACCCGCAACCGTTGCCGGGCGAGGTCGGGGCAGTCGGCGGCGTAGGAGCGTACCGGGCTTGCGAACGGCCGGGGTGGCCACGGTGAGCGTCTTGGCGAGCGCGGGCACGAGCCGGAAGCGGGCGGTGTGGTGCTGGACGGCGACCTTGCCCCGGCCGGTGCGGCAGGGCGAGCCGGCCGGGGCGGCGCAGGAGGTCATCGGGCAGTCGTGGGCCTCCACGCGGAGGAAGTCGTCGTCGCGCACCCCGGAAGTGCTTCATGGAGCGTTTCACGCAGATCTCTTTTTGCACCGACCTATGAACCGGTGTTCGCCCTGGGCCCGTACTCCCGTGCACTACCGTCGATCTTTGTCCGTACTCGTGTGTACAACGGTGAGGTCGGTATGGCCAACCGTGTGACGGGTGCAACTGAGCTTGGTGTGCTGACGGCTTCGGCGGAGGAGTGGGCGGTCGCCGTCCGCCGGGTCGAGGTGATCGGCCGGTTGGCCCGGGAGCAGTAGGTTGAGGTGGCGGCGGAGCTGAGGATCTCTCGGCAGCAGGTGTACGGGTTGCTGAAGCGGTGGCGGGTAGGTCCGGGGATGGCCTCTGACCTTCTTCCGCGGCGATCGAGTGGTGGGGTTCATGCTCCTGGACTTGGCGAGGTGAAGCGATGGACAGCGGCATATCCACCGATTTAGGTGATCCCGAGGCGCTGGTACACGGGGATCACGATCAGGTGACATCGGCTCTCGAAGCCGCGGTGTCACGGGGCGAGTGGTTGCTGGCTGCGGCGGTGTATCGCACCGCGGAGCAGTGGCATCGTAACGTGACGGCGGGCGTGCGACGGCAGGCGCTGGCCTTGGCCGCGGCCAGGTTCGGCGCCTGTGATCTCTCCCACGAGATCAGCGCGGTTTCCGTGGACGGGAAGCGGGCCGATTGGGAGGTGCGCTGGGCCAGCGGGACCTTGTTGGATCCGCGCCTCGTGAGCGCGTTCCACACGCCGTACTTCCCCACGAGAGTAGCCACGGCGCTGGTGGACGGACGCCTTCTCGCGATCCTCAACGGCGACGGTTGCGCTGTGCGGACATGGGACCTGTCCAGCGGACGCCAGTTCGGCGAGCCGCTGACCGGCCACACCGACACTGTGAAGGCGATGGCCACGGTATCGATCGATGGCCGCCCCTGCATGGTCACCACCGGTCACGACAAGACCGTGCAGGTGTGGGACCTGACCACCCGGCAATCCGTCGGCGATCCGCTGACCGGCCACACCAGCTGGGTGACCTCGGTGGCAACGGCGGTGATCGGCGACCGCCCCCATGCGGTCACGGGCAGCATGGACGGCACGGTGCGGCTGTGGGACCTGACCACCCGGCAGCCCGTCGGCGATCCGCTGACCGGCCACACCGACCAGGTGATGTCAGTGGCCACCGTGATGATCGACGACCGCCTCTGCGCGATCACCGGCGGCAAGGACAACACGGTGCGGGTGTGGGACCTCACCACCGGACGGCAACGCGGCGCGCCGCTGACCGGCCACACCAGCGCGGTGTGGTCGGTGGCGACGATGGTGATCGGGCGCCGACCTTTCGCGATCAGCAGGAGCAATGACCAGACCGTCCGGAGATGGAACCTGGACACCGGGAACCTCATGAACACCCTGCAGACCGACCACACCGGCTGGGGAGAGTCGGTGGCCACGGCGATGATTGGTGGCCGCCCTCATGCCGTCACGGGCAGCAGCGACCGCAGCGTGCGGATCTGGGACTTGAGCACCGGACGTCAAGTGGGCGCCCCGCTGACCGATTCCACCGACCCGGGAAACGATCGCGGCCCAGTAGAGTCCGTGACGGTTGAGGTGGTGGACGGTCGTCCCCACGCGGTCACCGTCAACTCGTACGGCACGGTGCGGGTGTGGGACCTGACTGTCGCACCGCCTACCGACGCTCGGTTGAGCGGCCGCATCGGCTGGGTGCGGTCGGTGAGCACGGTGCTGGTGGACGACCGTCCCTGCCTGATCAGCGGCGGCGACGACGACAAGCAGGTGCGGGTGTGGGACCTTTCCACCGGGCATCCCGTCGGCGAGCCGCTGACCGGCCACACCCTCGGGGTGAACGCGGTGACCTCGGTGATGATCGATGGCCGGCCCTGCGCGGTCAGCGGCGGCGTCGACGGGACGGTACGGGTGTGGGACCTGACCACCCGGCAACCCCTGGGAAGGCCGCTGACCGGCCACAACAGCCCGGTGCGATCAGTGGTCACGGTGACGGTGGACGGTCGGCCCTGCGTGGTCAGCGGCGGTAACGACGGGACGGTGCGGGTGTGGGACCTGACCACCCGGCAGCCCATCGGCAAGGTGCTGACCGGGCTCTCTCATCTGATCCAAGTGGTTCCGACCGGCGCCTTACTTCACGTGATGATGCCCTCCGACCGGGTGCTGGCCCCGGTGATGATCGACGGCCGCCTGCACGTGGTGATGCCCTCCGACCGGGAGGGCAAGTCGCTGCGGCTGTGGGACGTGGGCAGCGGCCGACCGGTCGGCCGCTGGCTCAGCGGCCACAGCCTCTCGGTGCGGTCGGTGGTCACGCTGCTGGTGGACGAGCGTCCTCTCGCGGTCACCGGTAGCGCGGACGGCACGGTGCGGGTCTGGGATCTGACGACGCGCAAACCTCACAGGCTGCCGTTGACCGGCGGCACCGGCCCGGTGACGACGGTGGCCACGATGGTGGTGAACGGCCGTCCTCGCGTGGTCAGCGGCAACGACGACGGAACGGTGTGGATGTGGGATCTGGACAGCGGCCGGCTCATCGGTGACCCGCTGGTCTTTCCCGAGCCGGTCACCGCGCTGACCGTCGCACCGGACGGGCAGTTCATCGTGGCCTCCGGTAAGGAGATCACGGTGCTGGCCCCTCGCGACTCCGCCTGATCAGCGCCTCGGACCCGTCTTGCCGATCATGCAAGCGGTGGCGAAGCCGTTCATGAGCAGGGAGTGCGGCGGCGGCCCACAACGCGGGGCCGCCGGGGCGCCCGTACGGAGGAACAGCGTGCCGAGCAGAGCGATGCCGATCGTGCTGCCCGAGTTGCTGCACGGTGTTGAGCAGCCCGTTGGCCGAGCCGGTTCTCGTGCGGGCGGACGGGTTCGAGCGCGGTGCTGAAGAACGGCGCGGCGAACATTCTCAGCCCGAGCCCGCCGAGCGCGAGCGCGAGCAGGGCCAACCAGGTGGACCCGGTTGCGTAGCCGCTCGATCTGCTTGGGTCCTGCGGGAGGTCATCGGCTCGCGGTATCCGAACCGTCAGCGTCGCTCGTGGTGGCTGGGGTCCGCGTCCGCGGAGGGCGGCTCTGCGGGGTTGCCGGCCGGGTGGTTCACCGGCGGGTCTCGACGTGCGCCCGCCGCGCGGTGCCCCGCTGGACGGCGCGTCCGCACTCGCCGTGATGGGTGCGGTCGCCTGCTTCGGCCCATCGCGGCCGTCAACGAGTGGCTGTGACCAGCAGTCATGCGAGCTCGAACCGCGAAAGGAACTGTCCGTTGAACCTGTCACGAGCGATGCCCGCGGAGAGCCAGTGGGATCTCCTGGAGGAGTACCTCCTGAACAGCCGCTTCGATGTGGCAAGGATCGACACGGAGAAGATCGATGAAGCCGCAGAGCGTTTCCGGGTGGATCCGGGCTCTGGAGTTCTCTGCGATCTCGATACCGCGTTCGACCTGATCGACGATGACGAGCAGGAAACTCTGGTCTGGATCGGGACGCACTCTCCGGGCTGGTCTGTCTCAGGCGCCATGAACAGGGGCTGCACACTGTCCGAGGAAGCGAGCGCGGGAGGAAGGGGCATTCTCGCTCATTGGCACATGGCCGGCTTGTAAGAGCTCGCGGACGAGGGGATGGTCTACTACCACGACGGAGAGTATGTGGGCAGGGTGGGAGAGGAGGCGTTCCAGGATTACGCGCTGGGCCTGGATGACGCCGGGTTCCGGGAGCAGGTGGAGTATTACCTCATCCTGGCGGGGTGGATCACAGGCCGGTTCCTCGACCGGGGCTGGTTCGCGACGTCACGCGTCCTCTACCGCGTCCCCCGCGACACCTGGCCGCGCTGAGCGAGCCCGCCCCTGACTGGACACTCACCCAGGCAGGGCGCCGGTCTACAGCCCCGAGAGGCGCGTCTCACCTCGGCAACCGAGCTATGACCGACTCGAGCGCACTCCCAGCCTTGATGAGCTCCGTCATGGACGCGAGAAAGAGATCGGCGTTCTCCTGGTCTAGGCTCTTTTGGCAGTTTCGGCCACCTTCATCCGCCTGAGTGATGAATGTCTGCCAGAGCACTTGGGCCTCGGGGTCCGGGGCCTGGAAGTAACGGCCCGCGTCTCGGGCGATCTGCCCCATGTGGGCACACAGAGGGCCAAAGATCGACGGGTCGATATCGCCGTGCCTGGTCTGAGCGGCATCCTTGAGGCTCGCGGAGAGACGCGCGGCGTCGGTTTTGTAGCGTTTTTGCAGATCCCATCCGCCGTGTGCCCACCAGGCCTTCACCTGCAAGGTCCTGATCTCGGCGGACACGGCCACATTGTCGACGCCCATCACCTGTTGGACCTTGGAACTGAAGTCGGGTCCGGATGAGCTTTGTTGTTCGGCCGCTGCAAGGGTTACCGCCACTGCCGCAGCGCACAGCACAGCCGTACATGCGCGCCGCATGGCGAGCCCGCCATGCGGCCGGCCGGGATACAGCTCGGGGGCCGTACTTTGCGTCCTGGACCGCACCTTCCGGACCGCCGACACGGTCGCGGCCGCCATGAAAGCGGCAACTGCGGCGAGCACGAGAACGTAGCCCGTGATTGCTTGGACGAGTATCCAAGCTGCATTCGGAAGCCAGTGACAGCGAGTCGCCATCGTGTTCAGCGGCTGGAAGCACCCGTCCGCGCCGGCGAGCACGAAACGGCCGGCGAGGCCGCCCAACGCCACAACCTCGGCGGTGATCAGCGCGACAAGCAGCCGGTAACGGCTCGCCAGGATGCTCGCGGCCACGGCCGCCGCCGCGGCCGCGGCCACCAGGGCCACGAGCACCCACGCCTGGTAGACCAGGCCATAGAAGCCTCCTCGATCCCCGGGCGGGGGCTGCCATGTGTGCATATATCCCATCACGACGGCGACGGTGGCCCAGCACGTCAGCACCCCCAGCAGAGCAACCAACAGCACCCGCCGCCGCAGCGGCAACGCCTGGTCCAGCGCCTCTCGCCTGCTGACCTCGCCCAGGGAGCCAAGCGCCCAGCAGGGTGGGCTGGTGGTCGGGCGGAGCGTCCAGGCGAGCAGTGGCACCACCCACAGGGCCATGACCGCGGAGAGGACGAGAGGTTGGTCGAGGCCGGTCAAGAGCGGCCACACTGCGCCGATCGCAGATAGCATGGCCGGATGGTCCCCGGGCGAGGGGCCGTATATGTCCTGCAATATCCAGCGCATCCCGGCGAGGTCGACTGTTCCTGTGCTCGCCAGCAGCACACCATTGCTGTGCCACCACGCGAACCATGAGAACAGCACCAGCCATGCAGCTGCCAGCCCCAGTAGCATGGCCGGCCGGATCGTGCGTCCCGGCCACGCCCTAACCCACAGTTGGGCACACTGCGCGGTCCACCAGGCAAACGCCACTCCGGCGAACAGCACCAGCGCCAGAACCACCGGGTGATCCGGCAGCCACCGCTGGACCACGATCCGATTCAGAACCAGCTCGCCAACCGCTCCTCCGGCTCCCAGCCACAGCCCCGCGCGCACACCAGATGGCGCACGGCGCCCGGTGAGTACGGCATGGGCCACAGCACGCCACAGTGCGATCCCGGCTACACCAGTGACCAGACCCGCCACCACCAGGGCTGTCACCTGGACCATCCAGGTGCCTTTCGCGATGGAAGGCAGGTAATCCGCCGCCTGAGTATCGATGAGCGGGGCGGCGGCCCCGGTCAGGAACATGGGCAGCGCCTGCACACCGAACAGGGCCGCCGGGTCGGTGACAGCGTCCCGACGCAGCGCCCAGCGCGGGTGGGTGCGCCACAATTCGACAAAGGAGCCGAGTGCCTGCTGCAGCCTGCCCCTGGCCGGGGCAGATACCGTGAACGTCAAACTGCGCAGGTCCGCGCCCCAGCGCAGTGCGGCAAGGTCGGCGTAGATCTCCCGGCTGCGCAGCACGTCCGACCGGGCGAGATAGACCAACAGGATCATGAAGACCGAAAGCAGCATGCCACGCGTTGCGAATGCCGCCTCACCAGCCCAGAACGGCGACCGCACGGAAGTGGGAATCGCGGTGAGGTACCAGGTGACGTACGGGAGGAGCACAAGGGCGATGAACACCCGCCACACGACGATGGTGGCGTAGGTGATGGTGACGTCGCCGTTGCGGATGTGGGCGAACTCGTGCATCGCTGCCGCCCGGAAGCCGTTGGGGTTGGTGGTCATGCAGGCGAGCAGCCCGCCGTGCAGGCACACAATCGGCCGGCGATTGCTACCGAACACCAACGCGTCGGTCGTGACCGCCGTCGGGTCGACAACGGTCCGGGGAACGCGGGCCAGGCCGGCCGCCGCGGCGAAGTCCTCCAGCCTGCGCCGGATCTCGCCGTCGTGGTCGATCGCCTCCAGCGGTACGACCCGGCCGCGCCGGGCCTTCCAGAGCGGCAGGCACCAGAACAGTGCCACGGCCACCGTCACCAGCAAGACCGGCCACAGGAGGGGCAGCCACCAAGGCGCCGCAGGCTCGTAGCGGTCCACGCATGCCCGGTAGGCGTCGTAGTGCGCGATGATCCTCGCGGAGACGGCTCGGTTGGTGCCCTGGTTGGGATCGCCTCCGGCGGCGAGCAGACAGCCGTATCCGAATCCGCCGTAGAACCTGCTGGCTACGACCTGCATCATCGAACCGCTACTCACCACCAGCAGAGTCAGCAGCAGGATGAAACGCACAGTCGTGCCTGCGCCCATCGCCCGCTCGTCGATTCGCGGCGCGGGGACCACGGTCTGCATCGCTAGTTCTGTGTCAGGGCGCCGCCGTTGTTCGGGCCGTCCGGCTCCTGTGCGTCATCCCCCGGTGCGGCCAGTGCGAGCCTGCCCACCACGGCGTCGGCGATGAGCCGTGCGCGGCTGTCCCCAAGCCCATGCTCCACAGCGGTCTCGACCACCCGTTGGTGGACTTCGGCAAGCTCTTCACGTGTCAGATCAGGGACGAAGACGGCCGCAGCCGACCTTCGGAAGATCTTGCGCAGTACGGCTCTCGTTCTTGCGGCCGCGCCATCTACAGCGACGTTCCCGACCCGCCGCGCAGCCTCGTCGACCATAAGCCACACCACCGGAGTCACCAGGGCTGCAATCTCACCCAGACCGAACCCCAACGGCTCACGCCGACTGCCCCGTCGGCCCAGCCGCTGAATCACAGCATCGTCATCGAGCCTGGCCAGCCCGTCCACGAGCAGGAGTTCCTGCGGCGCGATCTCCGCCACCACATCGCGGACGACGTCGCGCACCCTGGTCGTCCCCGCCCTACTCACATGACCGCCGCTGCTGGGCAAAGCTGCTCCAGAACTCATGACGTCCCCTCTTCATCGCGTTCTGTGATGCACTTGCCGCACTGTGCAGGATTACCATCCTCGCTGAAGGAATCTGGAGATGTAGGTAAATCCAGAAAACGCATGAGCGGTGTAGTGGCCGGCGTGCTCGCCGAAGTCCCGTGCCTGCCTTTGGAGTTCTTCCGGGTAATGCTCGCGCAGTTCAGCGGCATTGGGTCGTCCGTTTTTCACGCACGGTCTCTTCATACGGTGGGACGGGTACCTCCCGTATGCGACGGGACCGGTTTCGGTCGTACCGGGCCGTTGGCACTCGGGGCCCGATACGTAGCGCTTGTTGTTCTGTAGCTGGGAAGGGGGGAAACATCTCCGTGACTCCGCATGATCTTGTTTGACGCGCGAAGATGCTTGCGGAGATAGAAGGTTCTGGAGTGACTCCATCTCCGCAAACAGGGGTGTATCTCCGCATATTTGCGGAGATGTTTCGGCCCTTTCCCGGCCGGAGCTCGCCGGTCTTCTGATCATTCGCCAGGTTCGACATGGCAGGACTGTAGGGGCAGTTCCCGTAAGCCGAGAACTGCCGGAGGTGGCGGCTCTTGGCCTGGAGTTCGGATGTGCCGTACGGCCGGGACACAGGCCTCGCTTGGCGCCACCAGCACTTGGCCGCCGCGCCCGCTACGTGAGCCTGGGTGCGGAGACCTCCGCCGGCATTACCACCAACACGACATCGCCGCCCCGGCGTCACCGGCGCAGCGACTAATCAGACCAACTCCAGCCTCTGACGTCGGCCCGACGGCATCGCGAGCCGGCCGAACGCCCGGGCACGTCAACATGACTTCAAGACCGGGCGGCCGAGAAGGCAATGGATGCACCTCTCACGGCACACCCACACCGTGCCCATCGCGGTCAGGACCTTGTTGGCGACGCCCCGTACGAGGTCCGTCTGGGGCGGCGGGCGATGGGACCACCTTGTCTGAGGCCGTTCTGGACGACGATGATCCAATGTGCGAACATACGTTCGACAATCGTCCTTCAGAATGGAGTGCATGTGCGCCTCTCAAGCTCTGGCCGTGCTCCTCTCTCCCACCGATTAGCCGCCCTGGCTGGGTTCCTGCTCCTGGCAGCGCTCCTGCTCGTCGCTCAGGCACCCGCCGCCTCGGCCGCCGACATCGTCACCGACCTTGGCGTCGCCGCCGACAGGGGCGGCGACGTGGTGGGGCAGAGCGGCAAAATCTTCGTCGCCGCCGACGATCGGATCGTGGTCACCAAAAGCGACGGCGCGCTCATCGACACGATCAGCGGCCTGTCCGGTGCCGTGGCGCTGTCCGTGGCGGACAACGGCAGGAAGGTGTACGCGGCGCTGCGCGATTCGCATGAAGTGATCGAGATCGACATCGCAACGCTTGCCATCACCAAGCGGATCGACCTCACCGCCTACCCGTGCCCGTCCACGCTGGCCCAGTCGTACGAGCGGCTGTGGGTCGGATACGGGTGCGGCCAAGCGGGGGAAGGAGGCGTCGTCGCCCTCGAGCTGTGGAGGCCGACACCCACCCTCGTCCCGGTCGGGCCAGGCACGACGCAGCCTCCGCTGGTCGCCGTCGCCGGGAGCACTCTGGTGGCGGGAGAGCCGGGAACCGACCCCGCTTCGATCAGGGTGTATGACGTCAGCAGCACCCCGGCCACCCCGCGCGGTGAGATCCGCACTGACACGTCCCTGCGGGACCTCGCCCTCGGCGACTACGGGTCGGCGGCGCTGTCGGCGCTGGCCGACACCCACCGGTTCGACGCCTGGGACACGACGACCAACGCCAAGACACGCGCCTACGACAGCGGCGAGCTGAGCGAGCACGGCCTGCCCACCGCCGTCGCGGCCAGCCCGAACGGAGCCTATGTCGTGGGCGGCTGGAACTCCTCCGCGGGCGACGCGGCGGAGCTCGTGGTGTACGACCCGGCCACGGCGGAGGTGATCTACTCGGCCGACCACCAGGGGAAGGCGCTGGTGGCGGGCAGCATCGCCTTCTACGGTGTACTCACCTATGCGGTGCTGAAGGAGCCTGACACCGGGCGGATGCACCTCTGGCGGCTGCCGCATTCGCCTTTCCACTCCTCCACCTTGACCATGACGGCTCCCTCCGAGGCGACCGCGCTCAAGCAGCTGACCTTCAGCGGGCGGCTCACGCTGAGCACCGGCGCGCTGCCCGGCGTGCAGACGCTTGAGCTATACCGCTGGCTCCCCGACGGCACCTCCCGGCCCTTCCAGGAAGTCACCACGGAGGCGGACGGCACGTACCAGTTCACCGATACCGCACCGAAATGGGGGTCGTACGAATATCGGTTGTACTGGCCGGGCAACTCATGGTTCAGGGGCAGCGGCGCCTCGGCCATCGTCGAGGTGGGCCTGTACCAGCCGGTGCTCACGGTGACCGGCCCGACCACCGGCGTCGTCGGCGAGCGACTCGAATTCAACGGAACGTTCGCCGCCGACGGCATCACCTTCCCGCCCACCATTGTCACCGTCGTACGTAACGTCTCCAACCCCGATGGCACTACCTCGAAAGCCCTGGCCAAGATGACTGCCGCTGCCGACGGGTCGTTCAGCTTCGCTGACACGCCGACGACGGCCGGCAAGCACACGTACGTCATCCAGCTGGTGGGGAACTCGACAATCGAGCCGGCGAAGACCACCCACGTGGTCGTCGTCTCCCAGCCCTCCGCGTAAGCTCCCGACGGGGTGACGACGATCCGAATCGCCGTCACCCATGTCGTTGAGCACGCCGAACCACGGAACTCAGCCCGCCCGTGGACGTCCATCACACGGGCATGCTCGATAACCGTTACCTGGTTCTCGCGCTTCACCTCCAGATGCACGAGCCGCAGCCCGAGGACTCCCCCTTGATCCTGCACCGCCTTGCCGGATGGCCGCTCGATTTCGCCCTTCCAGACGTCTGTTGCGGCCCCGAACCACCCGAACGGGGGGCCTGGGTACCCGTCTGCGTGCTCGGCCCGCTTGCCGGCCCCCGTCGTCTCGATCTGAAGAACGCGGTGTCGGCCTTCACCAAACACCGGCTGGAGGCTGGGAAGGGCTGGTGACCGGTCGCTGGGCGGCAAACGGGCGTGCCATAGAGCGACCATGTCCTCGGACCAGGCGAGGCGACAACAGCGCCGGGAGCCTGCGGACAAATGCAGCCGCCGCGAAACGCCCGACCACCCGCTCATCAACACCGAACAGCAGCGGCTCCAGCTTCGGGGCCCTGAAGAGGAACCGACGCACCAGCAAGAGAAATCACACAACAACTAACGATCAACCAAAAACCAGTTTGAAGATGTCATGAGCGACGTAGTACGAGCCGCCATCCGGCATGAGCACGAACGTCTGCGCGAATCTCAAGGGGGAACCGTCTGCTTCGAGCGTCCCTGTCACCAAAATGAGTACGCCGGCGCCGCCGGGCAGGGGCTGCGCGTCCTTGGTGTGGACCTCGTGCTTGACGTTCTGGAAGGCAAGCGTGGTCAGTTTCTCCACGATGTCCACCGCGCCTTGGGTCTGGCTGGATTCGAAGGTCAGAAGCGAGCTCGGCCTGTACAACCCCTCGAGGGACCGGCGATCTGTATCGAACGTGTTGTAGTAGTACGGGATGAACTGCTCGGCAAGCGCTGCATAATCTGCACCGCCCACAGTCTTCCTTTCAAGTACGCCTCAGTACGGACCCTCATACTTGGAGGCTGGACAGTTCAGCCAGCACAGCCTCGGCTGGACGTCACTCCACCCCGATCGAGGGTAACGATCATCCTTCGACACCCCAACCCCCCTTTGCGATGGAACGGAAGGCGCTCCGGAAAAGGGAGCGGGCGCAGCCAGCCAGGTTGAGCGGCGGCTCGCTGCAGCTCTGGAAGTTTTGGGCCGACCAGGGGACTGCCCCTTTCACCGGTACTTGGTCTGCACCCCCACTACGCCCAGCAGGGCACCATCACCACGCCGCACCTTGTCGACCAGACCGAACAAGCGTGGTGCCTGACGGTGCTGACCAACACGGTCATCACGTGGACGACCGAGTACTACCAGCTCGCCGTCAAAACCTGCGCGCTAGCGGCCGGGATGTGCCTGATGAGCTGCCGGCCCACATCTCCCCGGCCCACAGCGAGAACGTCAACTTCTTCGGCGTCATCACCGTCGACGTCGAAGCCGAGCTCGCCAGACTCGACGGAGGCGGCCGGCACCCCTTGCGCCCGGCCGCTGTTGAGCCGAGCCTGCGCCTATGACGGGTTCTTGGGGGCTGGGTAAGGTTCCGGGTCTGGCCGAACGCCGAGCCGCCATGTGGGTGGGCTTGGAGGAGCGAGGCGGGGACAGGAGTGGGCCCGCATTCAACCGCCGAGGGCGCGCTTTTGTGGGTGGATCGCCTCGCCGCGGGCGAGCATGTCAACGAACTGGGTGATACGGCGGGCTCGGGTCTCGGCGCGTTTGGCGTTCGCGATCCGATAGAGAACGGCGTAGCGGTTTTGGGAGGTGAGGATGTCGAACATCGCTTGTGCCTGGGGGTTCGCGGCCAATGCGGCGGCCAGGTCGGCTGGCACCTCGATGCCGGCTTGGCCCGCGTAGGCCGTGTCCCAGCGGCCGTCGGCCTTGGCGCGTTCGACCTCGGTCATTCCGGCCGGATGCATCCGGCCCTCGCTGATCAGACGGGTGACGATGGAAACGTTCCGCGCTGACCAGGGACTTTGCCTTCCGCGAGGGGTGAAGCGCCGGCAGAAGGTGATCTCATCCCGCCGTCGTAGCCGACCGTCGATCCAGCCGTGGCACAGGGCTTCGTCGAGCGCCTGGTCATAGGTCAGGCTGGTGGGCCGGGTCGTGTTCTGCTTGGCGAGGACCAGCCACACCCCCGCCGAACTGTCGTGGTGCCTGCTGAGCCACTCCCGCCAGGCTCGGGCATCGGTAACGGTCAGTTCCAGTAGTTCGTCGCTCATCGTCATGTGCCCCTGGTGATCATCAAAGGGATGGTTGTCGGCGGTCACCCGAAGGTGGGAGCCCAGGACGGGGGCCTGCCGGAAGTGGCGCGGGATCGGTCAGCGGTGGAGCCGGCCGATCACGTCCTTCGCCACGTCGCCACCGCGGCCTCTGAACGGATGACGCCCGCCCGCCTTCACCAGGTCTTGCCGGCCTGCTCCCGGATCGTGTGGTTGATCCGGTTGAAGAAGTTGGTGATTGCGATGTTCAGGATGATCGCGGACATCTGGTTCTCGTCGAAGTGGGTGGCAGCACCGTCCCAGATCTCGTCGGTCACGCCCGGCGCGCCGTCCTGGATCCGGGTGGCGGCCTCGGTCAGCGCGAGCGCCGCCCGCTCCTCCTCGGTGAAGAACGGGGTCTCGCGCCAGGTGACCACGTTGTGCAGCCGCTCCTCGGTCTCTCCATGCTTCTTCGCCGACTGGACGCCGGCGAACACACACGGGCTGCAGCCGTTGATCTGACTGGCCCGCAGATGGACCAGCTCGAGCACGAGCGGGTCGACGCCACCGGCGTGAATCGCCTTGTGGAGATGCTGGATCGCTGTGATCACGTCGGGATTCGCCACGCTCTTCATGCGTGCTTCCATGGGTCCTGCCCCTCGTCGGTTACGTGCGCCCATCCGGGCCCGTCATCTACCGCACCTTGGCGGAGGTCATCGTCGTCGTAATGGACTTTTCGGCCGAGGAGTTCTCGGTCATGCCGGCGACGTTACGGTATGACCCGGTCAGAAACGGTCCTGGTTATCGAGCAGACTGTTAGCCGTGGTCAACACCTCGGCGCGGCTGCTGCGGCTGCTGTCTTTGCTGTCAACGCGGCGGTCCTGGACGTGCGCTGATCTTTCCGCCCAGCTGGAGATCACCGAACGGACGGTTCGCCGGGACATCGCCCGGCTACGTGAACTCGGCTACGGCATCGAATCGGAGATGGGCCCATGGGGCGGCTACCACCTCGGGCCCGGAACCAGCATTCCGCCACTGATCCTTGACGAGGAGGAGGCCCTCGCGGTCGCTGTCGGGCTGCGCACCGCCGCCTTCAGCGGAGTCTCCGGCAGCGACCAGGCAGCCCTCTCGGCGCTGCTGAAACTACGCCAGGTGCTGCCGGCCAGGATCGCCGACCGGCTCGGCGAACTGGACGCCGCGTTCACCCACACCGCACGACCCGACGACAGCCAGATCTCCCCCGCGCTGCTGCTCGACCTGGCCACCGCGTGCCGGCGAGGCGAACGCACCCAGTTGACCTACCGCGACCGGGCCGGAACGACGTCCACCCGCCGAGTGGACCCCTACCGGCTCATCTACACCGGCCGCCGCTGGTATCTCCTCGCCTACGACCTGACGCGGCAGGACTGGCGCACCTTCCGTACCGATCGCATCATCGATGCCACAGCCACCGGGCAGGCCACTGCCCTACCCGACCCGCCAGATCCAGCACAGATGGTCAGCACGGGCATCGCGCTGAGGCCCTACCCGGTGTGGGTGACCATCCGCCTGGCCGTACCGGCCGATGAAGCCCGCAGGCTGGTGCCACCAACGGTCGGCGTCCACCACCCGGACGGCGATGACGCAACGATCATCGACATCGGCGGGCCAGACGCCGACGGCCTGGCCCGCTACCTGCTCAGCCTCGGCCGACCACTCCAGATACTGCACCCAGAAGAGGTCCGCCAGGCATTCCTCACCCGCACACGACAACTCCTCAAGGACAACCAGTAACACAAACACCCGCCGACCGCTGACACGGCTACCTGCAGTGACGGATGTTGCCAGCCACCATGAAGTACGACTGCGATCTTGACTGTCTCAATCGCCGAGTTCGAAGCCGACCTGCTGAAGATGCGACGTGTCGGTAAGACCCGTGCAACCAGGTACACCCGATTGAGTCCGCCCAGGTCAGCGGTGCTCTCGTGATCGGTGGGGAGGCGTCCGACGGCGTCTTCGAGGTCGGCGTGGGTCGGGAGGGTGTACCGGCGGGCGGTGTCGAGGCGGGCGTGGCCGAGGAGTTCGGCGACGACGACGATGTCGACGCCCGCGCGCAGCAGGTTGGTCGCTAGTGCTTTGACCGGAAACGATCACCGGGTTGGCGCGTAAGACGGTCCTGCCGGTTGGATGGTGCTGATCACGTTCGATCGGTAGTCGGGAGGCCAGGTGACGCAACCGGTCAAGGTCCGCAGGCTCACGGACCCAGAAGGGCAGAAGCTCCAGCGGATCGTGCGGCGCGGCACGACGAGCACAGTGCGCTATCGGCGGGCGATGATCCTGCTGGCCTCGGCCGGCGGCAACACCGTCCCGGTCATCGCCCGGCTGGTGCAGGCCGATGAGGACACCGTGCGCGATGTGATCCATCGCTTCAACGAGATCGGGCTGGCATGCCTGGACCCTCAGTGGGCGGGAGGCCGTCCCCGCCTGCTGAGTCCTGACGACGAAGACTTCGTCGCCGCGACGGCCACCACCCGACCTGCCAAACTCGGCCAGCCCTTCACCCGCTGGTCCATCCGCAAACTGCTCGACTACCTGCGCCGCCTGCCCGGCCGCGCCTTCACCATCGGCCGCGAGGCGTTACGCACCCTGCTGACGCGCCGCGGGATCACCTTCCAGCGCACCAAGACCTGGAAGGACTCACCCGACCCCGACTTCGACGCCAAGCTGGACGACATCGAGTACGCCCTGACCCATCGGCCCGAACGCACCTTCGCCTTCGACGAGTTCGGACCCTTGGGCATCCGGCCCACCGCCGGATCCGGCTGGGCACCCGCGGGTAAGCCGGACCGGCTGCCGGCCACCTACCGCCGCACCCAGGGCGTCACCTACTTCCACGGCTGCTACTCCGTCGGCGACGACCTGCTGTGGGGCGTTAACCGGGCACGTAAGGGCATCGGCCCCACCTGGGCCGCGCTGAAATCCATCCGCGCCACGATCCACCCATCCACTAGCAGTGTTGCGACGACTACTTGAATCCAAGAACTACACCAGCGCCGGGTTCGGCCGCTTCCTGACCGGCCTGGACATCCGCCGCTCGGTCGGCCGCACCGGGGTCTGCTACGACAACGCGATGGCCGAGTCGTTCTTCGCCGCGCTCAAGAACGAATGGCTGCACCGCTTCGTCTTCACCACCCGAGCCAAGGCAAGACGGCAGGTCATCCGCTACATCGAAGGGTTGTCACCACCGGCGCCTGCACTCGGCGCTCGGCTACCGGCCACCCCTGGAGGTACTCAACGAGTCCCTTTCAACCCCAACAGCCGCATAGGCTACGCCCATAAGACGGCTGTCCGGGATCTTCGTGGCCCCTCAGGAACGGCGCCGGCTTCGTGCCGGTGCCGTTGGTCATCCTCGTTCTCTACTGCTTCCCGCGACCGCGCCGACTTCCCACAGCCGTGCGAAGTTGACGCCGTACGCCTCGACGATGCCGTGCTCGGAGAGTTCGACCATCGCCTCGTCGTTGCGTAGCAGCGAGGTGGCGTTGAAGTTGTGACTGCCGGTCATCACCCAGCCCTGCCCGGAACCGCGGCCGGTTGGGTCGGTGACCACGATGTACTTGGAGTGGATGCGGCCGGCCGGGGTCGAGCCGTCGAGCACCCGTCGCTGCACGCCGCCGGCGTCCAGCGCGGCGGTGACCGCGTTGTTAGCCAGACCGTGCACGACGCGTACCTGGCATCCCGCGGCCACCAGCGCCGCGAGCTCGTCGACGATCGCGAGGCGGGTGGCGTCCCACTCGGATTGGCCGATCTCGACCCGGGTGCGGCCCTCGGTCTTGCAGCCGACCTGGCTGAGTCGCCGAGCGATCGGGTCTCGGTCGGCGACCGGATAGAACTGGGCGGTGACCTGGCCACCCCGCATGCCGGTGGTGACGGTGGTGTCGTAGTCGGGGTTCTGCACCTCGGCGGCGAGGTCGTCGAAGTACTTTCCGTATCCCTCGAAGAGCTTACGGTTGCCGGGCAGCACGACCAGGTTGTTCCAGTAGCTGGTGGAGTTGACGTCGGTGATGTTGTTCGAGGCCTGTACGACGACGTCGTGCTGACCGCCGGTCTCCGAGTAGAGCGAGAACTTGTTGTGCATGCCCTTGGTGCCCTGGCAGGAGGTGGTGTTCCCTTCCGGGCTCATGTGGCTGCAAACGTGCACCCATGAGGGGGCCGACTTGTCGGTGCCGAGGGTGCGGATCAGCCCCTCGGCAGCTGGGTTGTCGATCTGATAGCCGTCCATGACCATGCGTATCCGGACGCCACGGTGGTACGCGTCGAGCAGCACCGCCGCGTAATCGGCGCCGGCATCGCCTGAGACGACGAACTCGGCGATCTCGATCGACGACCCGGCCGGGGCCTGCTTGATCAGCGAGCAGATCCGTTCCACGACCGTGGTCGGGGCGCCGGCGACAGGGTCGTTGAAGGTGGCGCCGGTCTCGACCGGCACCTTGGTGGCGTTACGGCAGGCGCTGCGGGCGGGCTCCGTGAGGGCGGCCTGAGCAGTGGGCGTCCCATACAAGGTGGCCAAGGCGGCAAGACCGACAAGTACGACAGGGCGGAGGGAACGGATTCGAGGCAATGGAGTGTCTCCTGCAAAAAAAAAGGGGGTTGGATGAACGGCTCCAGCAGCTATCCGACGGACACTTGCCAGAAGTCCGGCCGCCCGTTGACCGGCATCTCCAATCCCTTGACGTTGTCACGGACGGCGTAGTTGTTCTTCAGATCCACCGGGAAGATGCCGACCGCGTCATCCCAGATGATCTTGTCGGCCTGCGCGTACAGCGTCTTGCGCTCGTTCTGGTCCAGCGACCCGCGCGCCTTGGCCAGGATCGAGTCCAGATCCTTGTTGCAGTAGCCCATCCGCTTCGCTGCACAGGTGTAGAGCCGGTTCAGAGTGAAGTCGGCGTCGCCGGTGCCGGTGGTGTTGGTCTGCAGGTTCATGTCCCAGTTCAGCGCGCCGAAGTCCTTGAGCCAGGTCGCCCGCTCCTTCTCCTGCGGCGCCACCTTGATGCCGACCTTTTCCCAGGACGAGATGAACGCCTGCGCCATGGCCTTGATGTTCGGCCCACCTGCCAGCGGCCACTGGATCGTGGTGTCGATGCCGTTGGGATATCCGGCCTCGGTGAGCAGTTGCTTTGCCAGAGCCGGATCGTAGGAGTACGGCTCCAGCTGGGTCGACCCGAAGACCGCCTGGGTGACCGGCGACTGGGCCGCTGTACCGAGGTCTCCGAACAGGTCGCCGACGACGCTCTTGATGTCGATCGCATGCAACATGGCCTGGCGTACCTTGACATTGTCGAACGGCTTGTTGTTCTGGTTGAACCAGATGAAGTAGTAGTTGAAGCTCGGGCCGACCCCGTACTTGATTCCATCCACGCCGGACACCTCGGCCACCTGGTCCGGCGGGATCGACGCGAGCACGTCCACCTCGTCGTTGTTCAGCGCGGTGATCCGGGCGGAGATCTCCGGCATGTTGAGGACCTCGAGCTTCGCCACCTTGGCCTTGGTGCCCCAGTATTTGTCGTTGCGGCTGAGCACCACTCTGTCGTCGGGGCTGAACGAGTCGAACTTGAACGGTCCGGTGCCGATCGGCTTCTGCCAGTACGCATCGCTGGTGACCTTGTCGCCCTGGCCGATGAACACCAGGGACAGGGTGCTGGGCAGGGTGCCCAGCGGCGCCGAGGTGTGGAACGTCACCGTGTGGTCGTCGGTGGCGTCAATGCCGGTGACGGAGGCGAGCAACGGGTCCAGCGCCCCCTTGAGACTCTTCAGCCGCTCCACGGACCCCTTGACGTCCTTGGCGGTGAAAGCGCTCCCATCGCTGAAGGTCACCCCGTCGCGGAGGTGGAACACCCACGTCTTCTCGTCGGTGCTCTCCCATGACGTGGCCAGCTTCGGGGCCGCCTGGCCGTCCTTCATGACAGTGAGCGTCTCAAGCCCCTGCTGGACGGTGGTCTGGACGGCCTCTTCCGCAGGGAACTGCTGGACATCAAGCGATACGGGGAACAGCTGTGGCGCGTAGCGCAGCACCTGGCCCTCGGTATCGGAGCCGGCCGAGCCGCCGGAGCCGCCGCAGGCCGCGAGGCCCATCACAAGGGCGACTGCGGCGAGGCCGCCTATGGCCCGGGATCGTGCGATCATTGCCTCTCTCCTTGATTGGTTTTAGCTGATGCCGCGGCCGATGGCAGGGTGAAGGTCGCCGCGACGGGCTTGTGGTCCGACGGGGCGTTCCCTGCCGAGAAGAACTCGACGACCTCGCTGGCCCGGGTGGCGATCGGGCCTCGGGAGAAGATCCAGTCGATGGCCTTGGACGGGGACCCCAGCGGAGAGAGGCGCGTTCCGCGGTCGGCGACGAACGGCAGTGGCTCCACGGGGTGGGTGACCGGCGACGTGCGTCCCAACGCGGTGAACGAATCGAGAAAGCCGCCGTTGCCGAGCGCCCACAACGGCTGCCCGATGTCGTTGATGTCCACCGTGAACAGGCAGGCCGCGTCGCCGGCGATTTCATCCAGCGCCGTGACCACCCGCTCCGCCTGTCCGGTTCGCAGATTGCGGCCATCCTCCCGCTCCTGTGCGTGGCCGGGCCACGTCAGGTGTGCGGTGGAGAACACCAGCGGCCGTGCCTCGCCGGCCCTGGGCTGCAGCCGCACCCAGAACAACCTGGCGTTGGCATCGAGGATGCCGACGTCTCGTGTCCCGTACTCCACGAGATCGAACAGTTCCCGCCGCCACCACAGATTGCTCTGCGCTCCCCATCCGAGGAAGTCGTCGTGCACCCGTGCGTGTCCGGGCAGCGCCTCGTCCACCACCGCGCGCGAGCGGGGACGAAGTTCCTGGGTCGCCAGGAGATCGGGTGGCCGGGTGGAGAACAGGTCACGGATCGCCGGCTCTCGCTGCTCCAGATGCCAGTCACCCCACAGGTTGTAGGTCATCACCACGAAAGTGAACGATCCGGTCAGCATGCTGGTCCTCTCGATTCAGTCGGTGCGCGCGGCGTCCGCGGCCCGTGCGGTCGGCGAGTTGTACTCGACCACCGAGTTGTTCTGCTGTCCGCCCGCGTAGCCGATGACCGTCAACGAGGCGTTCACCGGCGGGGCGAAGCTGAGGTGACCGGGCGACGGCAGGCGCAGCGCGGCGGCGGCGGCCACCCGGATCGGGCCACCGTGGGTGAACACGACGACGGTCGCGCCGCCGGCCGCCATGTTCCCGGCATCGACGAGCGCCGCCCATACCCGCCGGCGCATCTCGGCGAACGTCTCGCCCCCGCCGCGCCGCACATCGACCCCGCGACCGACCGCCGCGAGATCATCCGGGTGCTCCTCGGCGATCTCGGTGAAGGTCCGGCCGACCCAGGTGCCGATGTCGGCCTCGCGTAACCGGGCATCCAGCCTGGCATCGAGGTCAAGGTGGCGCAGGTACGCGTTCGCCGTATCCCTGGCCCGCGGCAGATCGCTCGAGACGACCAGATCGGGCGTTCCGAAGCGGGCCAGGAGCTCGGCCGCGGCCACCTCGGCCTGCTCGAGACCGGCGGCGGTGAGCCCTGAGTCGGCCTGTCCCTGGTAGCGCTCCTCGACGTTCCACACCGATTCGCCGTGGCGGACGAGGACCAGGCGGGTCCGGCCGCTCATTTCGAACCTGCCGGAGTGGCCGGCAACTCGGGGAAGTGACATGCGGAAGAGTGATCGCCCAGCCGATCGGCGAGCGCAGGCTCCTCCGTGGCGCACCGATCCTGTGCCTTCCAGCACCGGGTACGGAACCGGCAGCCGGACGGCGGCGACATGGGCGACGGAATGTCGCCGGCGAGGATGATCTGCCGCCGTTGTGGCGAGGCCCAGGGGCGGGGCACCGGCACCGCGGACAACAACGCCTGCGTGTACGGGTGCACCGGCGCGGTGAATATCTGCTCCGTCGTCCCCATCTCCACGACCTTCCCGAGGTACATCACCGCCACCTCGTCACTGATGTGCCGCACCACGGACAGGTCGTGGGCGATGAACAGGAAGCTGAGGCCCAGTTCCACCTGCAGGTCGGCGAGCAGGTTCAGGACCTGAGCCTGCACCGAGACGTCCAGTGCCGACACCGCCTCGTCGCAGATCACCAGCCGCGGCCGGAGCGCCAGGGCCCGGGCGATGCCGACGCGCTGGCGCTGTCCGCCGGAGAACTGGTGCGGGTACCGGTCGGCATGATCCGGGTTCAGCCCGACCCTGGCCAGCAGGTCCCTCACCTCGGTGGCCCACCGGTCGCGGGGCACCACACCGGGGTTGATGAGCCAGGCCTCGCTGATGATCTGTTCGACGGTGAGCCGGGGATTCAGCGACGCGTACGGATCCTGGAAGACCATCTGGATCTGCCGGCGCGCCTGCCGCAGGTCGGCGCCCGGCAGGGTCAGCAGGTCCTGGCCGTCGAAGAGCACTTGGCCGGACTCCGGCGGTGCCAGGCCGATGACGGTTCGCGCCAGCGTCGTCTTGCCCGAGCCCGACTCGCCGACCAGGCCCAGCGTCCGGCCCGCGGGCAGGTCGAACGAGACGCCCGAGACGGCCTGGACGGCGCCCGCCTTGCGCCGCAGCAGGGTGGAGCGGATCGGGAAGCTGGTGTGCAGGTCTCTTACCGACAGCAGCGGGTCAGCCGGGGACGACATCGGTGGCGACCTCCTTCGCGTGGTGGCAGGCGGCGCGATGCGACTCGGGCCGGGCGGGTACCGGCATGAGCTCCGGCCGCTCGGTGCCGCAGATGTCGGTGGCGAACTCGCACCGGGGCTGGAACGGGCAACTCGCGAGCAGCCGCATGAGGTCCGGCGGCGAACCCTTGATGGGCACCAGCCGTTCGCGCGGGCCGTCCAGCGCCGGGATCGAGGCCATCAGGCCGCGGGTGTACGGATGCCCGGTCGTTTCGTAGACCTCGCGCAGCCCGCCGGTCTCCACCACCCGGCCGGCATACATGAGCATGACCCGGTCGGCGACGCCGGCCACCACACCGAGGTCGTGGCTGATGAGGATCATCGCCATGCGGTGTTCCGCCTTGAGTTCGGCGAGCAACGCCATGACCTGTGCCTGGACCGTGACGTCCAGGGCGGTGGTGGGTTCGTCGGCGATGAGCACACGGGGCTGAAGGGCGATCGCCATCGCGATCATCACCCGCTGCCGCATGCCGCCGGAGAACTGGTGGGGATAGTCGTCGACCCTGCGCGCGGCCGCCGGGATACCCACCCGGTCCATCAGCTCGATCGCCTTACGTCGCGCCTCGGAGCGGGAGGCGCCACGACGGCGCCGGAACAATTCGCCGATTTGCGCGCCGACCCGGAACACTGGGTTGAGGGAGCTGAGCGGGTCCTGGAACACCATGGCCAGGTCGGTCCCGTTGAGCCGGCGGGTGTCGGACCGCGGGCGGGCCAGCAGATCCGTGCCGTCATAGACGATCCGGCCGCCGGCCACCTGTCCCGCCGGTCGCGGAAGCAGCCCCATCAGGGCCTGGGCGGTGACGCTCTTGCCACTGCCGGTCTCGCCCAATATGGCCAGGGTCTCCCCTTCGGCCAGGTCGAAGCTCACCCGGTCGACGGCGGTGACGGTCCCCGCCCGGGTGCGGAACCGTACCGTCAGGTCCTGCACCGACAACAGTGGGTCGGCCATCACATGCTCCTCAGCCGCGGATCGAACCGGTCGCGCAGCGCGTCACCCAGCACGCCGAAGCCGATCACCAGGATGGCCAGGCCGATGCCGGGGATCGTGGAGATCCACCACGCGTTGGACAGGTAGTCCCGGCCGTTGGCGATGGTCATGCCCCAGCTCGGCGTGCTGGCCGGGGTGCCGAGGCCGAGGAAGCTCAAGGACGCCTCGGCCAGGATCACGTGCCCCAGCTCCACGGTCGCGACCACCAGGATCGGCGCGATCACGGATGGCAGGATGCTGCGGGTCACCAGGTGCCAGGTCCGCGCGCCGAGGGTACGGGTGGCGTCGACGAAGTCCCGGTTCTTGAGCCCGAGCACCTGGCTGCGGGTGACCCGGGCGAACGTCACCCAGTTGGAGATGGAAAGGACGATGACGACGTTCACCACGCTGGGCCCGAGGATCGACGCGATGAAGATGGCCAGCAGGATCGATGGGAAGGTGAGCTGGACGTCCGCCAGCCGCATGAGCACCGTGTCCAGCCAGCCGCCGAAGTACCCGGCGGCGATGCCGGCGGCGACGCCGATGACACCGGCCAGCACCAGGGTCGCCAAACCGACCGTTATCGACACCCGCGCGCCCTGCAGCATCTGGGCGAGCACGTCCTGACCGACCTGGTCGGTACCGAAGATGGCGGTGTGCCCGCTCGGCAACAAGGTGCCGGGCGGCTTCAGCCGGGAGCCGAGGTCGGTGGCGACCGGGTCGTACTTCAGCAGGATCGGCCCGATCACCGCGGCGACCACGTAAAGGGCGATCACCGACAACGAGGCGATGATGCGCAGCCGCCCGATCTTGACCCGTGTCCTGGCTGCCACTGGGGGGTCGCTGGGCGTCGGGTTGTCGGCCGCTTTGCTGTCGTTCCGTGGCAGCACTTGCTCAGTTGGCCTGTCCATGGTCACCGTCCCAGCCGAATGCGCGGGTCGAGGTAGCCGTACAGGACGTCCACGACCAGGTTGATCAGGACGAAACCGCAGGCGATCAGCAGGATCGCGGCCTGCACCACGTTGTAGTCACGGGCCGAGATGGAGTCGATGAGCAGCCGCCCGACGCCGGGCCAGGAGAAGACCGTCTCGACGATGACCGCGCCGCCGAGCAGCTTGCCGAACTCGAGACCGGCCACCGTCACGATCGGGATGAGCGCGTTGCGGATGGCGTGCAGGAAGATGACCAACCGCTCGGACAGGCCCTTGGCCCGCGCAGTCTGGATGTAGTTCTCATGCACGACGTCGAGCAGGCCGCTACGGGTCAGCCGGATCAGGATCGCGATCAGCGGCAGGGCGAGGGTGATCCCCGGCAGGACCAGCCGGTCGAATCCACCATGGCCTCCACTGGCCAGCCAGTGCAGTTGCCTGGCGAACACCAGGATGAACATGATCCCGATCCAGAACGACGGCATGGACTGCGAGAGCAGCGCGAACACCGAGACCACGCGGTCGGCCAGGCGGTTCACCCGCAGCGCGCCGACCACGCCGAGTGAGATCCCGAGCACCAGGCCGATGACCATCGCCACGACGGCGAGCTGAAGGGTGAGCGGGAACCTGCCCATCACCAGGCCCATGGCGTCACTGTGGTAGCGGTAGGAATCGCCGAAATCAAACCGGACCACATCGCCGAGATAGATCCCGTACTGCACCACCAGCGGGCGGTTCAGGCCCATCTGCTCGCGCAGCCGCGCGATCTCATCCTGGGTGGCATCGGAGCCGAGAATGAGCTGGGCCGGATCGCCGGGAACCAATCGGAGCACCAGGAACACAACGGTTACGGCGCCCCACAACACGAAGACGGCGAACAGCGTGCGGCGGAAGAGATACGCGGTCATGGCCGGTCCGATCGCTGTCGGTCGGCAGCCCGTTTCAGCATCGACAGGCAACTCCAGGTTGAGCCATGACGCCGTAAGCGTCTGGCGGTGACGGCTTGGTTCTGGGGGATTGGGGTTGAGACGGGCCGGCATCCGAGCCGGCCGGTCTTGGAGGTGATCCGCAGGCGAAGGCGAGCCGTCGGCCGTTGACGGAGCGACGTGTTAACTGCCTGGAACATTAACGTTAATTCGATTGCCCGGCTGATGCTAGGTCGGCGGGCCCTGATCGTCAAGGGTCTGGCCGACATCTCCTGCCGGGCCGATGTGACTTCAGTGCGCCTGACCAGTGAAAACAGCATGCCGGAACGGTACGCCTCGACGCCCGGGCCCGACGGTGGCAGCTACCCGAGGGTTGACAGTCGCTGAACATTAACGTTAATGTTCGGTCGCGATCGTATGACATACTCCGGCCAATCAGCCCGGCGTAGACATTCGCCAATCGGCATTGCCTAAACCCTTTTCAGGAGCATTCGGCATGACCACGATGGAGCGGCCCGACCTGGCCGCCGAAATTCGCTCTGCCATTTTGTCGGCAGACCCGAGGTTGTCGAAATTTTCGCCGCTTCGGCGTATTCTGACCTACGACGACTTCAACTCCGGCACCCACGGCTGGACCGAGCTGCTGGGCAATTACAACGGCAATGGCGATCTCTCCACGGTTGATGATCACATGCGTGACTTCCGCCCGCCGCAGCTCTCGAACTGCTCGTTCTTCGATATCGGTTCCCATGGCGCCATGACCGGGTCGTATGCGCTCAAGCTGGCCACCCGGGCCTACCAGGGGCACACCGCCACCGCCATCCGGCGGCTCACCATGAGCGGGCGCGGCCTGCTGCAGATCGAGGCCTACTTCACCTTCAAGGCCGAGGCGACCATCGACGGCAGCGCGGGTGACCAGTTCGGAGACGTCACCTGGGACGGCAACCTGCACCCGTCAGAGGCGCAGTTCGGCTGCTTCACCGTGGCGACCGACCTCTGCGGCGACGGCGGTCTGCGTTACCACACGGTGGCCCGCTACCTGAACACCACGCTGGACAACAAGCTGTCCCGGCAGTGGGTGTACCCGATCGTGCCGGAACCGACGCCGCGTGAGCACCTCGAGGGCAAGGTCAAGCTGGCCTACGGGGCCGACTTCACCGCACCCGACCCGAAGGACTGGCATCCGTTCGGCGAGCCCCAGGAACTCTGCTACAACGAGGTGCCCACGAAGGTCAACTGGCACTACCTGCGCTGGGTCATCGACACGGGCGCCAGGCGTAACGTCGAGCTACAGGTCAACGATCGGATCATGGACATGTCCGCGGTACCGGTCCCGCCGTACAAGGAGCGCTACGACTCGCTGGAGAATCTGCTGAACTTCTACTTCTCGGTGCGGACCCACTCGACGGTCCGTAACTTCCTGTTCCTCGATTCGGTTCTCATTTCCACGGAGTGGTGACGTTATGCGACAGGTGCAGACGGCGGTCCTCGAACGGGACACGACGTTCGTTTCCGACTTCGCTACGGAACCGTACGAGGTGGCGTGGGCCGGCGAGGCGCGCTTCTTCGTGCACACCCTTGCGGCGTCCGGCGACGACCTCGCGGTACGGCTGGTCACGCAGATCTCGCCGGACGGCCTGACCTGGTGCGATCTCGACGGCCACGAGCATGTCGTCACAGGCCCCGGTCTGGTGACCTGGCCGGTCGGCCAGTTCGGCCAATGGCTGCGGTTGCGTGGCACAGTGGCGGGCAATAGTCCGTCAGCGAAACTGCGTATCTATCTCACTGTCAAGAGCTGAGGAGCGGCCACAAGGTGTTACCGGGAGCGAGCGAGAGAGGAGCACTCGGATGGCTGGGCCTCGGCGCCATACCTTGCGGGACATCGCCGCGACGTTGAACCTGTCGGTCAACACTGTCTCGCGTGCCCTCTCTGGAAAGGACGGCATCGGCGAGAGGACCAGGGCGCTGGTCCGCGCCGAGGCGGAGCGGGTCGGCTACGTGCCGAATTCGGTGGCCAGGTCGCTTGTCCTGGGCTCCGCGATGACCTTCGGCTTGGTCATCACCAACCCGTCCAACCCGTTCTACGCGCAGCTGATCTCCAGCATTGAGTTGCGCGCCCGGAACCATGGTTATTCACTGTTGCTGACGGTGACCGGCGAATCGGAGGAGTACGAGACGCGCGCCGTGGAGTCGCTGCTGCGATCCTCGGTGAGCGGATCGATAGTCGTCCCGGTTCAGGCGAGTTCCGATCCGTGGCGGCGGCTCGGCACGGTCGGTGTGCCCACCGTGCTGCTCAACCGGGACCTGCCTGATCTGGGTTACCGCTCCGTCGGCACCGACAACGAGCTCGGCGGCTACCGCGCCACCGCGCACGCGATCTCCCGTGGCGCCCGCTCGATCGTGGTGCTGGAGGAGGACCTGCCGATCACCACCATCGCCGACCGGATCGCCGGCTTCCGCCGGGCCATGGCCGAGGCAGGCCTGTCCGTGCCGCGCGGCAGCATCATGCGGGTGCCCACCCGCCGACACGAGCAGGCCGCCCTGCCCTGGCAGCCACAGCAGGCCTACCAGGTGGCGCACCGGCTGTTGCGCCGCACCAGGCTGCCGGACGCGGTCGTGGTCGGCAACGACTACTTCGCGCTCGGCCTGTACCGCGCCCTGGAGGAGCACGGGCTCAAGGTGCCGGACGACATGATGGTGATCGGTTTCGGCGATTACCCCTTCTCCGCGTTCCTGTCACCACCGCTGACCACTGTCCGGCTGCCCGCAGAGGAAGTCGGCGACATCGCGGTCGACCTGCTGCTCGAGGAGATATCCGGAGGCCGGAGCGACCGCCCGCTGAAGCAGTTGATCGCACCCACGCTGGTGGAGCGGGAGTCGACCAATCGCACCACCTTCGCCAGGACCCTGGTCTGAACCAAGCCTGCCCGGTCGCTGGAAACGCTTCACCACATCCAGGTGCCGCGTAGCCGGGCGTGGGAGCGGTTGGCCGCCTTCTGAGAGAGGGGCTTGTTACGGCCCGTGACCCTGCTGGCTAACTCGGAATCAGGCGGTGAGAGCGTGGTCGAGGCGGGCGAGGTGGCTGATTCGAGTGCGATCGAGAGGGTGGCCGTTCCACCAGGCGTCGAGTCGGGTGAGGTTGAGCGCGGTGGCTGCGATGACGTGTTCGAGATGGACTTTGCGGAGTCCGCGGTAACGGGCTCGGCGGATGCCGGTGATGGCGATGGCTTGCCGGATGGTGCCTTCGACTCCGGCGCGGATCTTGTACTTGCGCTGCCAGTCTTGGCTGGTCTGCTGGGTGCGGGCGGCGTCGAGAGCTTGTTGCTGGGCTTGGGTGCGGCGCAGGGTGATCTGGCGTCGGCCGCTGCTACTGCGGGTGCATGCGGTCCTGGCAGGGCAGGGCAGGGCACGCAGGTCTTCGCGGAGAATCTGACCACGATGGTGTCCAGGCCGCGTTGAATGGTGGGGGTCCAGGAACTGCTGGTCTGTCCTTGGGGGCAGGTGGCCTGCTTGGCGTTCCAGTCGATGGCGAACGCGGCCCGGTCGTATCCGGTAGCGGCGCGAACTCCAGCCATCCAGGAGACGAACCAAGTGCGGCGCGATAATCGGCCGTGCTCCTTCGCCTGGCCTACCTCACCGTCACGAACACCTTCGCCGCACTGCGGTTACTGCCCATGGGTGATCGGGACAAGGACGTCGAGATACTTGCTCTGCGTCACCAGATCACCGTCCTTGAACGCCTACTCGGCGCTGACAACACCAGAGTGAGATTCGCACCCGAGGACCGAGCCTTTCTTGCCGCGCTCCTGACCTCGCTGCCCCGCGAGGTCCTACGTCGGCTACGGCTTCTCGTCCAACCGGACACCGTCCTGCGCCGGCACCGCAATCTGATGAGACGTCGTCATGCCCCTACCTGCCGGCCGAAGCGACGTAGGCGCCCGCCCACGGTCCGCTCCATCCGCACTCTCGTCCTGCGCCTGGTTCGGGAGAACCCGACCTGGGGCTACCGGCGGGTCCACGGAGAGCTCACCACGCTGGGCATCAAGGTGGCACCCTCCATGGTGTGGGAGATCCTCAAGCAGACAGGTCTTGATCCGGCGCCCGACCGGGCGTCCACCAGCTGGGCCGACTTCCTGCGCTCGCAAGCCGACGCCCTGCTGGCCTGTGATTTCATCGAGACCATCACCTTGAACGGGCAGCGCCAGTACGTCCTGGCCGTCATCGAACACGCCACCAGGCGCGTCCGTGTGCTCGGCACCACCGCGCACCCGAGCGCGACCTGGGTCGCCCAGGCGATCAGGAATCTGCTGATGGATCTGAACGATGCGGGCTGCCGGGCGCGCTTTCTGCTCCGAGACAGGGACGGGAAGTTCCCGGCCCTCATGGACGAGGTCCTTACCGAGGCCGGCATCAAGACGGTGCTCACCGGTGTCCGGATGCCGCGGATGAACTCGGTCATGGAGCGGTGGGTGCAATCGTGCCGCCGCGAACTCCTCGACCGCTGCCTGGTATGGAACGAACGTCACCTGCGGCACGCTCTGCGCGAGTACGAACGGTTCTACAACCAGCACCGAGCCCATCAAGCCCTGGGTTAAGCGGCTCCGCTGCGCACCGTCCCCGATCCGATCACGGATCCAGAGCGAATCACCGGCCTGAACATACGCCGACGAGACCGGCTCGCCGACATCCTCCATGAGTACTCACACGCCGCTTGACCTGCATGGATGGAATTTTCGGCAGGCGCAGCGTCGCAGTGTCGATCCCGATCGGCGTCGTGATCAACTTGCTCGTGCCCTGATCACGAGACCTGATGCGGCAAGCCGACGTTCCGGATTTTGGGGGTGTACCTCCCTCGGCGCCTGCGCGTGGTCTGGCGTCGGCCCCCGCAGATCGCGCCATCGAGCCGCGGCCCCTACGATCGCGGGGGCCGCACGAGGGATGGCGCGGCGGAGATCTACCCCGGCCCCGAGTGCGATGAAACAATCTTCGCATGAGCACTCTCGCTGAGCGCCTCCGCGCCGGAGCAGCCCAACGGTACCCACACGAGCAAGCCGCCGTCGAACTCCTCCTCGACTTCCACGAGCCTGGCGGCAGTTGGACTTGGGTCTCCGACGAGGATTTCACCAACTCTTGTGTCGTGGACGACGGCACCAGCGCTACGATCGACTGGGACCGCGCACGAGAGTGGTACAACTCCCAAGATTTCTCAGTCACCGTCAAGAATCTCCGTGCTGCCCTCGACTTCGCTATCAGCCTTGGCGAGGAACGGTTCAACTTCCGGTGGATGGAAAAGCCGGAAAGTGACGTGCTCGCCACCGCCGCGGCCCGCGCCATCAACTGGAGATCCAGGTAGTAATGGGTCTGTCAGGGCCCGGCTGCCGGATCGCTGGCCGGGCCCTGAGCTGCGAAGCGCGCCGTTACGCCGTCAGATTCAAACACCCTCTGAAGCGTGGACGCCTCGCCCCCATGGTTGGACACGGCGTATTCGCTGACGGTCACGTTGAGCGGGTCCAGGTAGGGATCGGGCCCGAACTGCCCGACCACCACGGCGACCACCGAGAACAGGATGGAGGCGCAGGCGATCAGGGGTAGAGCCTCTTCACTGCGGACATGAGCCCACTTTCCCGCCCGGAAGCCCCCGCTCACATCCGGCTCCATCCCCGACCCGCCCCTGACCCGACCCTGAGTTCCCGCCTGCCGTACCGGGTGACGCGCTCGTCGAGGGGTCCCTGGGCAGTCAGCGGTAGCGGGCGATGACAGCCCGGCCGTCGTCCCCCACGGCCACGCTGCCGACCGCCCACACGGTCCTCGGGCCGGGCATGCCAGCCAGTGCCTCCAGCGCGAACATCCTGCGGTCGCGTTTCTGCCCTGGGATGAAAGGCAGGCGCCGCACGCCGGTGCGGCGGCCGTCAGGGCTCAGGCGCCAGGAGTCCCCCAGACCAGGACTCCCCACCGCGAGAAGGATCCCACCGGATCTGTCCGGAGCCGGGAGTGGGCAGCAGTAGCCGAAGGTGGGCGCCTTGCGCCGGGTCCACTGGCGGCCGTCCCAGTGCAGGAGGACCGGAGGCGGATCATCCGGCTCGGTGTCCACCTCGCCATGGTTGAAGGTGTGCTCGCCGACGGCCCACACGTCGCCTGCGGCCAGCGCCAGCACCGAATACAGCCCCGCGCCTCCTTCCGGGGGCTTCGGCGCGGCGAACGCGTAGGTCGGCGTGGAGACCAGGCGCCAGGAACGACCGTCCCAGTGCATCGCGGCGGGCTGGCTCCCCTCGTCTCTCGTGATCCCCGGCCCTGAGTACCGCGCGCCGACTGCCCACAGATCCGACGGGCCGGTCCCGCTGATCGACTCGGCCTCCGCGGGCAGCCGCACCTTGCGCCAGACCCTTCCGTCCCATCGTCTGGCGTGCCGCCTCTCGACGCCGTAGACGGTCCAGACGTCGTCAGGAGCGAACACCTCGAGATCGGCGACCGTTTCGAGCTTTCCGGGGATCTTCCGCCAGCGGGAACCGTCCCAGCGGACGGCCGTCGTGTCGGTGTCCATCCCATCGGCCGAGCTTATCGTCGGGACGAGCAGCCAGACGTTGTCCGGCGCCGAGGCGGCCGCGAGCACCCGGGCATCTGACGGTAGCTCGCCCAGGCCCCGAGGCGGATCGACCTGGCGCCAGCGGCTGCCGTCGTAACGCAACACCAGGAGCGACCCGTCGTCGACCCCGACGGCCCAGGCATCCTTCCGTCCTGTCGCGATGACGTCCGTCAGGTTGGAGTCCGCGTGCTCGTGCTCGCTGATGTAGGCGTACCGCCAGCCGGAGCCGCCGGCGGTGGGTGTCACGAGCGGCCCCGGCGTGGGCGTCTCATCGTCTTCGTCTTCTTCGAGCACGGGCACCGTGGGCGTGCTGCGGCCACTCGTCGGCGTGGCACTCTCGCTGCCGCTCACGCTTCCGCTCGGCGTCGTGCACGCCGCCACGGCGACGGCGAGCACGACGAGTAACGAGCCAATGATCCTCATCCTCGGCATGCTACGGCGGGCGTGGCTCCGAGCCGTTCGCTATTGCTGGATGACCGACAGGACGTTGCCCGCCGTGTCCGTGAACCAGGCGATGGGCGGGCCGGCCTCGCCGCGCAGAACGCCCTTCGCGTCCTGGGCGAAGCCCTCGTAGCGCTCGAAGCGCACCCCTCGCCCCGTCAGCTCGTCCACCGCCCTGTCGATGTCCGCCAGCAGCTGGTGGCTGTCGAGCACTTGGTCGGCGCTAGACGTCAGGGCCGCGGCGGCGTCCGGCGGTGCGATGATCAGGGTGCGCCGGTCGGCGCGGCGGAGCCGGTGCAGAAGCGGCGTCATGTCGGAGTCGCCGGAGGCGATCATGAACTCCTGGCAGAAAGGGTCGGCCGAGAGGGTATCCAGCGCGTCGACGACGATCCTGATGTCGGCGCCGTTCTTCATCGCGGTGTACGGCGGGCAGTCAATCACCTCGAACCCCGCCCGTACGAACCGTTCCCGATAGCGATAGAAGGGCAGCCAGTCCGTGCCCAGCTGCACGCAACCTGCGGGTCCAGCTTGAAGAGCCCGCCGAAGACATTGTCGAAATCCAGGTAGAGCGCGCTCCGGAGATAATTCATGAGCGTAAAGTACAAGCTCTCGAGGCACCCTCCCCTGCCAAAATGGATAGAAGCAACAAATAGGCATGAAACTCTGTGCCGAGGGTGGGGAAGGAGACATCCTTCGTGGGAGCAACCAAGCCGGATCCGGAGATCCCCGATCCTCAGGTGCGTGAGCGTGGACGTCCGCGTTCCTACTCCGCCTACGAGGCCCGGATTCTGGAGGAGTACGACCGCCTCACCGCGCCCGCCAAGCCCTGGCTCAAGCCGCCCCGCTGCGTCGCATCCCGGATCCGACCAAAGGTTCACAGATTCCGAGCGAATCATCCACAGCTCGGCGGAGTTCTCCATGAGTACTCACATGCTGCTTGACCTGCATGGATGTAGCTTTGGCAGATGTAGCCCACCGACGGTCCGCCCCGGCGGGCTACATCTCTTTCATGGTCGAAACGAGGACCACTCTTGAGATAACGCTCCCGTAACTCGCCACATGTAACCGTTGGCGGCTTTTCCGCGATCAAAAGATGTGACTTGTGATGCTGGCGCAACCCGACCATCACATTGTTGCGGCGAGATGTCGGCACACCAAGGGGGTGCGCCTCAGTGAGCGATCTCCCGACTGTGGGCGGGGCGGTGTTCGAGGAGTCGTTCGGGGATCGCGTGCGAGCGCTCCTGAGGGCGAGGCCGGTGGCCGACGCCGCGGACAACGCCGCACGGCAAATGTGGGGCGGATGCGAGTACGACGTCGTGACGCTCGCCTTGGCCGCCATCGATGCTGTGATCGCCAAGCAGGGATTCGATCACGAGGTCACCTACGACGAAGCGGTTGCGGGGCTGGCCGTGCTGGCCGCCGGCGCCCACCCGGAACGTTCCATCGATGAACATGACGCGGTGGCGCGGTATGTGGTGGACGCACTGCTCAACCGCAAGGAACGCGAGGCGCCGTTCAGCTACCAGGTCTCGATCTTCGGACGTGATGACGACGGCTCGGTCCGCCATCGGGTCGGGACGGCCGAGTTCCGGCTACTGACCGAGCATGAGGATCACCGCAGAGGCGTCAACGTCCTGCGGGCTTCGACGGACGCCATCAACGCCCTGGTGGGCGGGCTGGAGTTCGACGTCGAGGACGAGCAGGCTGCGATGGAGCTCATGCTCGCGCGGCAACTCGAACGCGGAGCGTTCGGACAGGCGGAGAAGGCGGCCGAACGATCGCTGCTCCTGTCCATCCGCTATGCCGATGAGCTGCGGACGCTGCTGGCAGACACAGTGCGGGACATTCGGACCGTGCTTCCCCAATGGGTCATGGAGGTGCCGGAACGGTTGGAGCGCAACCGTACGCACCTGGAGGAACGGCTCGCAACAGAGTCCAGGTTGCTCGGCCATCTCCGAGGAGCGCTGGACGCGCCTGACACCAAACCGGAGGTCGCCAAGGCCTCGGCGCGCATCGCAGCACTGCTGGAGAAGTGCCGTCAACGGCACACTGAGCTCCACGGGAAACTGGTCAACGCACGGACGATCTTTCTTGATGAGCAGGCCCGCCAGTCGTTCCGGCCGGTCGGCGGGCTGCGGAACCCCGACATCATGGACAGCCTGTTCCTCCCGTTGCTTGTCCTGAGCGCCGACGTGGCGGTGGAGCCTGCCGAGGCCTTCGCCATCCTGGTGTCAGGCGGCCAGGTACCGAGGGTCGTGCGCGTTGCCGACCTGGTCGATGACCTTCTCGCGCCACGACGCGCGCCTGCACCGGAAGATCCGCCGGTTCCCGACGAGGAGCTCGGTGATCCCGATCCTCCCGCCATACCTCCGGAGGTGTTGGGGGCCGCCGCGCGCCTGGTGGACGAGGTCGAGCTGCCCGCTCGCCTGTCAGATCTCCTGCTCTCGGCCCGGGCGGCGGACCTGCCCGAGGAGGTCGAGCAGGTCATCGTTCTCGCAGCGCTGTGGAAGTACGCGCCCGAGACGGCACAGGACGTGTCCACGGCGGTGGACACGGCCGCCCGTGTCCTCGGCGCCGCGGCGGCGGTCGACGCCGATGGCACGCGGATCACCCTGCCCGGCTGGTCGGGCGATGATCTGATCGTCGCGCAGGACGAGGAGGCGCTCAGCCGGTGGGCGGCGGTGGCGGACCGGGAGGCCTCATGACCCTCAGCCAGCGCGATCTCGCCGATGTGGGTGTGCTCATCGGCTGCGCCCTGCGCCCGAAGGTGCGGCCCGCCGCGGACTCCGACTACCGCACGCTGCTGGGTCGCTACCGCGCCGACGTGGAGTTCCGCAACGCCGTGGACAGCGTCCTCGACGGACTCGACGCTCAGGTGCTGTCCGATTCGGATCTGGGCCTGGTGCTCGGTGTGCGCCGCGAGTCTGTCTTCGCCTATCGCATCTCGGACCTGCCGAACGTCGGTGGTGTGACCGAACGGTTGCTGGTGGGACTCGTCAGCGTCGCGATCGCCGCCTACGCGTTCCCGGCACCGGCCGATTTCGACGACGACCGCGTTCGGTGGGTGTCGGTCGACGAGCTCGAACGCTTCCTCCGTGAGATGTGCGAACGGTTCAAGCGCACGCCCGAGCAGGCAGAGGGATCGCTTGACGAGGCATGGCGTACCTATGACCGTCTGTCGCCCGGCTACAAGGCAGACAGAGGGAAGGGCAAGGCGCGCCGGTCCCCCGCGTCCTCCACCTACTGGATAGCGCACGTGCTCACCTGGATGGTCGACCAGGCGCTCGCCCGATCGGCGCCCTCTCGCGGTCCCGAGGTCTTCCAACTGCTCGAACGCTTCCGGATCCAGGCCGCTGAACTCGCCGGCAACGCCGCATACGACGTATTGGCCGCCATCAGACGTGGCGACCACGACCGGAGGGCCGCACCGTGACCTATCAGCTGTCTCGTCTACGGCTGGCGAACGTCGGCGACAGGGCTGCCCGATTCACGGATCTCACGCTGGACGTGTCGTCAGGCGCAAGCGGTTCGAGTGAGCCCGTTGACTCGATCCTCTGGCTCCGTAACGGAGGCGGCAAGTCGAGTCTGCTGTCGCTCTTCTTCGCCCTGCTCCTGCCTTTGCGGAAAGACTTCATGGGCAGGTCCGTCAAGCGGTATCTGGAGGACTACATCGCCTCCGGCGACACGAGCCACACGGTCGCTGAATGGGTCGCGCAGTCCGACGACAGCTTGTTGCCCCCGCCGCGACTCATCACCGGAGCCGTATACGAATGGATCGACCGTCGCAAACCTGTCGACCCCGATCGTGATCGTGAAAAGCTCAGAGGGTGGTACTACTCGTTCTTCGAAGTGCCTGGTGTGCTCGATCTCGATCGACTTCCCGTTCACGATGAAGCGGGCCGCACCCGGCCGATGTCCGAGTTTGTTCGCCTGTTGCGGGAGGCCGCGGCGTCCCGGCCGCAGCAGTTCTCGTTCGCGATCACCGATCAGCGCGGCCTGTGGGCGGAAACACTCATCTCGCGAAATCTCGATCCGACCCTGTTCGGCTATCAGAAGGAGATGAACCACTCGGAGGGCGGAGTCGCCGAGCTGTTCAATTTCCCGTCCACGGACAAGTTCATCGACTTCCTGATCGATTTGACCGTGGACAGCGCTCAGCCTGAGCTCGTCGCGGCCAATCTGCGGAAGGTCATCGACGTCCTCGGCCGGAAACCAGATCTGCTTGTGGATCGTGACTTCTGCGCTGAGATGTCCGGCAAACTCGACACGCTGGCCGAAAGACACGCTCTCACCAGAGAAGCGGACCGAGAAGCAGGCGAGGCGAGACAGGCGGCCGCGCTTCTGGCAGCCGCGTTCCAGAGCGCAGCCTCGACGCAGAAAACCGACGGGGAATGGTTCGCCGCGGAGGCGAAGCGGCTTCGCGGCGAGGCTCACAGGCTGGACAGCGAACGCGGCCGAGTCAACGACGTTGCGAATGAATTGCTCAGGATCGCGGCCACATATCGGCTCGCCGCCGTGACCGAGGCAGCCGATGAGGCGGAGTCGGCAGCCACCGCCACAAAGAATGACGATCTGGCCTGGGAAGCGGTCGGCCCCCTGGCCGAGCGGGCAGAGGCAGAGGACAAAGCGCGGTCGGTGCGCCAGCAGATGACCGAGGCGGAGCGAGAGACCGCTCCGCTGCGTAAGGCACGGGATGATGCCGCGGCCGTTCTTAAGGCCCGCTACGCCGCTCTCGCGGCTGACGAACGTACCGCCGAGGGGCAGAAAACCTCAGCGGCAGATACCGCGGGGTCCAATGCCGCGACCGACGAGGAGAGCGTACGCGCCAACCGGGAACTCTCCGCCAAAGCGGAGGAACGCGCGGACAACCTCCGCCGGCGGTTGGCAGACATCGACGAAGCCATCGAAACCGCTACCAACCAGGGCGACCTTCCCGATCGAGAAGCCGTTCCCGCTGAGGTCCTCGCCAGCTCACGGGCAGCCAGGAACGAGGCGGACCAGTTGCTGGAAGGGGTACGCGAGCGGCGCGCGAACCGGCCCGCGCTGCGCAGAACACTGAGTGAGCAGCGGAGGGCCCTGGCGACCGAGCGGGCCGCCAGGAGCGCCGAACGGGATCAACTCGTCGCCGACCACGAGAAGCTCTTCGCTCGCGCCGACCTGCTCGCGACCGACGCCAGGTTCGCCGAACTCATGGAGCTCGGCGAAGATGGACGGCTCGATCTGTGGGCCGAAGCGGCCAACCTTCGAGCGGCGCTGACGCATGCGGTCTCGACGGCCGAATCGGTCATCGTGGCAACCCGTGTCGATGCGGCCGACGACGATCGTGCGCTAGACGGGTTGCGCACCGACGCGTTCCTCCCGACCACACGTGACGCCCAGCGCGTTGCCGAGGCCATCGCCGGCGATGTCGCGGCGCGGCCAGGGTGGGAGCTGCTGCGTGACCTGGTGACCGAACCCGCACGCGCCGACGCGTTGCGGAACTCCATCGTTGCGGAACTCGCCGCGGGCGTGGTTGTCGCGGACGCCGACCTCGGCGACGCCCGCCTCGCCCTGGAAAAACACAACTGCCGGTCGATCGCCCACGTCACCGTGTGCACCGCGACCCAGATGCAGCAGGCGTTGGATGCGGCCGCCCCTGAATGGTTGGCGGTTCCCAGCGACCCGGCGTTGTATGATCCGGCCGCGGCAGAGCACGCGCGGGCAGAACGTGAACGGCGGCGCCATGAGCAGAAAGGGCGGATCGCCGAGCTCCACCGGCAGACGCAGGCGGACCGAACGCTGCTGGAGGTGCTGGAATCCCTGCTGCGCGACTGCCCAACCGGTTACCTGCACACCTTGGAGATCAAGGCCGAGGAATGCCGGCAGGCCATCGACCTGATTGACGCCACCGACGCGACACTTGGTTCTCAGATCGACGAACTCGAAGCTCATGACCTCACGGACGCGGCCACGGAGCAACAGTTGTCCGACAAGCTCAACCTTCTCGCGGGCAGAATCGAGCGCCTTGCAGCCCTCGTCGCCAAGGTCTCGACGCTGCCGCAGCTCAAGCTAGACATCGAACAACGAGACCGGGACGTCCGGGCGTACACGCTAGTCGCCGACGAAGCCGCCACTCGCGCGAGCGAGTGGCGCAAGACCGAGCGCGCGGCCGAGCGAGAAGCCGCTGAGCACAGATCCAACAAGGAACGGTACGAACGCGAAGGCCGCGCGATCTCCATGCTCGACGTGGACCGCGAGGACGCCACCACTCAGGTGGACGACCCTCTGTCCATGTTGACGAGCCGTTTCCACGATCTCGACACGCAATGGCATACGGTGGCGGCGCATTCCGTGCTCGCAGAACGGCTCGCGGGGCTCGTCGAGCGTGGCAGACGCGCCGAACATGCGCTCGCGGGATATCCGGAGGCCATCCGCGAACGTGCGGCGTCATTGCTCGAAACGGGCGATGGGCAGGACCCTGAACGACGTGCCGTCGCGCGACGCCGATCCCGGGCGCAGGCCGACCAGGCCCAGCAGGGGCTGAGCAGTGCCAGGCTCCAGCTCGAACAGGCGCGTAAAGAGGTCACTGACCGGACGCCGCGCGACAGGCTGCGGCACGCCCAGCTCGACGTCGAACCCGCGGGAGAAGCCGAGGCGCGCGAGCTCGCCGCGATACAGGCCGCGACTGCGACCGACATGAGTGGACAGGTGACCACCCTGAGCAGGGAGGCCGACGACGCAGCCTCAGTCGCGAGCGAGGCGGACACCACGGCACGGGTGCTCGCACAGCGCGCACACCGTCTCACCGACGCTGCCGCGCCGGCCGACGTGGCGGACGGAGTGGCGGCCTTCGACGGCGACGATGCGCAGGCCGAGTCGGAGACACGAGCGGTACTTGATCGTCTGGCCTCGACCATGGAGACTCTCACCGCAGCGAAAAACAGGACGAACGGAGCCATCGACGCTGTGCGCAGGCTGGCGTCGGAGGGCAGGTTCTCCGGAATCCCCGATGCGATCAGAGATCGATTCACCAGTGACGATCCCGCCGTGCTCGGCGAGCGTGCCGGCGCCCGCGCCGAAGAGATGCGGGTGCGTCGCACCACCATAGACGGCCAGCTCGCCGACATCGGACGCGACCAGCGGCTCGTCGTGGTGGAGATCGCCGCACTGGTTCAAGACGTGCTCGCGAACCTGGAGTCCGCACATCGGCACTCGAAACTGCCCGGAACCCTGGGCGGATGGGCCGATCAGCACTTCCTCCGCATCCGGTTCGCCCGCCCCAGCAGCGAGGAGGACCTGCACGCGCGAATTGACGCGGTCGTCGACCGGATCGTGGTCGAGAAGTCGAAACCCGAGGGTTTCTCCCTCCTCAAGCGATGTGTCCACGAAGCTGTGGCACCGCGCGGGTTCACCGTCAAGGTACTCAAACCCAACAGCGATCTGGCGGTCGAACCGGTGGACGTGACCCGCCTCGGCAAGTTCTCCGGCGGCGAGAAGCTGACCGTGTGCGTCGCGCTCTACTGCACACTCGCCCGGCTGCGCGCCGTCAACCGGGGCAGGGGCAGGGCAGCGCTCGGCGGCACCCTTGTGCTGGACAATCCGCTGGGCACCGCGAGCCACGTGGCGCTCCTGCGGTTGCAGCGCGAGGTGGCGACCGCTCACGGCGTGCAACTCGTCTACACCACCGGGGTGGAAGACCTCGGCGCCGTCGGCCAGTTCCCAAACGTGCTGCGAATGCGCAACGCGCCAGGAGCGCTCCGTACGCGGAGGTACGTCGTCCTGGAGGAACGCTTCGGCTCCGCGGTGGAGGGCATCACCGGCGTCCGCCTGACACGTGATGAGACGAGAGACGGCGCTGAGTCGTGAAGCTGAGCTCCCTGGCCCGACATCTCGCAGAACAGGTCGCGGCATCGCCGCGACAGAAGATCGAGATCGAGACGCTGTACAACGCGGCGGTCGCGTTCGATCGACGCCTGGCGACGGCGCCGACCGCGCGTGCAGAGATCCGCGACGCGCTGAACGAGCTGGCCGTCGCCGAGTCGGTGATATTCCCGAGCACCTCCCGACATTTCGACGCACGAGACACGCCTCCCATGCCGCTCTGGGTACGCCGCCCTCCTCGCGAACGGGTCGTGCGCGAGGCGAGGACCGTACGGGTGTGGCCGCCCGCGCTTGAATCCGCCGGACGAATCGCGACCAGGGACGACGAGCTCAGCGTGCTCGAGATGGTGGCCGCCTTTCTTCGCGACGGAGGCGCGACACGGCCGAGCGTGCCGATGAGAGAACGCTCCTTGGAGCTGTTCGGCGATGAGAAACGGCTTGACGGCCTTGTGACGAACCGGCTGTTCGTCTCAGGGGCGCTGACGCTCGAACTGCTGCGTTGTCACCCGGTGCCCATTCCGTTCGTCTCGCAATGGGTTCCGGGGCGCCCCGACACTCGTGGTACGGCACTGCTGATCGCGGAAAACCACCACACCTACACCTCGCTTCTGGAGGCCACGCGGCGCCACGCTGCCGCAGGTGCGGGACGGCATGTGGGTTACGGTACCGGTAACCAGTTCCCGTCGGCGGTGTTGTCGGTACCGCTGCTGTCCCCGAGACCTGACCGGATCGTCTACTTCGGCGACGTGGATCTGCAAGGACTGCAGATCCCCGCAGCGGCAAGCGCCAGCGCCGTCCTCGCCAGCCTCCCCGCGGTTGTGCCGGCGCTTCCGCTCTACGAACTGCTCTTCGAGGCAGGCCACGAACGGCCTGCCGTACCCGTACCAGCGGATTCCGCTGCGCGCGTGTCGGCGTGGCTCGGCCCGCTCGCCGGACGAGCCAGCAACGTGCTGGTCAGTGGCATCCGGCTTCCGCAGGAAGCGGTTGGGTACGAGCTGCTGTCGACTCGCCCGGACGTGCTCGACAGGATTTAGGAGTGTCCTGAAGATCTTGGTGGTGGGTCGGTATGAGGTGGCTCTTCAGTCGCCTTTGGGGTGGTGGCGATGAGGGTTCGGGCGCCGAGTATTCATCCGTGCAGGTCATGGAGGCGATGCGCTCTCTTGCTCTCCTGTCGCGCACTTCGAGCGGCACGATGGTCAATCGTGTTATTCCGCTTGGCCTACCTCACGGCGACGACCACCTCCTCGCGCCTGAAATTGCTCCCCGAACCGATCGTGACAAGGAGATCGAAATCCTGGTGTTACGGCGCCAGTTGACCGTACAGCAGCGGCAGGTGACCAAGCCCACGTTCACGCCGACTGATCGATTCCTTCTCGGCTTGAGCTTCCCCCGTTCTCCGGACACTTGACCTGAGGCTCCCTGATCGCGTGCGAGCCCTGGCTGGCGCGTCTGTCGTGGCACACCGTGGTGGTGGAGGTGGGACAGATGGCAAAGACTCGTGTGCAGGTCAGCAGGCGATGCGGCTGTGTGGATGCGGAAACGGGACGTCAGCGAGGGGTGGCGTGTCCGCGTCTGCCGGTGGATGACGATCACGGCAGCTGGTATTTCGCGGTGCAGGTACGCGGCCTGGACGGGCAGCGGCAGCGCGTCCGCCAGGGTGGATACGCCGACCCCGAGGAAGCACAGGAGGCGGGCCGCGCTCTGGCCGCCGCCGACCGCGACGGCGCGGGGGCCGGATGCACGCTGGGACAGTGGCTGGCACGCTGGCTGGCCACCAAGGACGCCCTGCGTCCGTCGACCCGGCAAGGCTACGCCGCACACATCCGCCTCTATCTCATCCCGCAGTTGGGACGGATCCTGCTCCACCAGCTCACCTCGCGCGACGTCAACGGACTGCTCGCGACGCTGGCGTCCCGTCCCTCGGCGACCGGCCGCCGACTGTCGCCGGCTACCGTGGTGCGGATCCACGCCACCTTGCGCACCGCGCTGAACGCGGCGGTGCGTACCCGGCTGATCCCCCTCAACCCGGCCAACGGCGCCGAGCTGCCTCGTCCTCGGCGACCGCATCCGGTGGTCTGGACCGTCGGGCGGACGGCCCGGTGGCAGCAAGCGGGAGAACGTCCGGCGGTGGCAGTCTGGACCGAACAACAGCTCGCGGCCTTCCTGGCCGACGTCGCGCAGGACCGCCTGTACGCCGCCTGGTGGCTCGCCGCGCTGCGCGGACTGCGCCGCGGCGAGTTGGCCGGGCTACGCTGGACCGACGTCGACCTACAAGCCGCGGAGCTGACGGTGGCGAAGCAGCGGGTGCACGCCGACGGCCAGGTCGTGGTCGGCCCGCCGAAGAGCGCCGCCAGCTGCCGGGTGGTCGCCCTGGACGCGGAGACCGTGCGGGTGCTGAGACGGCACCGCGAGCGGCAAGAGGAACTGAGCGCGAGGGCGGGCACACGCTGGCGGGACTCGGGCTACGTGTTCACCACCGCGGACGGTGCGCCGCTGCGGCCGGACTACCTCACCGGCCGGTTCCGCCGGCTGGTAGCCGCCTCCGGACAACCGCCCATCCGGCTGCACGATCTACGCCATGGCGCCGCCACGCTGGCGCTGGCCGCACGCACCGACCTGAAGGTGGTGCAGGCGATGCTGGGGCACGCCAGCATCGTGCTGACCGCCGACACCTACGTCTCGGTGCTGCCCGAGGTGGCTCACCAAGCCGCCCGGGAAACGGCCCGGCTGGTACTCAGAGCCGCGTCCGCGCTAGAGCGGACGCTCGGCGGCTGACTCAGCTTTGCCTCATATTTGCCCCATGCCGCGCCAGCCGCACGGGCGCGGCTGGAGTTTTCGCAGGTGGAGAAGCGCGCCCTGCAGGATTCGAACCTGCGACCGTCGGATTAGAAGTCCGAGACCGGGACGGGAAGTTCCCCCTCATGCGGATGGACGAGATCCTCACCGATGCTGGCATCCAGACCGTCCTCACCGGTATCCCGATGCCCGACCTCCACGAGTACTGACAGGCGGCTTGAACTGTATGGATGGAGTTTTCGACAGGCACAGACATGTCCTAGTACCGCGCCAGACGGGCGACGGCCTCACCTAGCGGACGGCATCCTTCCCGTTACTGGAAACGATCTTTACTTTCGTTGCGCCTTATGTAACGATCAGTCGATTTGATACATATGTTCGAAAGGTTGTGAGTGAACACACGCCAATCAGCGTCCGGCTTATCCAGCCGGGCGCGCCATCGCGCTGCCCTGATTGCGGCTCTAACGCTGCCGCTCTCGCTCATGAGTGCACCCGCGATCGCCCAGAGCCCCGCGCCATCCCCCACCCCGACCTCCTCATCGACGAAACCACCAGGCGCGACCTCGGATCCAACCCTCAAGACCGCCTGGGAAAAGGCGGCCAAGTCCGGTCAGTCCGTCGAGGTTCCCGCCCGGTTCACCGAGACCATGAAGGTCTGGGCCAACCCCGACGGCAAGAACATGCGGGCCGAGCTGTACACCCGGCCCGTCCAGCTGAAGAACCCGGCCAGCGGCGCCTGGGAGCCCATCGACACCCGCATCGTCACCCGCGACGGCAAGCTCCAGGCCGCGCGGGTTAAGAGCCCGCTGACCTTCGGCGGGCGCGACGCCAAGCACCTGGTGTCCGCGGACGGCGAGCGTGGCACGACCGGGCTGGGCGTGACCCGGGCGCTGCCGGAGCCGAAGGTCTCCGGCAGCACAGTCACCTACCCTGACGCCATCGCGCCGGGAGCCGACCTGGTGGTCCACGCCCAAGCCGACGGGTTCATCTCCCAGGTGGTCTTCCGGCACAAGCCGACCGGCCCGGTGACCGTACGGCTGCCGCTCACCCTGCCCAAGGGCACCACATTCGGCACGACCTCTGACGGGCTACCACAGCTCAAGGACGCCAAGGGCAAGGCCGCGGCGGCGCCGGTCGTGCTGACCGCGATGGACGCCAAGGTCGAGGCCTCCCCCGACGAAGGCAGGTCCGCCCCGGTCGAGGCCCGCGTGGAGACCTCCGGCAGCACGCCGGAGCTGGTGTTCACCCCGGACGAGAAGTTCCTGGCCGACCCGGCGGTGACCTACCCGGTGACGATCGCCGCCGCCGACGACTGGTTCGGCGGCGGAAAACCCACCGACGCCTGGGTCAGCAAGAACGCGGGCGGCAACAACGCCGCGGCCGGGTATCTGCGCGCCGGCACCACCTCCACCACCGCCGACATCGCCCGCGTATACCTCAAGTTCAACACCGAGGACCCCGTACTCGAGGGCGCCACCGTGGTGGATGCGGACCTGTGGGTATGGAACTACAAGTCCGGCGGCCCCAACAACGTGAATTGCGGCGATCCGATGGGCGGGTCTGGCATCGGAGCGCGCCGCATCACCTCCTCCTGGGACACCTCCACCTTGAGCTGGTCCCGCCAGCCCACGCTCGCCAACGTGGAGGGCGAAAGCGGCAACAAGGCCGGCTACAACTACGACGCCGTTCCCCCCTCTCCCACCTGGTGCACCAAGGAAGAGCAGCTGGTGCACCGGATCACCAACATGGCCCGCGACTGGATCGAGCGGGACGAGCCCAACCACGGGGTGGTGCTCCAGGCCGTCAGCGAGACCGCCACGATCAACTGGCGCCAGTACTACTCCAGCGACTACAGCGGCGCGGACTACCCGGGCTACCGACACCCACCCACCCTCATAGTCGAATACATACCGGCGCCTCCTCCGGAGGTGATCGTCTACTCCTATGAGGGGCCGAGAAGGACAACGCCGCCCACATACGAAGAGGCCCTGGCAATGCGGGTCGACACGCCGGGAGAAATTCCGGACCTCCCCCCAATGAGCGCCGCCGACGAGCAGGCTCTCGCTGCTCTCCCCAACCACACGGCCGAAATCACGCCGGCCGAGCTGGAGCCTTTCACCGGTGAATCAGGCGAGGAGTCATGGAATGGCGGGACCATCGAGGAAGGCAGTCCGGCCGACACAGTCTCCCCCACGGTGACGAGCACCGATCCCGCCGCTGATGCCCGGAACGTGCCGGTGGACACCCTCGTCAAGGCCACATTCGCCGAGCCCGTATGGGAGCCGACGTTCTCGTTGAAGGACACGTCCGGGACGGTCATCGACGGGACGGTGTCCAACGACTCCTCCAACAAGGTGTTCACGTTCACGCCGGCGCAGCAACTGAAGGCTGGCACTATCTACATCGCGGAAATCTCGGAAGCGATCGACGCCTCCGCAAATCCCATGACCGCCTTCCAATGGTCTTTCCAGACGCGGGATGTGGGCAGTGCTCACTGGTCGTTCGATGAGGGCACGGGGAAGACCGCTGCTGATTCTTTCGACAGACATCCGGCCACGCTCAGCGACACGGCTTCGTGGGTTGCCGGAAAGCACGGCAACGCGGTCTCGAACGCGGCACTCAGTCCGGCGCGCACGGTCGCCTCGCGAACGGCCCTTCAAACGGGCCGGCCAGTTACGGTAGCCGATGAGACGACGGCGACCAGCATCACGTACGCGCAGCTGGACGGGAAGACGTTCAAGACCGAGGTCACGGCCGGTCCGGTGCGGGCCAGGCAGGGCGACGGATGGGTGCCGATCGACACCACCCTGACCGAGCAGGGTGGCAAGCTGCGACCTAAGGCCCTCGCCGAGGGTGCTCTCCTGGAGCTCTCCGCAGGTGGCACGGATCCGTTCGTGAAGATGTCCGCCGACGCTAAGTCGTACGCGCTGCGCTGGCCGACGCCTCTGCCCAAGCCGACGGTCAAGGGCAGTGTCGCCACCTACACCGACGCCGCGGGCGTGGGTGCCGACCTGGTGGTGACAGCGTTGCCAGCCGGGTTCCGGCATGAGGTGGTGCTGCGCCAGCGGCCCTCGAAGCCGCTGGAGCTGCGGATCGGCGTAGACGACGAGGGCCTGACCCTGACCGAGGGGAAGGGCGGCCGGCTGCTGCTGAAGGGCAAGGACAAGAAGCTGGTCGCCGCCGCGGCGCGACCGGCCATGTCGGACGGAAGCGGCAAGAGCCTCCTGGCCAAGCGTGGTAAGGCCGACACGGACCTCATCACCAAGGACGGCCGTACGGAGCTGGTGGTCAAGCCGGACCAGGCGTTCCTGGCGGACGCCGGCACCACCTACCCGGTGCGCGTGGCTTCTGCGATCACGCTGCCGCTCGGCGCCGACGTGGAAGTCGGCACCAACGACACCGTCGACTCGCCTGCCTGGCCGGACAGCGGGAACCTCATGGCCGGCACCATGACCGGCGGGATAAAGAGCCGAACGCACCTGCAGTTCGACACCACGGGCCTGCAGGGCAGCACGGTGACCGACGCCACGCTGTCGATGAACACCGTCCACAGCCACAACTGCGGCGCCGCGCTCGCCAACGGCATCCAGGTCGCCCGGCTGACCAGCGCTTGGGACCCGGACAACCTGTACTGGGCCGGCAAGCCCACCCACACCACCGAGGACGCCTCTACCAACTTCAAGGGCGTCAACTCCGACTGCCCCACATACCCGGACAGCATGGACTGGAACGTCACCGGCATCGCCCAGGACTGGGCCGCCGGCGCCGCCAACCACGGTCTGGTGCTCAAGTCGCCCGGCGAGGCGAACATCGACAACTACCGGGTGTTCACCTCCTCCGAAGACACCGAATTCAACCTGCCGCCCAAGCTGACCATCACCACCAGCGGCCCCGTCTCCGCGCCGACCGTCTCCGCACCGGCCATCACACCGGCGCAGACCGTGAACGGTGTCACCGTGACCAGCTCGCTCACTCCGCAACTGGCAGCGACCGTCGCCGATAGCGCTCAGGGCAGCCTCACCGGCCAGTTCGAGGTCGAGCATGACCCGGCCGCGACCGGGCAGGGCACCGGCCAGATCTGGACCGGAGCCTCCGCGGTGGTCGCCTCCGGCGGCCAAGCCACGGTGGGCATCCCCGCGGGCAAGCTGACCGACAGCTGGAAGATCCGCTGGCGGGCCCGCGCGGCCAACGCCACCGCCGCCACCACCTCGGCGTGGTCGGACTGGCAGACGGCCACGGTCGACGTGCCCAACCCGACGGTCGGCGCCTTCCAGGTCACCCCCTCCCAGGTGGTGAACGGCGTCACCGTCGCCACGAGCCTGACCCCGGCCCTGCGCACCACGGTCACCGACCCGGCCGCCCAGCCGGTACGGGCCGAGTTCGAGGTCGAGCACGACCCGGCCGCCACCGGGCAGGGCACCGGCCAGATCTGGGCTGGCGCCGTGGACAACGTCGCCTCCGGTACCCAAGCCTCCGTGACCGTCCCTACGGACAAGCTGACCGACGGGTGGAAGGTGCGCTGGCGGGCCCGGGCGATCAACACCGCCACGACCGTCGGCTCACCGTGGTCGGACTGGCAGAACCTGACCGTCGACGTGCCCGACCCGGTCTCCGAACCGGCCGTCGGCGCACTGCAGGTCACCCCGTCCGAGCAGGTGGACGGCACCACCATCACCCCCACCCGCACCCCCTCGCTGCTCACCCAGGTCAGCGACCCGGCCGGCAAACCGCTGCACGCCGAGGCCGAGATCGAGCACGACCCAGCCGCGCCCAGCGGTCAGGGCACCGGCCAGATCTGGACCGGCAGCGCCGACAATGTTCCGGCTGGCACCCAGGCGAGCATTACGGTGCCGGCGGACACGCTGACCGACGGGTGGAAGGTACGCTGGCGGGCCCGCGCGGTCTCCGCCACCGCCACCTCCGCCTGGTCGGACTGGCAGTCCTTCACCGTCAGCCTGCCCAAACCCACCGTCACCGGCCTGACCATCACCCCGTCGAAGGTGGTAGACGGGGTGACGGTGAGCACCACGCTCACCCCTACGCTGCAGGCCACCCTCACCCACCCCACCGGCCAGGTACTGCGTGCCGAGGCCCAGATCGAGCACGACCCGGCCGCACCCCAAAGCCAGGGCACCGGCCAGATCTGGACCGGCAGCGCGGACAACGTCGCCTCCGGCACCCAGGCGAACATCGCCGTCCCCGCGGGAGAACTGAACGATGGATGGAAGCTGCGCTGGCGCGTGCGCGCAGTCACCGGGCAAGCGGCCTCAGCCTGGTCGGACTGGCAGCAGGTCACCGTCGACGTCACCCAGCCAGGAGAGGAGCCCTTGGCGCAGACGGCCGGGCCGGTGATCCGCACGGACGAGAGCTTCACCGTCACCGCGTGGCTCCGCTGGGCTGACAAGGACGGCGACTACCGCGCCGCCGAGCAGCGAGGCACTCACCAGGCCCCCTTCCGTCTGGGGAACACCGCCGAGCATGGCTTGGAGTTCACGCTTACCAGCGCCGACAGTACGACTGCCACCTCCGAGGGAGTGCGGTCCGACGTCGAACCGCCCGTGGGTACCTGGTTCCATCTGGCGGGCGTCTATGACGCCACCGCCAATACGGCCTCGCTGTACCTCGATGGGCAGCTTATTGGAACCCAGACGTTGAGCTTCGCCGGATGGCATGCCGAGCAGGACCTGACCCTGGGGACCAGCATGCTGGGCGACCTGGATGAGGCACGCGCCTACAAGCGGGCACTCAGCGCGGACGAGGTCGGCTCCCTCTCCGCGGATCCGGCCACGCCGTCAGTCACCCCGGCGACCACGCCGTCGGCGACGGCAAGCACGCCTGCCGTTCTGGACGAGCCGGATCCGTACGAAGTCAACTATCGGCACTTCACTCTCAACTCCTGCAGAACGGAGGCGCCCGCACAGGTACCGTGGCACAAACATGGCATCTGGACCGATGCGACCGTCTTCAGCGGCTGCGCGGTCAGATGGTTCGGCGTCAGCATGTGGGTTCCCGATTTCGACAGCGCCGGTAACCCCCTCCCCCACAAGAAGCGAGCGAAGATGGACGATGGGGAGGACCTGGAAGATCTGGTGATCCGATCGACGGTCGTGGCCAACACCTATCTCGGTACGAGAGACGGCACCAGCATCCGGAATGCGGGCAGTGACGGCGTCACGGGGCCTTTGACGCCCAAGGAAATATCCATGTGGGTCCAGTTCGACACCATCGATTACGACTGGGCTGCCTGGGGAAACTCAGTCATACAGCTGACCACGACGGTGAAATCCGATGGCGAGGCATCGAACTGTACCAAGACGGTCAACGGCGATCGGCAAACTCTCGTCAAGGACTGGAACCCGTCGACGATTCGGTACTACCGCTTCAAGTCCGAGAGTTCCGCAGGAGCGATACGCAGGTGCAGCTTCTTCCCCTGGGTGACGTTCGACCGTCTTTCCCCTGACACCGAGCGGGACAACTGGCCGCTCTGGGGCAAGATCGACCAAGATTCAGAGAACGGAACCTGGACCCCGGCGACCGTTCGCTGTGACGACGAGCCACTGGGCCCAGGCTCCCCAGGCAACTGGCCGGAGGAAAAGCGGGTCCGCTACACGGGTGCTTGCATCTTCCCTGACGTGAGCCGCATTTACCAAACGGACGTGAACCACGCCAAACGAGGGCCGGTGGCAGCGCACATCTGGGCCGCGTTCAACACCCCCGACGCCACCAAACCCGAAAAGGATCCAGGGCAGAAGGTGATTCCTGGAAACTGGAACGGAACGACGACCGGCACCCGCGCCCCGCTGACGCGAATCAACGAGAGCGAACTGCGCCCTGGCGACCCCAAGGGACGTACGTGGGGATCGGTCCAGGTCTCGGCACGCAGGAAGGCGTGCAAGGATGCGAAGGTGGTCGGTGACTGCGACGAGTTCCCCTTCAACTCCGTCAAGGAGGGTCCAGGATGGGGCGACCAAAACTTCTCCGTCCGAGGCGTCCCGTTGAAGAACAACAGAAGTGATGGCTGGTACTTGGGAGTGTTCTACGCACGCTACCGAGTCCTCCTGCCGGACGCGCCCAAGCGACCCAATGGTGACCGGTTCTGGGTGAGCGTCAAGGGCACACCCGCACCGTAACGCGATCGCCCGCCCGGCCCGGAGTGGCCGGGCGGGCGACCCCTCTGTCAGGAGGCTGAATTCGTGTCGACAGACGACCTGTATCAACTGCTCCGCTCGTACGATCCCAGCGATGTCTCGATGCAGCAGTTCTACGCCGTGTGGGTGGAAGACATCCCGGTCGAAGAAGCAGTCGTCATACTGAATGGCGATCCGGCTTCCGGTGCGCCGGACAGCTTCTCCGGGTGGGGCTCGGGCTCCGACGGGAGTGGCAGCGAAGCGGCGGGCCTGCTGGCCGGTCTGATCGGCAACTGGACGCTGATCATTAGCGACTACCGTTCCACGGAGGACGAAGCGCTGCTCACTTTGTCGCGATGCGGGCGGCGGACTCTGGCCGTAAGCTGGGATTTCCACGGTGAGACCGTGCTCAAATACGCGAGAGACGGCGAGCTGGTCACGGTGCTCGACATTCTCGACACAAGCGACCGGTCCGGGAGCGATCCGAACGCTCTCGACCCGTACATATCTAGCCTGCGATTCAACATCGACGATGACGACCCCGGCGAACCCGCTACCGAGCCTCGAGAGAGTTTCACCTCAGCGCTGACCGCGATCGGCCGAATGGTCGGCCACCAGATTGACAGGGACTGGCTGGAAGCCACTCACACCACGTACCTCGTGCCGGCCGATGACCTCGATTAACCTCGATTCTCCAGCTGGCTGGGTTGTGTGAGTGGCGCCGTGGCCTGCCCGCTATGTTGTGGGGCTCGAATACTCGATTCACATGGTGACCTGAAGCTATTGGGAGGTGCGTCGTGGTTGACGGGGTTGCGAAAGCCGTACGCGCAGCGGACTTCGAGCTTGATGACTCGGCTGGTCCCCCTCGCTCTTGGCGTTGGTGATTCCGGCGGGAAGGAACGCCTCGATCTCGCTCTGCCAGGCCTCGACGGTCGCGGCGAGCGTCACGAACTCGGGCAGGTAGGCGTGGTCGGCGCACCAGGCGTAGAAGGCGTGCAGGCGGTGGCTGATCTGCGAGCGGGCAGGGTGGGTGCGGGCCAGGGCGAGCAGATCGCGCAGTTTCTCCTTGGCGTGCCAGCCGGCCAGGATGTGCCGCCGGTAGGTGCCGATCCTGGTCAGGTCCCGTTCCAGGACGGTGCGCTGCTGATCGGTGAGCTCTTCGGCGGCCGAGCGCAATAGCCTGCGATGATCGTATTCGGGATCGCCCTTGCGGCCCCGGCGCCCGCGCATCTTCCAGGTCAGCCGCCTGCGCAGCTCGGCGAGCTTGGCATCGGCCGGCTGCACCACGTGGAAATGATCGACGACGATCCTCGCGTGCGGCAGCGCAGCACGGAGCGCCGAGCGGAATATGGCACACATGTCGATGGCCACATGAGTGATGGCGCCACGCCAGGTGGCGGGCTGGGCCGTCAGCCAGGCGGCCACCACGGTCGAGACGCGGCCTTCAACCTGGCCCAGCAGCCCCTGGCCGCCGGTCAGGTCGGTGAAGCCGACGTGCCACCGGTCGACGGCCTGCCGATATTTCCGGTGTCGGGATTCTGCTCCCAGCGAGGCTTGCCGCGGCGGATCTTGCCACCCACCTGCCTCCACGATCTCCGCCACGGCGCCGCCTCACTGATGCCGGCCGCCGGGGTAGAGATGAAGGTCGTGCAGGAGACCCTGGGGCACACCTCCAACTCCTTCACCGCCGACACCTACACCTCGGTCTTCCCCGAGGTGGCGATGGCGGCCGCGGAGAAGACCGCAGCCCTGCTCCTCGCCGAGGAGGAGTACCAGGAGGAGCCCGGAGAGGTGATCCCGCTACGGGCCTAACCCGCTACATCAGGAGACCGGCCTCGTGATCGCCGCGCTTGCACGGCGGGACGGGGCCGTTTCCTTTGCCGAGGTAGTCCCAGAGCGATGATGTTGATCATGGTGTGTGCGGGTTTGGTGCGCGCGAGCACGCATGGAGCACGCAAGCGCTAGACGAAAATTCTAGAACGCATCGGATCCCGCATAATCGCAGGTCAAACCATGATCAAAGCGCGCCCTGCAGGATTCGAACCTGCGACCGTCGGATTAGGCAGTCGAAGTCCCCAGAACTCGTGCGCGAGCCCTACCGAAGTTCGAGACAAGGCATTCTGTACATGTTCAGCAAATCATTGGCAACGCGCTGCTTTCGATAAATCAAGCGTTGGCCGCAAACGCGATCGAACGTAAAGACTAGATCAAGCTTCGTCTCGACTCGTCTCAAAAGCGCAGACATCGGAGTTGCGAGCACTGCGACCATCGGATTAGAAGCAAGATCCTTTAGTGCCACCCCGTGCCGTTGCGTGATGGTTCGTGCCATCTCAGCGCGTTTTGCGTGTCAGGCGGTGCCGGGCCCTGACGACGCGTGACGGGGCGTACGAGCACGTACGGAGCACGGGGACGTCCCGCGAACCCATCATGACGAGCAGCAGGCTACCTGCGAGGTGCGGTGATCAGGATCTGCGCCATGTGATCGAAATTGCGATGCCTCAGCGCCACAGGGGTCGCGGCCTGCCTCCGTTCGGCTTGCCGCCCCCGTAGACCGTCACGAATCCCTCCACGGTCATACCTGCCCTTATGAGACCGTAGGGAGTACGCACAGCTCGTTGTTGCCTGTGTCCTTGGCCCCGTCCGATTCTCCAGAGAAACACCCCATGCTCACCCGTCACGCCGTTTCCCTCCTGGATCTCCTCGAACGCACGTGGGCCCACCGGCTGCGCCGCGTGTCGCTGGCCGCGGAGGCGGACGCGGAGCCCACCATGGTGCGCGCGGCCGCCGCCGCGCTGGGCGAGGTGCATCGTGGGTTACGCCGTGGCGGCCACCTGGAGCTGGCCGAGCGCTGGCCCGCCTGCGTGGTCATCGCCCTGTCCGCCGTAGCGGCGGAGGGCTACCGCTCAGGCTCGTTCTGGCCGGCCTGGTGGGCGGCGACAGGACGCCGGGGCCGCGCGGCGGACGCCCAGCAGTACGGCGAGGCGTTTGCCGCGGCGCTCGACCGCCTGGGCCTGCCCGGGCAGGACGCCCCGAACCGGCATCTCGGCCCGATTTTGCTGCACGCGGGCGTGCCGGACTCCTGCCTGGAGGGGTTCCTGCGCTACCTGCTGGAGGGCCGCGCCGAGGAGTTGGACGAGCCGATGCGCCGGCTGGTCGAGCACGGCGACGACCTCGCGGGCGAGCTGGCCGAGCGGTGCCTCGACTTGTTGGAGCGCCTACGCGCTCCCGACCAGGAGACCGACGATCTCGGCCTGCCTCGCAGGATCGTCGACCAGACCATCGCCCTAGTCCGCGCGGGTGTCATCGACCCCATACCCGTCGCCGAGCGCCCGGAGGTCACCCTCGAACCGTTCGGCGGGGGCGTTCGGCTGCGCCCGCCCGGCTCGGCGGACGTCCTGGTCGACGGGAAGCACGCGCAGGTCGACCCCGACGGCCACGTCCCCATCACGGCCCCGGACCAATCCCTCTCGGTGAACGGCCACGCGGTCCGCCTGATCGATCCGGCGGATCCCTTGCTGATCTTCAAGGAGGACGGCCACCGGCTGCCCACCGAGCGCGCCCTACCCTCGGACGGCTTCTGGGCCGTCTTTCCTGCCGATCGCGAACTCACCGGCGACCCCCCGCCGCGAGTGGTCGCCGAGTCCGCCTGTTGGCCCGGCTGGCGGCTGGCACAGCTCTCGCCAGGCCAGGCCACCTGGGTCGGCCTCGTCGGCAGCAGCCGACGCCAGATCCGCGGCAAAGACCGCGCCCAGGTGCTTACGGGACCGCCGCTCCCGGGCGTCATCGCCCCGAGCGGCATGCCTGTGACCGCAAGCGTGTCAGTCTGGCTGCCTGGAGACGGTTTCACCTGGTCGGTGGAGGTACGGCAAGCCGGCAGGTCCGTGCTGCGCGAGAGCCGCACGCCCAGCGAGCCCGTCACGATCCCTCAGGTCTGGCAGGGCGTGGGCGCGGTGACGGTGGTGGTGCGCGGCCCCATCGGCAAGGGTGCGCGCAGGACCGTCTTCGTGGCCTCGGGACTGAGTGTCTCGCACGAACCGGAGTTGCGGCTGCTCACCGCGGACGGGCTCCAGCGGGCGACGGTACATGTGGGCGAGGACCGGCTGCCGGTCTTCACGGCCGAGGAGACCGAACGAGTTTTCGAGCACCGCGGCGCACGGCTGACCCTTAGCCCGCCGCACATGCGGGTGAGTACCGACCGGCACGCGCCGCGGGCCCGCCCGTTGCGGCTGGCGGTCGAGGAGTTGGGCACGATGGACTGGTTGCGAATCGACGGCCTGTCGCCTCGGCCGCTGGAGGTGCGGGCGGGCGGCCAGGCCGTCCAGGAGTTGCCACCTTCCGCGCGAGGGCTGTTCAGCCCGCGCCGCCTGCTCGACACCATCGCCGCCCATGCCGGAGCCGACCTGGTGTATCCACCTGACGTGCCGGTCGCCTTCGTCCGCCCGGCGGGCACCGCCTCGGCCGTCGAGCACCTCGGGGACCGGCTCGTCCTGCGGGAGCTGGTCTGGCTGGACGGCCTGGTCGCCGAGGTCCGGGCTGGAGACCGAACGGAGGTGCTGCCCGTGCCTGAGCAGGGAGTGCTGGCCCTGCCGCCACCACTGGCCGAGGCGGATCGAGTGCTGGTACGGCTGGCCCTGCCAGATCCCTGGACCGGAACGCGCTGGCCGGACGGCGTGCTGGCCGGCGAGCGACCCTTTCGCTGAAAAAGAGACGGAGCCCTGTGGACCCCCTTGCCACCAGCGCACTCATCACTGGCGCATACCGGCGCTACCTGGCCTCGCTGCTGCCGGTGCGTGACCCGGCGATCGCCGCCGCGCTGGCAGCGCAGATCGCCACCAGCCCGCTGCTCAGCAAGGGTCCGCTGCTGGAGGCGGCGCCGCCGTACCACAGCGGCGCGACGCTGCGCGATCTGCTGGCGGAAGGCGTGCTCGATCCGGCCTTCGCCCGGCTCGCCGGTCCGGCGCTGCCCCTGGACCGGCCGCTCTACGCCCATCAGGAGCAGGCGCTGCGCAAGAGCGCGGCCGGGCGCAACCTGGTCGTGGCGACGGGCACCGGGTCGGGCAAGACCGAGAGCTTCCTGCTGCCGATACTGAACGACCTGGCCGCCGAGCGAACGGCGGGGACGCTGGGGCCCGGCGTGCGGGCACTGTTGCTCTATCCGATGAACGCGCTGGCCAACGACCAGCTCAAACGGCTACGCGAGTTGCTGGCGGCGGCGCCGTACCTCACCTTCGGCCGCTACACCGGAGACACGCCCGAACGAGAGGCACAGGGCCTGGCCCTGTTCGAGGAGCTCCATCCCGGGGCCGGGCGGTTGCCCGGCGAACTGCTCAGTCGCGAGGAGATGCGCCGCACCCCGCCGCACCTGCTGATCACCAATTACGCGATGCTGGAGTACCTTCTCCTGCGCCCGACGGACCTGGAGCTGTTCGAGGGCGAGACCTGGCGGTTCGTGGCGCTGGACGAGGTGCATGTCTACGACGGGGCCAAGGCCGAGGAACTTGGCATGCTGCTGCGACGGCTGCGCGAGCGGGTAGCGCACGGGCGACCGCTGCGGTACATGGCCACCAGCGCCACCGTGGGCGACCGGCCGCAGGCGGTGATGGAGTTCGCGAGCAAACTGTTCGACGCGACGTTCGAGTGGGTGGAGGGTGATCCGGCTCGCCAGGACCTGGTCACGGCCAGCCGGGTCGCCGTGCCGGAAGGCCCGTTCTGGGGACCTTGGCCCGACTACGCCGAGCTGACCTCCTGCGCGGATCCGGAGAAGGAGCTGCTGGCCCGCGCGGGCGGCGAGTTCGCCTCCGCCGGGGCCGCGCTGGCGCGCGAGCACACGATGGCCAGGCTGCGCGGGCTGCTGTCGGCGGGCCCACGCGCGTTCTCCGAGCTGGCCGCGATGCTCTTCGAGGGAGACGAGCGGGCGCTGGCCGCGCTGGTCGATCTGGGCGCACGCCTACGCGACGACGACCGGCCAGTGCTGTCAGCCCGCTATCACCTGTTCGTACGCGCTACCGAGGGCGCCTTCGTATGCCTGCTCGGCCCGCACGTGTCTCTTGGCCGCCGGGAGCGGTGCCAGGAGTGTCCCGGGGCGATGTTCGAGTTCGGCGCCTGCAAGCGATGCGGCGCGGTGCACCTGGTCGGCGCCGTGTCGGGAGCAGGTGGCGAGGAGGTGTTCTCACCCCGGGTGACCGCGGCGCAGTCGCGGGTGTGGCTGCTGCTGGGCGATCCCGACCAGGCGAGCGACGAGGACGACGTGGTGCTGGGCGACGTTCCCGAGGCGACGGCCGAGCGGGCGCTGCTGTGCGGGCGGTGCGGCGCGCTCGGCCGGTGCGAATGCAGCGTGACCGCCCGCCGCCCGGTGCTCCGCCTGCGGACCAAGGCGATCGTCCCGTCCGGCTGCGCCGCCTGCGGCGCACGGGGCGCGGGGATGATCCGGCAGTTCGAGAGCGGCAACGAGGCCGCCGCCGCCGTGCTGGCGACCACGCTCTACCAGGCGCTGCCGGCCGACGAGGCGCAGGCAGGGCGTCCTGGCGGGGGCAGGAAGCTGCTGGCGTTCAGTGACTCCCGGCAGGCCGCCGCGTTCTTCGCCCCGTACCTGGAGTCCAGTCATGCCACCGTCCAGCGGCGCGGGCTGATGCTGGAGGGGCTGCGCAGGGCCACGGCCAGGGATGCGACGGCGACGGTCGACGACCTGATCGAGGAGACGGTCAGGACCGCCGCCGAGGCCGGGGTCTTCCAGCGGCGCGACTCGCGGCAGCAACGCCGGCGGGAGGTGGCCCGGTGGTTGATGCGCGAGCTGGTCGCGCTGGATGACCGGCACTCGCTGGAGGGCGTCGGCCTGTTAGGCGTACACCTTGACGTCGACCCGGCGTGGCGGCCTCCAGCGCCGCTGCTGGAGCTGGGGCTGTCGGCCGAGGAGTGCTGGCAGTTGCTCGGCGAGCTGGTCACCACGCTCCGGCATCAGGGGACGCTCAGCATGCCGGAGGAGGTGGATCCGCGCGACGAGATCTTCGATCCCCGGCGCGGGCCCATTCACGTGCGGAGGGACGGCTCCGAGGCCAAGCTGAAGGTGCTCAGCTGGCTGCCCACGCGGGGGTCCAACCGCCGGCTGGACTACCTGGCCAGGGTTCTGGGGCCGGACGCCGACGCCAGGGCGGTGCTGGACGGGTGCTGGCGGTTCCTGACCGCCCTGCCCGACGGCTGGCTGACCGCCATGGCGCTGCCCCGGGTAGGGCAGGTGTACCAGGTCGATCACACCTGGCTGGCGCTTTCCGCCGACGCGCCGCTGCTGAGGTGTGAGCTGTGCCGCCGGGTGGCCACCGCTTCGGTGCGCGGGGTGTGCCCGACCATGGGGTGTACAGGGCGGCTGCAGCCGGCCATACGCGAGGAAGACGATCACTATCGGCGGCTTTATCAGGAAATATCGCCCGTTCCGTTGCTTGCCAGAGAGCATACGGCGCAGTGGACGAGCCTTGAGGCGGCCGACATCCAGCAACGCTTCGTCAGGGGCGAGGTGAACGTGCTGTCCTGCTCGACCACGTTCGAGCTCGGCGTGGACGTCGGCGAGCTGTGCGCCGTGTTGCTGCGCAACATGCCGCCCACCACCGCCAACTACATCCAGCGGGCCGGGCGGGCGGGGCGGCGTGCCGACTCCGCCGCTCTGGTGGTCACCTACGCCCAGCGCCGCTCCCACGATCTGTCCCGCTACGCCGAGCCGGAGACCATGATCGCGGGCCGGGTGCGCGCGCCGTACGTGCCGCTGGGCAACGCGCGGATCGATCGCAGGCACGTGCACTCGGTGGCGCTGGCCGCCTTCTTCCGCCAGGCGAAGGAGGCGTCCGGCACGGTGTGGAAAACGGCCGGCGACTTCTTCCTGGGCGATGGTACCGAGCGGGTGCGGCGCTTCCTCTCCCCGGTCCCGCCGCAGGTCACGGCCTCGCTGCGGGCGGTGCTGCCGCCGCAGGCCCAGGCTGAGCTCGGTGTGGGGTCCGGTGCCTGGGCTCAGGTGCTCTGCGACCACCTGGAAAAGGTACGACTGGAGCTCGCTCAGGACGTGGCGACGTTCGAGGAGCGCAGGACGGCCGCTTTCGAGCAACGCCGCAGCGATCTGGCCGCCCGTTTCGAGCGCACGGTCAACACGCTGACCAGACGGTCCCTGATCGGCCATCTGGCCAACCGCAACGTGCTGCCCAAATACGGCTTCCCTGTGGACACCGTCGAGCTACGTACCGCGCACTGCGACAGCCAGGTCGGTGCGCGTCTCGAATTGTCGCGCGACCTGTCGACCGCGATCTACGAGTACGCGCCAGGCGCAGAGGTGGTCGCGGGCGGCGTGCTATGGCGTTCCGCGGGCCTCTACCGCCTGCCCGGACGTGAGCTGATCAGCCGCCACTACACCGTCTGCCGCGCCTGCCACCACTACAGGGAGGGCGACGAGTCGCTCGAGGCCGCCTGCCCGGCCTGCGGCGCAGCCGTCCAGGGACCGCTGAGGCAGTACTACGTGCCGGAGTTCGGCTTCGTCGCCGACCACCGCACGGCCAAACCCGCCGTGGCCCCGCCGAAGACCGTCTGGGGCGGCGCCACGCACGTGGTCTCGCTCGGGATCGAGCTGGCCGAGCGCCGCTGGCGGTCCTCCTCGGAGGCGGTGGCCTGGTGCCGGTCGGGCTCGCGAGGCAGGCTGGTGGCGATCTCGGAGGGGCCCGCCAGCAGTGGCTTCCTCATCTGCGACTGGTGCGGCTGGGGCGCGTCCAACCTGGGCAGGACGCCGAAGACGCACACCCACCCGCTGCGGCGCAACTCGTGCGAAGGCCCGTTGCGCTGGCGCTCGCTGGCGCACGGCTACGAGACCGACATCCTGGAGCTGCGTTTCGACGTGCCGAACCTGTCCCGGTCCGTGCTGTACGCGCTGCTGGAGGGCGCCGCCGACGGGCTGGAGATCAACAGGGACGACATCGACGGCACGATGACCGGCGGCACGCTCGTGCTGTTCGACACCGTGCCGGGTGGGGCCGGCAGCGTGCTGCGCGTCGCCGACCGGCTGGACGCCGTCGTGGACGCGGCCGTGCGCCGGGTCGGCTCGTGCGACTGCGGCGAGGAGACCTCCTGCTACGGCTGTCTGCGCACCCGTCGCAACGAGTCGCATCACGACCAGCTCAGCCGGGCCGCCGCCCTGGCCGTCCTGCGCCGCCTTTCCGGACTTTCCGGAGAGAACCATCGGTGACGTACGGCATGCTAGACGTGATGGACGAGAACACCGGCCAGGGTGCGGCGTTCGGGATCGACGCGTTCACGCTCGACGACCGGATGCGGCTGTTCCATTTCGCGGCAGCAGAGAAGCGGCACGAATACCTGTGGGTGCTGCGCGCCTTCGACCGCGGCCGCGCCAACTATCAGGTGCTGCTGCACGCCTCGCAGGCCCGCGAGCTGCTCCAGGCCCTGCGCGAGGAGCATCCGTCCTGCCCCGCGATCGAGGACGTGCAGCCGCTGCTCGACTCGCTGGCCGACTGGCGGCTGCTCGACCGCAGCTATGACGGCACCCGCGCGGCCAACCTGGCCGAATACCGCAACCGTCACTACGTCTACCAGTTCACCCAGGCGGGATACCGGGCCTACCACGCGGTGGAGGACGTGCTGGGCGCGGGATTGGAGGATGCGCAGCTGTCCAGGCTGGTCTTCCCCGACATCCTGGCCGACCTGAAGGCCCTGGCCGAGGCCAACCGCACCGGCGACGGCGACGAGATCTACCGAAAGCTGGGCCGCCTGGACGGGGTACTGTCCGACATGGCGATGCGGGCCGCCCGTTTCTACCTCATGCTCGGTGACCTGGCCCGCACCAATGACACCAGCCCCGAGGTGTTCCTGGCGCACAAGGACGGGCTGCTGACCCACATGCGCGAGTTCACCGCCGAACTGGCCCGCTACCAGCCGCTGCTGGCCGCCGCCGTCCAGAAGGTCGCCGCGACCGGCGTCGAGCGGCTGATCGCTCTCGCGGCCGGGGCGGACGAGCGGCTGTTCCGCACACCGGCCGAGCGGGAGGAGGACTGGCGGCAGCGCTGGTCGGGCCTGACCCACTGGTTCGCCGACGGCACCGCGAGCGAGGCCGAGCGGTTGCAGGGCGCGACCATCACCGCCATCGCCGGGGTTCTGGCACTGCTGCGCCGGGTGACCGAGGCCAGACGGGGCGGAGTGAGCAGGGAGAGCCAGTTGCGCCATCTGGCCCAGTGGTTCGTCTCCTGCCCGAGCGACGACGACGCGCACGCGCTGTTCCAGGTCACCTTCGATCTGGGTTCGCCTCGTCACGTGGCGGTGCCGTACGACGAGCCGGAGCTGATCCCCAGCAGGCTGTCGTGGTGGGACGCCGAGCCGGTTCGGGTGGCGCGCACGCTCGTGCAGTCAGGCCGGACGCCGGGCCTGCACGGGGTGGGCCGCATCGAGCGCAACCACGCCCAGCGCCAGCGGCTGCGGGCCGAGCAGCTCAAGGCTCAGGCGCAGCGCCGCTCCGCCGCCGGCGCGCTGGCCGGCGACGGCGTGTACGACCGGGTGCTGGACGAGCCGGAGACGCAGGCCTTGCTGGGCCTGCTCGATCTGGCGCTGTCGGCCCGCGTCCCGGCGAGCAGGAGTGTCACCGCCAGCGGGTCGGCGCACGGCGTGCGGCTCACCCTGCGCCCGTGCGAGGGCTCGACCACGGTAGCGACCATCCGGGGCCGCCTCCACCTCGACGGCCTGCGCCTGGAGGTGTCCTCGATATGAGGGTCGCCGCCGACGTGTCGCCGCTGGAGCTGGCCGACTACCAACGGGCCGTGCGACTGCTGCTGCGCCACCCGCTGATCACTCCCACCTACCCGGACAGGGGCGCGCTCCCACTGGTCAGGCGGTGGACGACGCAGCTGCGCGCGGATCTGCCCGAGGTGCTCGGCTACCGGCTGCTCACCACCGCGGACACCGCCAGGCTGCTGCGCGTGCACGACCGGCTCGACGCCACCACTCCCGCGCTGACCAGGACCGACCGGCCTTTCAACCGCAGACGGTACGCGTACCTGATGCTGACGCTGGCCGCTCTTGGCCGCTCGGGCACGCAGATCGCGCTGAGCGAGCTGGCCGACGCGGTCGCGGCCGACGCAGCCAGGATCGACGGGCTGGGCATGGACACCGAGCGCAAGCCCGACCGCGACGCGTTCGTGGACGCGGTGGCCTGGCTGGAGCGGCGTGGCGCGCTCGCCCTGGCCGACGGCTCGGCGTCCGCCTGGGTCAACGACCCCGACAGGGCCGAGGCGCTCTACGACATCGACAGGGAGATCGTCGGCGCCGTCTACCGCCCCAGCAGGGTCCTGCAGCACGTCGGCTCGGTCACCGCGTTGCTCGACACCGGCCAGGGCCTGGCGCAGGGACAGGCCACGACGCGCAGGGCGGCGGCGCGCAAGGCGCGCCGCCTGGTTCTCGAACAGCCGGTCGTCTACTACGCGGAGGTCGACGAGTCGTTGCACGGCCAGCTCCGCTCGCCCAACCTGGCCGAGGACCTGGAGCGGCTGACCGGGCTGACCGTGGAACGCCGGGCGGAGGGCGTCGCCGTCATCGACACCTCGGGACGCCTGTCGGACGTCCGCTTCCCAGGCGGCGGGACGATCCCCCAGGCGGCGCTGCTCCTGGCCGCGCGTATCGCCACCTACTGCGGGCCCGGCAACCGGCGCAATCCTCCCACGCCGCTGCCTGCGCCCACCGCCGCGGAACGCCTGGCCGAGGCGGCCGCGCGCATCGACGCAGCACTGCCGCGCGGCAACGTGCTGACCGTGCTGGCCGGGCAGGACAGGACCGGGACGGCGCCGACGGGCGAGGCCGTCTATCCCTTCCTGCCCGATACCTGGCTGCGGCGCGCCATGCGCGAGCTCGTCGGCCACTTCGGCGTCGCCTTCGGCGCCGCCTGGCGGGCCGATCCCGACCGGCTGCTCGGCGAGGCAGTCGCGCTGCTGGCCAAGCTGCGCCTGGTGGCGGTCGTCGAGGGCGGCGTGCTGGCGTTGCCGCTGCTGGCCCGATACCGCGGCGTCACCGCGGAGGTGAAACAGCGCCCCGAACAATCCACTCTCTTCGAGGATGTGAAGTGACCAGGTTCGTCCCCTCTCGGGCAGGGATCATCAACCTGTGGGACTACCGGGATGAGGAGTTCGCCTTCGCGGGCGGCTGGCTGATCCTGCGCGGGCCCAACGGGTCGGGCAAGACCAAGGCGCTGGAGGTCTTGTTCCCGTTCGTGCTCGACGGGCGGATCGATCCCAAGCGGCTCAACCCGTTCGCCTCCGAAGACCGGACGATGAAGTCCAACCTGCTCTTCCGCGGGCAGGACTCCGCGCTCGGCTACGTCTGGATGGAGTTCCGCGATCCCGGCACCGGCCGGTCGGTCACGGCCGGCGTCGGGCTGCACGCCCAGCGACACCGCGACACCCCCGTACGCTGGCATTTCGTCTGCGACGGCCGCGTCGGCGAGGACTTCTCCCTGCTCACGCCCGACGACCGGCCGATGACCCGCAAGCAGCTCGCGGCGGAGCTGGGCGAGCAGGCGCTGATCGGCTCGGCCTCCGACTACCGGGCGGCCATCGACCGGCGGCTGTTCGGGCTGGGCAGGGAGCGCTACGAACAGCTCATCACGCTGATCCTCACCCTGCGCAGGCCGCAGCTGGCCAAGAACCTCGACCCGGCCAAGCTGTCCGACACGCTGACCGACGGCCTGCGCCCGATCGACGACGAACTGATCGCCGAAGCGGCCCGTTCCTTCGACGACATGGAGTCGGTGCAGCGCACCCTGGAGGGGTTGGTCGCCGCGGACGAGGCCACGGCCGCGTTCCTCTCCAGCTACAGCACCTACCTGCGGACCCACGCCCGCTGGGCGGCCGGCGCGCTGACCCGCCGCCGCGGCGAAGTGGCCGCCGCCGTCGAGTCCCGCCGGACAGCGAGGGAGAAACTGACCGTCGCCGAGCAGGAGCGGTCGCGGGCGGAGGCCCGGACGGCCACCGCCGAGAACACTCTGGCAGGGTTGCGCGCCAGGCTGGACCAGCTCAAGTCGAGCGCCGCGTACGAGGCGCTGCAACAGCTCGCCGACCTCGAACGGCTGGTGCGCACCTGCGCGGACGCCGCCGCTGGCGCGCGGGCCGAGCTGGAGCGGCGCACCGCGGCCAAGAGCAGGGCCGCGGCGGAACTGGAAACCGCGCGGCGCAACCTCGCCGAGCTGGAATCGGCCGTCTCCAGGACGGCGGGTGAGCTGGCCGACGAGGCGCACGCCGCCGGCATCCCGTGGAGCCCCGGCGACACCGATGAGGACGGCTTCACCGATCGGGTCGGCGCCGGCGCCGCGGCCCGCGCCGACGACGTGCGCGCGGTCCGGGCCGCACTGACCGCCCTGAGCAAGGCCGAACAGGCCCGCGACCTGGCCCGTGCCGCGCTGGAGCGGGCACAGACGGCCCTCGCTCAGGCCGAGGAGGCCGCCTCAGACGCCGAAGCCGAGGTAGCGCGGACCAGGAGCACGGCGCGCGAGGAGCTGTCGGCGTGGGCCGAACGCCACGGCGTCGTGGCGGCCGACGCCACCGCACTGACCGAGGCCCTCGACCAGGTGGGTGAGCCCGACGCGCCCACCCTGGAAGCGGTCTTCGCCGAGCTGACGGCGCCGGCCGTGCAGGACCTGCGGGACGAGCGGGCCCGGCTGCGCGAAACTCGGCGGCAGACCGAGCGGGAACGCCAGAGTATGCGGGAGGAGCGGCAGCGCATCGCCGCCGAACATGACGACGCGCCCGCGCCCCACCCGGCACGTGCCGCCCCGCGCGATGGCAGGGCGGGAGCGCCGCTGTGGCGGCTCGTCAGATTCAGAGACGGCGTCGATGAGCGGGACGCGGCCGGGATCGAGGCGGCGATGGAGGCCGCCGGCTTGCTGGACGCCTGGATCACGCCGGCGCCTGAGCCGGTGCGCGTGGGCGACTCCGACGCCTACCTTTTCGAGACGTATCCATTCACCGGACCCAACCTGCTCCGCGTACTGGAGCCGGAGGAAGACAGCCCCGTCTCAGCAGACCGGGTCACCGCGATCCTGCGCGCCGTCGAACTCCAAGACGACGACCACTTGGTGGTCAACGGTGAGCAGGGCGGAGTGTTCTCCGCCGAGCCGGTAGTCGACGACCCACTATTCCGCCCTGTCATCACGCCCGGTGGCCGCTTCTTCCAGGGCATCCAGGTCGGCGCCCATCACAAGGTGCACGCCGAGTACATCGGCGCCACGGCCAGGGCCCGGCGCCGCGCTGCCCGGCTGGCCGAGTGCGACACCCGGCTCGCCGCTCTCGACGACGCTCTCGCGAGCCTCGGCCGGCAGGACGCGGCGGCCGAGGCGAGGCTGGAGGCCGTGGCGGAGGCCAGATCCGCGTTGCCCAGGACCGGTCCCATCGTGACGGCCCTGCGTGCCCGCGAACAGGCGGCCGGACGGCTACGCGGCGCCAGGGAAGGCGCGGACGAGGCCCAGCGGGGCTTCGACGAGGCTGTCGCCGCGCATGGCGCTGCCGAGCGGACGCTGCGCCGCACCGGTGCCGAACGCGCTCTGGCGCCGGACACCGTCGACGAGGTGGCGGGGGCCGTACAACGATTCGAACGCGCCGCCGGGACCCTGGCCGGGCGGCGGCGGGAGGCGGCCCGCCAGCTCTCCACCGTGCAGGCGGCGGCCGACCGGCTGATGGAGGCCGCCGAAGACGAGGCGAACGCCGCCAAGACCGAGCAGACCGCGCGCCGGCGGCATACCGAGGAGGCCGCCAAGCTGGAGGCGTTGCAGGCAACGGTCGGCGCGGAGGCCCGGCAGATGCTGGCGGAGGTCGAGCGGACCGAGCGGAACATCGCCGACGCCGAGCGGGAGACGCAGTCCGCCAGGTCCGCCGAGCGGGACGCGCTGACCGCCGAGGTGAGCGCGCGCACCCGAGTGGAGACGTCCGCCGAGGCGCTGGCGGTGGCGCGGCGCGAAGAGCGCGAGACCGCGCGCGAGCTGGCCCCCTACGCCCGCCGCGAGCTGCTCGACGTGCTCAAGTGCCCGCCCGGCCTGGCCTGGCCCGCCCAGGAGGCCGACTGGCAGGCCGAGGAGCTGCCCGCCGGCGTTCGCGAGGTGCACGAGGCCATCCTCGCCGTCACCCGTGACCTGACCCCGACCGAGATCTCGCTCAAGCAGTCCACCACCCGGCTGACCAAGGCCCTGGAGGACCTGCAGGCACAGCTGACCGCCGCCGACCAGAACTACCGGCCCGAGTGGGACGGCGCCGACGGCGTGATCGTCGTACGCGTCACCGATGAGGAAGGCCTGCTGCCGGTCGGCGCGTTCGCCACGAAGATCAGCGCCAGCAGGAACGACCAGCAGCAGTTGCTCAGCGACTCCGAGCAGCGCATCCTGGAGGACGCCCTGCTGACCAGGCTGGCCCAGCAGATCCACGACCGCACCGTGGACGCCCGCGACCTGATCCGCAGGATGAACACCGAGATGCGCTCACGCCGGATGTCCTCGGGCACCACCGTCGGGGTGGGGTGGCTGCTGGCCGACGCGCTGGACGACGAGCAGCGCGCGATCTGCGGCCTGCTCGACGGTGACGCGGCCCGGCTGCGCCCTGACGACCTGACAAGGATGCGTGGCCACTTCGCCGCCCAGATCAAGAACGCGCGGGCGCGCCACCGCGACAGGCCCTACCGTGAGTTGCTGGCCGACGTGCTCGATTACCGCAGGTGGCGGCAGTTCGCCTTCCAGCTCGTACGATCGGACGGTACGGAAGAGCGGCTGACCAGGTCCAGGCACAGCCGCCTGTCGGGCGGTGAGCAGTCGGTCTCCCTGCACCTGCCGCTGTTCGCCGCCGCACATGCCATGCTCAACTCGGCCCGGCCCGACGCGCCCCGGCTGCTGGCGCTGGACGAGGCGTTCGCCGGGGTGGACGACACCGGGCGCGGCGAGTTGATGTCGCTGGCGGCGCAGTTCGACCTCGACCTGTTCATGACCGGCTACGACCTGTGGGCCACCCACGCCTCGGTCTCCGCCGCGGCCCATTACGACCTGGCGCACTCTCCCATCGACCACACCGTCAGCCCTCTGCTGCTGGTATGGGACGGCGGGCAGCTGCTGGCCGATGACACCGGCGATCTGACCGCCGCCCTCGGCTCACCGGACACCCGCAAGGTGACTCTGACCCCGGAGGAGGTCATCCCGCTTGAACTCCCTGGATGAGCTGCGTTCGGAGGGCTGGGCCCGTCTGCTTGCCGCCGCCAGACGCAAGCTGGAGCGGGACGGCGCTCTGTCGGGCTCGGTCAGCATCGGCGCGCCCTCCGAGGAGGAGCGCCGGGTGATCATCGGGCTGACCGGCCGCTACCGGCCGGAGGACGTCAAGCGTCTCACCGTGCCCCTGACCGACCTGGACGTCTTCCTCACCAACCGGTACACCCACGGCCTGCGTGATGTGCTGGCCGAGCTGGGTGGTCCGTTACGGGACCGGGCCGGGGAGCGCCGGGCGCTCGATGAGGAACGCGATCGGCTCCTCGCCGGCGCCTCGCACGGCAGGCACTCCGGCGACGCCTGGCACGCCGCCTGGCTGGAGGCCATCGCCGTCGACGGCACGGCGACCAGGCTCATCAGGCGCGGCGAAGGGCGGCTGGTCACCACGGCGGCCCAGGTTCTCGACCAGTTGCCCGCCCAGGCCATGCCGCTCCCCGTGCTGGCCGAGCGTGCCACCGGCGACACCAAGGCCCTGTCCGCCGGCTCACCGCTGACCTTGCTGGTGCTGCGGGCCCTGGCGCTCCGCGCCGGCCTGCCGTCTGTTCCAGGCGACCGGGTGGGGCAGCGCACGCTGTGGGAGTCGGCCGGGGTGATCGTGGACGACCTGGCCAGCCAGGTCCTGGTGCTCAACCTCCCCGTACTCGGCCAGGGCCCGGTCGCAGGCTGGCTGGCGGAGGCGGCCAGGTATGGCGTTCCATACCGGCTGACGTTGCACCAGCTCACTACCTTCCCGGTCGCCCTCGACAACGACCCGATCTTCATCTGCGAGAACCCGGCCGTGCTCCGCGCGGCGGCCACCGAACTCGGCGCCCGATCCGCGCCGCTCATCTGCACCGAAGGGATACCTTCGGCGGCCTGCCACCGCCTCCTGGAGACGGCCAAGGGCGAGCTGCGGTGGCGAGCCGACTTCGATTGGACCGGCCTGCGGATCATGGAACGCGCGATCTCCCGCCACCGGGCAGCTCCGTGGCGCATGTCGGCGGCCGACTACGCCGCGGGACTGGCCGAGAGCGAGTCCACCCCGCTGAGCGGGACGGCCGCGCCGAGCCCATGGGACGTGGAGCTCGCACAACTCATGGCGAGCCGAGGCTGGACGGTGATGGAGGAACGCCTGATCCCCGCCCTCCTGTATGACTTGAACGGCGAGCACCCGAGCAGAGCACCATCCTGACAGCCCGACTGGACGATCACTCCACGCACGAGACTCCGCCTGGCGAAGTAGCTGGGGGCAGCGCAGCCGTGCCTGCCGATAATGCCATCCGTGCAGGTCGTGCGGCTTTCTTCCTTTGCCGCCCAGGATCAGCACCGCTACGCCTCGGCCAAGGCCCGCAAGAACTACGCCGGTACCAGCCCGATCACCCGCGCCTCGGGCAAGAAGAAGGCCGTCCTGGCCCGCTACGTGCACAACGACCGGTTGATCGACGCCCTGATCGCTCAGGCCGCCACCGCGATCATCGACAGTGCCGGCCTGGTCTCGGTCACCTACGTCGGAACCGACGGCACCGTCGGTTGGAGAGGAGGACGAGCCGGAGCCGGTTGGTGCCGATACCCACGATCCCTGCTCGGCGCCCGGGATCGCCGGACTCAGACCAGGAGCGGGGCGAGGTGGTTGGTTCGCGTTCCATCGGCGGAGGTCAGGTAACCGCGCAGCCGCCCCGCGATGCTGCCCAGTTCGCCGGACAGCGCGTACGACAGGCCGTACAGAGCGGGTGGCCGGATCGCGGCGACCTGTGCGTTGAGGTCGGTGACCAGGCCGGCGCTGGTGCCGCCGTTGGGCACGATGCGGATCGTGTAGTCCAGGATGCTGTCGGCTTCCCCGCCGATGATGTGGGCGCCGGGCAGGATGCCGATGCCGGTGTCCCAGTCCATCGAGTTGCGCACATTCTCGAACACGGCCGAGGTGGCGTGCTTCGTGCCCGGGTTCTTGGAGAAGACCACGGCCACGTTGGGGGTGGTCCGGTGCGTGCCTTCCTGGTAGACCATGGCGTAGCCGCTGGTGGTGCTGGTCGGCGTCCACGGGTAGTAGGGGATGTTCTGGCCCGCCCGGTACCACTCGCTCGGGTCGCCGTTGGCGTCGAGTCGCAGCGCCAGGGCGGTGAAGGCGTCGGCGGAGCGCAGGAACGGCAGCCAGTTCTCCAGGTAGAACTCGACGTTCGCGACTGTCGTTCCGGCGTTGACGACCTTGGGCAGCCGGATGACGCGGCGGATCTCCAGCGTGCCGTTGGACAGTCTGGTGTAGCGGGTGAGCTGCGGGACGGCGTCCGATCCCGCGAAGTCGGCGACGAGTTCTGCATACCACTGCCGGTCGGCGATGGTCCACACGTCGGTCGCGGTCGGGGTGGTCCGCTCGACGCGGACCGTGCGCTGGTAGGCGCCGGGGCGGGTGCCCGCCTGGTTGACGTTCCAGCGCCGGTCGAGGACGTTGGTCGCGGCTTCGACGTTCAGGCCCCACAGGACGGCCTGCATGACCCGGTCGGTCTCCTCGCCCTCGTAGGTGGGTGAGAGCAGTGGCCGGTAGCCGGTCGGGCAGTGCCGCATCTGCGGGATGCAGCCGCCACCGCCGAGCCGGAAGTCGAACTGCTCCCTGCCTTTCCAGGAGTTGCGCTGCCACACGTCCGTGCCCTCGGTGAGCAGCTTCCACGTCCAGCCCTTGGCGGCCGCCGCGGCGGGCGTCGCCGCGATCAGGGGTAGCGTCGCGGCGGTCGCCAGAACGGCACGCCTGCTCAGGCCGGTGCTCCGTTTGTCGCTCATGTTGGTGTTCTCCTTTGTTGGGGGGAATTCAGGAGGTGTAGGGCTCCAGCCCGGCCGGTACGGCAGTGCGCTCCCATTCGGCCTCGTATCCGATGCCGGGCGCGGTTCCCGCGTGGACGAGCCCGTTGGCGTCGACCGCCTCTTCCCTGGTCACGGGGTTGGCGGGGACGAACGACTCGTAGTAGGTGGTGTTGGGGATGGCCATGCACAGGTGGGTGTGCACGATGCCGCCGCCGTGGACCTCGGCGCGCATCCGGTAGGCGTCGGCCAGGTGGGCGATCCGCATCGCCCCGGTGATGCCGCCGCGCAGGCCCGCGCTGGTGCGCACCGCGGTGGCGGAGCCGTTGGCGATGAAGTCGGCGGTGTTCATGTGGGCGCCGTCGCTGGTCTCGGCGACGATCAGAGGTACGTTCACTTTCTCGGCTAGGCGCTGGTAGGCGGTCGCGCTGAACTCGCGCATCGGCTCCTCGTACCAGAGGTATCCGGCCTCGGACAGGACTCTGCCCAGCTTGATCGCGTCGAGCAGGTCGAACCCTGCGGATCCGTCGTACATCAGCGGCACCGAGTCGCCGACGTGCTCGCGCAGTGCCGCGCACAGGGCGATGTCGCGGTCGACGTTCCCCCAGGCGTGCAGCTTGATGGCCGGGTAGCCCAGTTCCAGGCACTGGTCGGCGACGTCGAGGTACTCGCTGACGGTGGCGAAGGTCGAGGTGGAGGCGTACGCGGGGATGGCGGTGCGGTACCCGCCGAGCAGTTGGTGCACCGGCAGCCCGGCGGCCTTCCCCGCGATGTCCCACAGCGCCACGTCGACCAGGCCGTGGATGTAGAGCGGCATCTCCTCGATGCGGTCCAGCTCCCAGACGCGGTGCCACAACCACTCACGCTGCAGCGGGTCGGCGCCGAGCAGTTCGGAGCGCAGCCGCCGGTCGGCGATGTCGGCCAGGATGGCGCCGCGTTGGCTGTAGGCGTAGCCGGTGTGCCCGTCGTCGGTGGACAGCACGAGCCAGCCGCCGGTGTGCGCGGGCTCGGACGCCGGCAGGCCGTCGCGCCAGCGGAAGGCGGGTGTGACGGCGGGCTGCGCGCACAGGACGACGTCGACAGCGGTGATCTTCACATTCACTCCGTTGCGGTTCAGTTCTTGACGGCGCCGTCGAGCAGTCCGCGCACGAGGTGGCGCTGGGCGAACAGGAAGACGAGCGCCACGGGCACCACGGTGAGCACGCCCGTTATCGCGGCTTCTGGTCGGTGGATGGGGAGATCGCTGCCTCCCAGTGCCGGGTTGAGTGCCGGTGAGCCGGAGATCAGCACGCCGAGCCCGACCGGGAGGTTGAAGGTCTCGTCGTCGCCGAGCATCACGAACGGGAGGAAGTAGTTGTTCCAGTTGCCGATGAAGGCGAAGAAGGTCAGCAGCGCGATCAGCGGCTTGCCCAGCGGCAGCGCGACCCTGGCGAACAGGGCGGCCTCCGAGCAGCCGTCGATCCTGGCGGCCTCCAGCACCTCGCGCGGCAGCAGGGTGGAGAAGTAGATGAAGGCGAGGTAGACCCCGAACGGGTAGAGGCTGGCGGGCAGGATCACCGACCAGGCGGTGCCGGTGAGCTGGACCGCGTTCACCTCGAGGAAGAGCGGGAGCACGAGCGCGGCGGGTGGCACGATCATCGCCAGCAGCGTGGCGATGAGGATGACCCGCCGGCCGGCGATCCTCGTCGCCGCCAGCGCGTACCCGGCCAGCAGGGACGTGGTCACCGACAGCAGCACCGCGCCGCCGGTGTAGACCGCCGAGTTGACGATCCACTGATAGATGACGCCGTCGTTGAAGGTGGTCAGGTTCCGCCAGGCGGTCAGGTAGCCGTCGAGCGAGCCGAAGGACAGCGGATGCCCGCCGGTGATCTGGGCGTCGGACTTGGTCGGCGCCAGCACCAGCCACACCAGCGGCAGTGCGCAGGCCAGGGCCACCAGGCCGAGCACGACGGACACGGACGTCCGCCACACCCACGGCCCGCCGAGCCGCTCGGTCATCGGTCGACCTCCGTCTCGAAGAACTTGGCCTTGAACACCAGGAAGCAGGCGGCCACGGTGCAGACGGCCAGGAGCATCAGGCACAGCGCGGCGGCCGCGGCGAAGTCGCCGTTGTCGAAGGCGAACAGCAGGCCGAGCTGGTTCAGCGACCACGACTTGGAGCCGGTGAAGGCCACGCCGTACAGCAGTTGCGGCTCGATGAAGATCTGCAGTCCGGCGGTGAAGGCCAGGATGACCATGTAGACCACATACTTGGAGATGAGCGGCAGCTTGATCCGCAGGGCCGTCTGCCACCAGGTGCAGCCGTCCACCTTGGCGGCCTCCAGCACCTCGCGCGGCACTCCCTGCAGGGCGCCGTACATGATGACCACCCACTGACCGAAGCCGGTGGCGAAGGCCATCAACGCGAAGATCATCACCAGGTACGACGGTTTCAGCACGTCGTTGCCGGTCCGCATGCCCAGGCCGTGCAGCAGCGGGGCGAAGGGGCTGAGCGCGGGCTGGAGCATGACGTACCAGAGGAGCACGCTGGCCGAGCCGGTGACCGCACCCGGCAGCATGTAGACCAGGCGCAGCGCCGTGCCGTACAGGGGACGCTGGTCCTGGACGAACAGCGCCAGCAGCAGCACGCCGATCACCATTGCCGGCAGGTACAGCGCCATGAACAGCGACACGTTGCCCAGCGCGGGCAGGAAGCGGAAGTCGGCGATCGCGTTGCCGTAGGCCCGCGGGTCGCTCAGGGACTCGTAGAGGGCGTACATCACGGGGCCGATCCCGAAGACCGCGAGCAGCACCAGGTACGGGGTCACGCACAGCCAGCCGAACAACTTACCCGACGTCATAGCCCTGTGCCTTCGCCAAATTCACCAGCTCGGCCTGCAACGCGTCCAGGCCGGCCCGGACACTGCCGCCGGAGCGGATCGCGGGGACCACCGTCTGGGTGAACGCGCCCTCGACGTCGTAGCGGGTGGGCTGCTGCACCGGGTTGACCTTGGCCGCCTGCTCCCGCATCACCGGGAACGGGTCGGACGCGTAGAACGGGTCACCGGCCAGCCGCTTGGCCCATGCGTCGGCCGAGGGGCCGTAGGCAGGGTAGGTCGGCGCGCCCTTCTGGTAGTCGGCGTCGGTGGTCATCCACTGGATGATCTCGGCGGCCCCCTTCATGTTCTTGGAGTGGCGCGAGACCAGGTAGACGCCGCCACCCGCGCTGCCGGACCAGTTGGTCGTCTCGCCGTCCCAGGACGGGTACGGCGCCGCGGCGATCTGCCCGTTGGGGGTGGCGAACAGGTCCTTGGGCTTGAACAGGTAGTCGCCGAGCCAGGAGGCCCCGGGCAGCATGAGGACTTTGCCCTCCTTGCCCAGCTTGGCCATCTCCGGGTCGAAGAGCCCCGCCTTGGTGACCGAGCCGTTCTTGACCAGCGGGTCGAGCACGTCCGCGACCCGGGTGCACTTGGGGTCCTTCAGGTCGATGTGCACCTTGTCCGGCCCGGTCACCTGCTGGATCGGGCAGCCGCTGGACCAGAAGTAGTCGTAATAGGTGAAGAAGCTGCCCGCGCTGCCGATGACGTAGCCGGGGTGCTCCTTGGCCACCCGCTCGCCCAGCGCCCGGTAGTCGTTCCAGGTCTTGGGTAGCTGGTAGCCGAAGCGCTCCATGAGCGGCTTGTTGTACCACAGCACGGTCTGGGCCAGGTCGTTGCGCAGGCAGTACAGCTTGCCCCCCACCTCGCAGGGCGCGTTGGCCGTGCCGAAGTCCTTCCGGATCTGCTCCTGCACCAGCGAGTCGAGGGGCTGGGCATAGTCGAGCTTCCCGGCGAACTGGGAGACCACGTTGGGCTGCCCGGCGAAGATGACATCCGGCCAGCCCTTGCCGGTGCGGTTGAACAGCTGGATCTTCGTCAGCAGGCTCTGCCCGTCGTAGGTCTCGACCTTCATCTTCAGGTTCGGGTGCGTCTTCTTGAACTGTTCGAATCCGGCCAGCCGGGTGGGGTCACTCCACACCAGCAATGTCGCGTCACGATCCTCGGTGATGGCACCGCTGACGGCTGCGGGCGTGTTGGACGAACAGGCGGCGAGCAGGGCGCCTGCGAGGCACGCCGTTAGGGGGATGCGAAATCTGATCACAGCTGCCTCGACAAAATCGTGTACGATGTCTGAAGTCAGATGTTGCATGCATGTTACGGCGGCGTCAACCCCCATTTGTCGCTATGTTGTGAACGTCAGGAGGCTTGGATGACCGACTCACCCGCGCCGTCACCGGCGCTCCCCCGGCGGCAAGTGCTGGCCGACGACGTGTACGACGTGTTGCGAGAAATGCTGCTCAGTGGCCATATCCCACATGGCAGCCGGGTCAAGATCGACGCCCTGGCGGCCCAGCTGAAGATCTCCAACACGCCGATCCGCCAGGCCCTGGGCCGCCTGGAGGCCGACGGCCTGGTCAGCAAGCACCCCTACCGCGGCTTCGTCGCCGCCGACCTGCCCGACCACAAGACGATCTCCGACCTGTACGAGTGCAGGCTGCTGCTCGAACCTCCCACGGCCGCCCGTGCCGCCCGGGAGTTCCGCGCGGAGGACGGGGCGTTCCTGCGCCGACAGGTCGACGTTCCCGGCGGCGACCTCACCATGCTGGCCAAGGCCGACGAACTACTGCACGGCAAACTCGCCGAGATGTCCGGGAACCTGGTCGTGGCCGAGACGCTGGAGCGGCTGTTCGTCCGTTCGCGCGCTTTCCGGATCTTCTACGCCCGGGAAGGCGCCGCCGAGCTCACCCGGGACGAGCACGAAGCCATCGTACGAGCAGTCGTGGCGGGCGACAGCCCGGCTGCGGCGGCCGCGATGACCGCCCATCTGCGATCGGCGGGAGAGCGAATGCTCGCGTCACTGCCGTGAGATCCAGAGGTCCGCGGCCGCCGATGCTAGAGGCTCTGGTGGCCGACGGCGGCGAGGTCACCCACGTCAAGGCCCATCTGGTCATCCCGGTCGACGCATCCGGCGCGGGCGACACGTTCGACGGGGGATGGGCGCATGAGGATGATCCTCGAAGGGATCGGTTACGTGCGATGGGCCATGCCCCATCGGGCAGTCCGTCCCGGGGGGACTGAGGCGGACGGCCGCTCGGGCCGCCGCTCAGTTATGAATCAGTTAGCGGCAGCATCTGGTGCCGCCCTCTCCCACTGCGACAGAATCCGCCGCTGTGACCGTAGAGAAGACCTATGAACAGCAGCTTGAAGCCGTGATCCGCGAGGCCAAGTGGAAGAACCTGCTTGCCTTGTCAGTCGCTGTCGTGCGGCAGGCCGTCAGCGCTGCGATCGTGTGCGCTGCAATCGGCTTCCTGTTTGACCTAGATCTTGATGCCTACCCGGATCTCCTCCTGGCCGGGATGCCGGTAGGGATCGCCGTCTTCATGGTCATCGCCATGCATCGGAGCGACAACCGCCACGCCGAACTCCTTCTCCGGCATGGCTTCACCTGGCAGACATCCCCGCGCACAATCCTCCGACCGCCAGCCAAGCCTGACTCCGAACCAGACTGCGAGGGACCCGCCTGACCGTCAGCCGCACTCCTCGATCAGTCCAGTGATTCGTTCACTGGACTCTTACTCCTCCGCGGGCCCGGGATACGACGGGAATCGGGATTGGTACAGGAGGTGGCCACGCGGGGTTCAGTCCACGCGCAGCAGCGCGGGCCAGATCCTCGGGCCGCATTCGCCGTCCACCTTCAGCCCGGCCTCCTTCCGAAAGCGTCGCAGCACCTCGTCCAGTGGTGCACCGAACACGGTGTCGTCGATACCGCCGTTCACGCCCATGCCGCGGGCATGCAGCAGATAGAACAGCGTCTTCACGTCGTAGCCACGTGAGCCGCGCTTCAGCGCCGGCAAGGTCTTCACGATTTCCTCCATCCAGGACATCTCAGGATTGGGTCCGGGCTTGCTGGAGTAGGCCGGATAGCCGAAGCCCGCGATCACGCTCAGGAAGCGTTCGCGGCGCTTGACCTGGTCGGCAGTGTTGCCCTCGATCGTCACTACTGTGTCGTTCGAGCGGATCGCCTCCACGATGTCGACATGGTCGATCGCCAGGATGTTCTTGGAGCCGGCCCAGTCGAAGAACACGATCGCGGCCTTGAGCCAGGAGGCATGGCCGACCGTCCACGCCGAATCCCCCACCCCCGCAGCGCGGTGTCGATCACGGCGTGTGCAGGGCTAGTGGCCCGTCACGCAACCTTGGCCGGGTAACTGGTCCAGCTTCGGATGGGCGAAGTGGCGGCGAAGCCGGTTTTCGGTTGGGCACGGGCGT
>NZ_JBFAWA010000052.1:0-82403 GCF_040680035.1 Nonomuraea sp. NPDC052116 | reverse complement strand
TGCGCCGCGCTTCTGAGACCGCCCAGCAGCGCGTACGGCGAGCGCGACGACCATCCGGCCAGCACCACGCCGTAGACCGACACCGCGCCCATGGCCAGCATGAACAGCACCGCCACCGGCAGGTCCACCAGCTGCAGCGGCGTCCGCACGCCGAACAGATTCACGACCGGCCCGAACGGCACGATCGAGAAGGCCAGCATCGCCGGGACCACCATGATGACCGGGGCCAGCAGGTAGAGCCCCCGGTCCACCGTGCGCGGGAAGAGGTCCTCCTTCAGGCCCATCTTGATCGCGTCGGCCACCGACTGCAGGAGGCCGAACTTACCGGCCCGGTTGGGGCCGTACCGGTGCTGCATCCGCGAGATCAGCTTGCGCTCGAACCAGACCCCGAAGACGACCCCCAGCGCCAGAAAGAGGAACAGCATCACGGCCTTGATGATCGTGATCCACAGCGGGTCCTTGCCGAAGTCGGCAAGGGTGGGATCGGCCGCGAGAACGCCTGCCATGACGTGTTGCCCCTTCCTCTCCCCCGGCACCCGTTCGGTCCGGAGCGGAAGGTCACGCTAGCCGGTGAGCCGATCGGTGTATTGAACGAATGCGAACAGCTGTTTCGGCGTCATCTGCGCCATCGCCCGCATCTCGCGGGTGAGGTGCGGCTGGTCGGCGTAACCGCAGGCGACGGCCTCGTCCAGGGTGGCCGAGGGGCGTCTCCACGTGTCCACGGTCCGCTGGAACCGGGCGATCCGGGCCACCGTCTTGGGCGACAGGCCCACCACCCGGCGGAATCCGAGCTCGATGTAACGACGGCTGACGCCCAGCTCACCGGCGAGGGAGGCGATGGTGGGCGGACCGGCCGGATCCTGGAGCCGCCACCAGGCGTGCATGATCAGTCCGTCGGGGCCGGCGTCGGGACGCAGCCACGCCGTCAGCCGCTCCTCCAGCCGCCTGAAGCGATCCGCCCAGCTCGCCGACGCGATCAACCGGCCGGTCAGCTCCTCGGCACGGGTGCCGAGGAGGTCCTCCAGACGCGCGCTCGTGCCGGCCACCTCCCGTAGGGGCGTCCCCGTCAGCGCCGACATCCCGGCGGGCGTGAGCCCGACCGCGACCCCATGACGCCACGGCGTGTGGGCCGAGAACGTCGCGGTGGCGCGGGGACCGGTGACGATCGGGCCCATGCCGGTGAAGTCGATGATCAGAGTGGCCGCGTTGAGCGGCAGCATCCGGCTGGGGTGGGCGGGCTCTCCCGCCCGGGTGCGAAAGCCGGCCCACCCCAGCACGTACGGACGCAGGTGGGGCGGTGGCAGGCGGGTGAGCATCTCGTACGGCTCCGCCTGTGGCTGCGTGGGCAGCGAATGAATCGCCATCACACCGGCAAGCCTGCCCTATCTCACGTCACTGGCAAGTCGATCCCGGCTTGCCCTTGGGGAAGCGATCGATCAGCGATGAGGCGCCGCAGCGCGGCGTGGGCGGGTGGGCCCCACGTGGCCTTGCCGCCCCGGCGTCCGCGGACGCCGGCTTCACCGATGAGGATGCCGCTGAGGGCGCGCAGCACCGCCCATCCGCGGGCGCGGCGCAGGGTCGCGGCGTCCGGGGCCGGCCGGTAGGCGGCATGGAAGCGGTCGGCGGCGCCGTCCGGCAGCAGAATCCAGGCGGCGGCGAGGTCACAGGCCGGATCGCCCGCGAAGAGATCGCCGAAGTCGATCACCCCGCAGACGGTGCCGTGCGCGGTGAGGACGTTGGCCGGATGCAGGTCGCCGTGGAGCCAGAGCGCCGGGCCCGCCCAGTCGGGCGCGGCGGCGGCGTCTTCCCAGACCGCGCGGACGGCGTCCGGGTCGGGGATGAGCCCCATCTCGGTGGCCGCGGCGAGCTGCTTGGCGAAACCTCCGGAGTAGGCGGCCAGCCGCCCGCCGCGGTCCCGGCCGGTGGGAGCCTGGTCGGGGGCGGGCTGGTGCAAGGCCGTCAGGAAGGCGGCCAAGGCGTCGGCCGTCTCCGCGGCGCGCGTGACGGGGGCGCGGTCGGCGGGCTCGCCCGGCACCCAGGTGGTGACGATCCAGGGTCGTGGAAACAGCGCGGAGGGCTCGCCGAGGCGTTGCGGGACGGGAACCGGCAGCGGGAGGCGCGGGGCGAGAGCGGGCAGCCAGGTGTGCTCCTTGCGCAGCAGCTCGTCCGACGACGAGGACGCCGTTCAACGCATACTCAACACCCGCTCAACACGCTCCACGGCACCTTCTTCTTAGGAAAGAGACCAACAACGTCACTAAGGCAGGTTCCCATGCGTCTCGCAAGCATCTCCCTCGCCCTCGCCGCCACCGCCTCCAGTCTGTCCCTGGTGACGGCCGCACCGGCCGTCGCGGCCCCGGCGGCACACAGCGAGGTCTCGACCCACGCGAGCACAGCGACGATGGCCGGCTGGCACACCCAACGGCACGAGGCGCTGGGTCCGCAAAGGGGGTACTTCTCGACCGCGACCTGGCAGCGGCCCTCGGGGGTACGCGTGATGCAGATCAAGGCCCGCTGCTGGGGCAACGACTCTCAGTTAAAGGTCGACCTCTGGTTCCTGCGCCGCTGGGGTGGCGGTGAGAAGGTCGCCAAGTCCGGCAAGTGGGCCTGCAACGGCCAGTACGGCATCGTCCGCATCAGCAACGCCGGGCACTCGACGTACTGGGCGTCCTTCTCCCTCAGCAAGAAGCACACCGTCGAGTACTGGGTGCAGTACTACAAGTAGCCCACAGCACCAGCGCACCACGCGGCCGCCGAGATCGCCTCCTGGGCCGGCATCACCCGGGAGGCAATCCCCCGATGGCGGTGGACGCATGCGCGACGTCGGCGAGCAGCGGCCGGTGGGATGGTCTCCCTGGCGCGAGACCCGTTCCGGCGGCCGCTTCCGCCCGCTCACGCGCTGCGGCGACGGCGTCGGCCAGGCCGGTGGTGACGAATGTCCAATCGAGGTCGGTGAGCCGCACAGAGTCCGGCGGCGCGTTCGTCACGACGACGAACGCGCACCGGGCGCTCACCGACGTCGCCAGGCACAGCGCAGCCGCGGTCTGGGTGTGGCAGAGCGACGGCCGGCTGCACACGATCATCACCGACGAGAGCCGCGCGCACTCGTCCTGTCGCAGTACGCGGAGATGATCTACGCCACCAGACCGTTGTCCGATGGCCGGGACCGCGTCAGCCGGGTGGAGGTACTGCACCGCGTGGCCGTGGGCCGCTCGGGCCTTCTGGCAGGTCACCGGCTGGTGTCGCCTCGACGGCCGGTGCGGGCTGCGGGCATGGGTCAAGCGAGCGACGGCGTCAAGCGCTACCGGACCCAGAGTTCCCAGTAGGTGGCGCTCCCTGAGCACTCGTACTCGTTCCAACCCTCACGGACCCACATCTGACCGGCGTCTACGCAGTTGTGCTTGCTGGTGTACACGCCGATATACGTCCAGGCGGCCGCCTGAGCAGAAGCAGGAGTGCTGACCACGCTGACGATCGCGGCGGCCATGCCGGCTACCAGAAGCCCTGCACGAGGACGCATCCGTTCCTCCTTGATACCCGGGAGCGATACACCAAGATCATGCTGGAAGGACGCATCCAAACACAAGTGTTCAGCAAATCTGTTCACGATCAGTTCAAGCCGGGCGGCGGGCATCGCGGGGAGCCGATGTGCTCATAAGCGATGCGGAGATCGGCCGAGGTGGCGGGCGCGATCGCTCTCGGCCCTTGACCGCCGACGGCTGACGACCCGGGCGACGAGGCCCGCCTCGGGCGGCGGAAGGTGCGGGCTCGATCGACGTCATGGGGCCCGCCGAGCAGCGGCGAGCCCGTCAGTGTGGGCGCGCGATATCAGGCCAGGAGGTCGATTGTCACACATTGACGGATCAACACCTCAAATTTCATTATCCATCCACGCCGAATACAGAGCTTTTGGCTGTTTGTCGGTTTACGCTCCCCCGCATGCCAGTCAAGTCCCGGGCCACAGCGATCCTCGTTGCGGCCGGCGTTGTCGCCGGTGCGATCGCAGCCCTTTCCTCACCCTCTTCGGCCGCGGCCCCCGGAACCGTGGTCATCAGCCAGGTCTACGGCGGAGGCGGCAACTCCGGAGCCCCCTTCACCAACGACTACGTCGAGCTGTTCAACCGCAGCGGCGCCCCCGTGTCCCTGGACGGCTGGTCCGTGCAGTACACCAGCGCCGCCGGCACCGGGAACTTCGCCTCCAACAAGGCCGACCTCTCCGGCAGCATCGCCCCCGGCCAGTACCACCTCGTACAGCTCGCCGCCGGCAGCACCCCCAGCGGCGCGCTGCCCAAGCCCGACAGCGTCGGCTCCGTCAACATGAGCGGCACCGCGGGCAAGGTGGCGCTGGTCCGCTCGAGCGACGGGCTGGCCTGCAACGGCTCCTCCACCCCCTGCGCCGACGCCCAGCTCACGCTGATCGCCGACCTGGTCGGGTACGGCACCGCGAACTTCTCCGAAGGCACCCCCGCCCCCGCGCTCACCAACGCCACCGGCGCGTTCCGCAAGGGCGGCGGCTGCACCGACACCGACGACAACGGCGCCGACTTCGAGACCGCGGCCCCCGCGCCGCGCAACACCGCCACCGCCGCGGCCCCCTGCGGCGGCGGGGACCCGTCACCGTCCCCGACGGCCACCCCGACCGTCACGCCTACTGTGACGCCGACCCCCACCCCGACCCCCACCGTCACGCCCACCGAGAGCTGCGACACCGCGCCCACTCACCGGATCTCCGAGGTGCAGGGCAGCGGCGAGTCCAGCCCGGTCGCCGGTCAGAACGTCCGGGTCGAGGGCGTCGTCACCGGCTCCTTCCAGGGCTCCGGCCAGTTCGGCGGCTTCTACCTTCAGGCAGACAAGCCCGACGCCGACCCGGCGACCTCCGAGGGGCTGTTCGTGTTCTCCTCCTCGCCGGTCAAGACCGGTGACCGGGTGCTCGTCTCCGGCAAGGCGATCGAGTACAACGGCCTCACCGAGATCTCGCCGGCCACCGCGGTCACCGTGTGCGGCACCGGCGCGATCAAGCCGGCCAAGGTGAAGCTGCCGCTCAAGACAGGCGTCACCTTCGAGCGTTTCGAGGGCATGCTCGTCACGTTCAAGGGCGACCTCGCCGCCTCCGAGATCTACAACCTCGGCCGGTTCGGTGAGATCACCCTCGCGGGCGGCGGCCGGCTGTGGCAGCCGACGGACCGCGAGGGTGTGAACACCGAGAAGGACGCGCGGCGCGCCGTCCTCCTCGACGACGCCTCGAGCGTGCAGAACCCGCCCGTCCTGCCGTACCACACCGAGGGGTCGAACACCGTCCGCATCGGCGACGAGGTGAAGAACCTGACCGGCGTCCTCACGTACGGCTTCGACGCCTACCGCGTCCAGCCGACCAAGCCGGTGGTCTTCAAGGCCGAGAACCCCCGCCCCGCGAAGCCCGCCAAGGTCGGCGGCGACGTCCAGGTGGCCAGCCTCAACACGCTCAACTGGTTCACCACGCTCAAGTCCCGCGGCGCCACCACCGCCGCGGAGCGTGACCGCCAGCTCGCCAAGCTGGTCGCCAACATCACGACGCTCAACCCGGCCGTGGCCGGGCTGATGGAGGTCGAGCGCAACAACGACGTGGCACTCAACACCCTGGTCGACGCGCTCAACGCCAAGGCCGGCGCCGGCACGTACAAGGCGATCACGCACCCCAACCCGGGCACCGACCTCATCCAGACCGCGCTGATCTACCAGCCGGCCAAGGTCACCCCGACCGGTCCGGCACGGTCGTCGTCCGACCCGATCTTCAACCGGCCGCCGCTGGTGCAGACCTTCGCCAAGGCCGGCGGGGACGGGAAGTCCTTCACGGTGCTGGTGAACCACTTCAAGTCCAAGGGCTGCACCGACGCCGACGGCCCGGCCTCCGGCGCCGACGCCGACCAGGGCGACGGGCAGTCCTGCTACAACGCCAAGCGCGTCAAGCAGGCCGAGGCCGTGCTGGCCCTGATCGACAGCCTCAAGCTGCAGAACGTGCTCGTCCTCGGCGACATCAACGCCTACGGCGAGGAGGACCCCATCCACGCGTTCGAGGACGGCGGGCTGACCAGCCTGAGCAAGAGGTACGTCAAGAAGGACGACCGCTACAGCTACGTGTTCGACGGCCTGTCCGGCGAGCTCGACCACGTGCTGGCCGACAGGAGCGCGGGCAAGCTGGTGACCGGCGCCACCATCTGGCACATCAACTCCGACGAGGGCCGGTTCATGGACTACAACACCGAGTTCAACCCGCCCTCCCTGTACGCGCCCGACCCGTTCCGCTCCTCCGACCACGACCCGCTGCTGGTGGGCCTGAAGCTCTGAGACCGTACGCGGGCCGCGGCGGCGACACCGCCGCGGCCCGCCGCTTCCTGCCGCTGGTCCGAGCGGAGCACGGAGGCGGTCATGTCCGGTCCGCGCCGTTCTTCGGGTTGCCGAAGTGGACGCCCTGCCGGTACGTCCACGCACGGCCAGGCGAAGGCCCGTGCCGATCGGACGGGCTTCGCGCTCAAACGGCCTTGCGGGCCTGGTTGAGGACGGCGACCGCGGCCTCGACATCCGAGACGGTCGTCCGGTGGCTGGTCAGGCAGAGGCGCAGCGCGGGCCGCCCGGCCAGGCGTACGGTGCTCAGCCAGGCCTGGCCGCCGCTCACCACGTGGTCGGCGACGGCGGCGTGCCAGGCGGCGCTGTGCTCCGGCCCCCGCGACTCCGCCTCGGGGTCGGCGACGCAGACCACCGGGAGCGGGGTGTCGTTGACCCGCGGCCAGCCCTCCTCGGACAGCCGGCGAGCGAGCAGCTCACCGAGCCGGACGTCGCGTTCGAGCTGCTCGGCGTAGGCCGGGCGGCCGGCGATCGCCAGCGCGAGGAACACCTTCAGGCCCGCGAACCTGCGCGACCACTGCACGCTGGTCGCGTACGGATCGGGAACCTGGCCGCTCTGCGCGGGCATGTACGAGGTGCTGGCGTGGAAGCTGCCGGCGAGCGCGTCCGGATGCCGGGTGAGGAACATGCCCGCGCCCATGGGCGCCGACAGCCACTTGTGCGCGTCCACGGTGACGCTGTCGGCCAGCTCCACCCCGTCCAGCAGCGGGCGCAGGCGGTCGGACAGCGCGACAGCTCCCGCCCAGGCGGCGTCGACGTGGAAGTCCAGACCCCACTCGCCGGCCTGGCGCGCCAGCTCCGGCAGCGGATCCAGCGCGCCCCCGGCCGTGGTGCCGGCGGTGCCGATCAGGAGAAAGGGCTCGAACCCCGCGGCCAGATCGGCTCGGTGCGTCTCGCGCAGCGCCGCCAGGTCCATGCGGTGCCGGGAGTCGGTGGGTACGAGCCGTACCGCGTCGCGGCCGAGCCCCGTCATGTGAGCGATCTTGAGCCAGGCCAGGTGGCTCTCGGCCGAGGCGTACAGCACCGGCATGCGCGCCAGACCGGCCAGGCCGCCGCCCGCGTAGGCCGGGAACCTGCGGGTCAGCGCGACGATGACGGCGGTCAGGTTCGCCTCCGCGCCGCCCACGGTGAAGCTGCCCTCGGCGGTGGGCAGGCCGAGCCGGCCGGCGACGAAGCGCAGCACGTGCCGCTCCATCTCCACGGCGGCCGGGGCGTGGCTGTAGGCGGCCAGTTGCGGATTGACACCGGCCGCCAGGAGCTCGCCGGCGATGCCCCACCAGGTGGGGGTCGGGTTGAACAGCCCGAAGTAGCGCGGATGCGTCGTGTGCACACCCCACTGCCGCAGCATCCCCATGACCTCGGCCAGCGTGTCCGCCGCCGGTGCGGGGCGGGCGAAGTCGTGGCCGGCCAGCCAGTCGCGGAGCTGCTCGGTTCCCGGCCCGGCGGGCGCGACGGGCCCGTCCGCGACCGTGCCCAGATGCCGTACGACCAGCTCCGCGGCCGCGGTGAGCAGCCGGGATCCCTCCTGGGTGCCGACGTCCAGCGTTCCTGTCTCCTCGTTCATGGCACCACTGTCGTGAGCTCCCGGGCTTCTCACTAGTGGCAGAAATGTCGTGTTCCGCTAGATTTATGCCATGACGTCGATCCAGGTGGCCGTACCTGTGCTGGACCGATGCCCGCTGTTCGAGCTGGCGGTGCCGTGCGAGGTCTTCGGCCGGGACCGGCGCGACCTCACCCCCGACTGGTACGACCTGACCCTCTGCAACAGCACGCCGGGAGAACAGGAATCGCTGCCGGGGTTGTGGCTGCGCTCGCCCGGCGACCTGTCGGTCCTGCGCGACGCCGACCTCGTGGTGGTGCCCGCCTGTGTCGACGCCTCCTACCGGCCGCCGGAAAAGCTCCTCGACGCGCTGGTCGAGGCGCACGAGCGCGGTGCCCGGATCGCCGCCCTGTGCACGGGCGCCTTCGTCCTGGCCGCCGCCGGCCTGCTCGACGGCCGGGAGGCCGCCACGCACTGGATGCACGCCGAGGACCTGCGCAGGCTCCACCCCCGCGTCACCGTGAACGAGCGGGCCCTGTACGTCGACGACGGCGACATCCTGACCAGCGCGGGCACGGCGGCGAGCATCGACCTGTGCCTGCACATCGTCCGGCGCGACTTCGGCGCCGCGGTGGCCGCGGAGGTGGGCCGCCGGATGGTGATCGCGCCGCACCGCGAGGGCGACCAGGCCCAGTACGTCGCGCCCGCCCCCGCCGTCACCGGTGACCGGGGTCTGGCGCCGGTGCTGCAGTGGGCGCTGGAGCGGCTGGAGGCGCCGCTCACCGTCCCGCGCCTGGCCGAGTACGCCTCGATGAGCACCAGGACGTTCGTACGCAGGTTCCGCCAGGAGGTCGGCCTGCCGCCGATGCGGTGGCTCAACCAGCAACGGCTGATCAGGGCCCGCGAACTCCTGGAGACCACCCACCTGCCCGTGGACGTCGTCGCCGAGCGCTGCGGGCTCGGCACCGGCACCGGCCTGCGTCAGCACTTCACCCGGTATCTGGGGACCACGCCGTCGGCGTACCGGCGTACGTACCAAGGGGCTTCGCGCGAGTAAGTAATGGGATTATTGGCCCTACCCTAAACATGATCGGACGTACGGATGAGCCACGACGCCATCGGCGCAGCCCTGGTAGAAGCCTTCGCAGCCGAAGGCTTTCCCGCCAGGTTCGTCGCCCCCACCACCCTCAGCGTCAGCTTCCCGGGGGCCGCCGACTTCACCGCCGACATCGGCAACGTGCTCGCGGAGGCCGGCGGTCTCCCCCACGATGAACTGCCCGCCTTCGCCGCGGACTTCGCCGGCGGGTTCGCCCGGGGCTACCGGAGGAAGATGGCTCAGGCGCCGGACACGTCGGCTGACATCCAGCAGCTCCTGGACGGCGAAGCGCTGCGGATCCGCATCTACTCCGAGGCCGCGCTCGCCGAGCCGCCCGGCCTCCGGGACTCCCTGGTGACCCGTTCCCTCGCGCCGGGGCTGGTGGAGACCGTGGTCATCGACCTGCCCGACTCGATCATGCCGCTCGGACGCGAAAGACTCGGCGGCCGAGCGGAGAGCCAGGTCTTCGGCGCGGCGCTGCACGCCTCTTTGCACCGGGAACCGCACTACACGAAGATCGAGGAGGTCATGGGCGTCCCGGTCATGTTCATCGGCGAGACGCAGCGCTACATCGGCTGCCACGTCCACGTGCTCAGCCGTCACCTCGGGCCTGCCCGCCATGGTGCGCTGGTCTCCTTCCCGCTTCCGGAGTACCTGCTGGTACACGAGATCGGCGACGTCCATCTCATAGCGGCGATGGAGAGCATGCAGGCCGTCACCCGGACCATGAACGAGCAAGGAGACAAGGGCATCAGCTCGCAGGTCTACTGGTGGCGCCCCGGCCAGGACGACGGAGGAGTGCCGGATCTGCGTCCCGTCGAGGTGGAGGTGGACCACCAGGAGAAGAGCATCGCTCCCCGTACGGCCGCAACCCAGGAACTCCTCGACCTCTGGATGCGTGATCACGCGTAGACGCGGCCGAGCCATTCGCAACCGCCACGGAGACCCATCCTCAAGGGACCTCGCCACGCGCCGACGCCGGCAGGCGCTGTTCCTGCTCTTCTTCCTCCCTGGGATCGCGCTGTCGTCGTGGGTGACCCGCACCCCCCGCCGCTTCCGCGATCACCTGACCGCCTCGCTGACCAAGCCCGATCACGGCCCGGGCTCCGCGTCACGCCCCCTGAAGCGTAGGGAAGGTGCCGCTCGGCGATGCTCATGGTGCGGGCCTGGCTTCCGGGTGGCTTTCAGCCGACGATGGGCGAGGCGATGACGACGGTGACGTCCGCCGGTCCGGCGTCGGTGCGGTAGAGATGGGGGGCGTCTCCGGCGAAGGCGAGCAGATCGCCCGGCCCCAGCAGGCGCGGGGCGTCGGCGGGTCCTGCGGTCAGCCGGCCCGAGGCGACCAGCAGGTGCTCCACCGTGCCGGTCGCGTGCGGCACACCCGTCAGGTCGGTGTGGGCGGGCATCCGCAGCCGCCAGATCTCCAGGCTGTGGCCGCTGCTGATCCGGCGTAGCAGTTCCCGGCCGACCTCGCCCTCGGCGATCTCGGTGCCGGGGACGAACACCGGGCCGGGGTCGGTGTCGCGGGTCAGCAGGTCGGTCAGCGGGATCCTGAGCGCGATCGCGAGCGCGTCGAGCGTCTCGATCGTCGGATTGCCCTTACCGGCCTCCAACTGCGAGAGCGTCGCCTTGCTCAGGCCCGCACGCCGCGCCAGCTCGGAGCCGCTCATCCCGCGTTGTTCACGACGCCGGCGGATCTGCGCTCCCACCGCCGCGGCGCTGCTGCTCGTCGACCGCCCGGATGCCGCGGCCATCATCGCGGCCCGTGAGCGGCGGAGTACGACACACGGATGCGGCCCCGCTTGACCTTCAGCGTCGGCAGCACCACATCGTGGAGGTCGCCGAGACTGCGCACATGGGTCCCCCCGCAGGGCGCGGCGTGCAGGTTGTCCAGGCGGACCACGCGTCGCCCGTGCTCGCCCGTCTCCGCGGTCACCGGCAGGTCCTCGGCGATGGCCGCCGCCACGACCTTCCGCAGCTCGGCGATGACCTCCTCCCGGCCTTCAGGATCGGCCAGCCGAGGATCAGACCGCGGGGCGGTGAACTCGATGCGCGCCTGGCCGGGGAAGTGGTTGTTCCCCGCCAGCTCCCACGCCTGGGCACGGCCCGCCGCCTCGACCAGATGCCCGGCCGTGTGCAAGGCCGCGTGCGCCATCCGTGTCCCCAGATCGATCCGCGCCCGCACCCGCTGCCCCTCGGCGAAGACCGGCCACCCGACCTCCTCGGAGGCGGGCACGGCCACGATCAGCCCCGACTGCTCATCCCACACGGGTACGGCCTCGACCTCCTCCAGCCACCCCCGGTCAGCGGGCTGACCACCACCCTGCGGATGGAAAAGGCAATGCTCCACGGCCGCCCAGGGCCGCCCCTCCCGGTGCCCCACAGCGATCACCCGGGTATCGACCCGCTCCGCGTAGGTGTCATCGAGATAAGTCCTGACCTGCATCACACTCTCCATAAGCTAAACGATATGTTCACTATAACGAACGCCGGGATGTGGTGCGGACAAGACGGTCGCGGCCTACCGGCGGCGGGCGACCGCCTGTCTCGCCCGGTTCCTGGACGGCCGCGAATCGTCGCCCGTGCCTGACGTCAGTTGACACCTCGGTCATGCCCGGCCCAGTAGGGCTCGCGCAGCTTGAACTTCTGGATCTTGCCGGTCGCCGTGCGCGGGATCGTGTCCCGGAACTCCACGCTCGTCGGCGCCTTGAATCCGGCCATCCGTTCCTTGCAGTACGTGATGATCTCCGCCTCGCTCACCGCCGCGCCCTCGGCCCGTACGATCAGCGCCTTGATCGTCTCCCCCCACTTGGCGTCCGGCACTCCGATGACCGCCACCTCGGCCACCGAGGGATGGCTGAAGATGGTGTCCTCGACCTCGATCGAGGACACGTTCTCGCCTCCCGTGATGATCACGTCCTTCTTGCGGTCGGAGATCGTCAGGTGCCCGTCCGCCTCGTCGATGTCGCCGCCGTCGCCGGTGTGGAACCAGCCGTCGTTCAGCGCGTTCGCCGTCTCCTCAGGCTTCTCCCAGTAGCCGTCGAACACGACATTCGACCGCGCCAGCACCTCCCCGGACTCGGCGACCCGCAGTCTGACCCCCAGCGCCGGGAGCCCCGCCCGCGAAAGCCGCCGGGCCCGTCGATCGCCCGGCAGGTCGTCGTCCTGCGGCCGGGAGCGGTTGACGGTCAGGAGCGGCGAGGTCTCCGTCAGACCGTAGATCTGGATGAACTCCCAGCCCAGCTCCTCCTCCACCCGCTGGATCAACCGGCTCGGGGGTGGTGCCCCGGCGCACACGATCCGTACGCGGTCACGGCCCGGGATCTCCCCCTCCCAGCCGGCCGCGGCGTCCAGCACCAGGCTCCACACCGCCGGCGCACCGCACATCAGGGTCACGCCGTGCTCGTCCACGCGGCGCAGGATCTCCGCTCCGTCCACCTTGCGCAGCACCACCTGCTTGACGCCGAGCCCGGCCATGACGAACGGCATGCCCCAGCCGTTGCAGTGGAACATCGGCAGCGTGTGCAGGTAGACGTCCCGCTCCCAGGCGCGTGTGTGCAGGCCGAGGGTCAGTCCGTTCACCCAGATGTTGCGGTGGGTGAGCTGAACCCCCTTGGGGCGGGCCGTCGTCCCGGAGGTGTAGTTGATCGTCGCGGTGGCGTCCTCGTCCGGGTTCGACCAGGGACGCGGCTCCGTGTCGAACCGCATCAGCTCCGTCTCGGTCTGCTCTCCCAGGACGAAACGGTGGTGCGTCTCGATCCCCGCGGTCACCTCGCGAAGCTCGGGATCGACCAGCACGACCGAGGCTCCGCTCTGCCGTACCACGTAATCGATCTCGTCGGCCTTCAGGCGGAAGTTGACCGGGACGCAGACGCGGCCGCTCATCGGCACCGCGAACAGCAGCTCCAGCAGGCGGGCGGAGTTGTGGCTGATCACCGCGACCCGGTCGCCTTCGCGTGTGCCGAGTGCGTCCAGCCCGGCCTGCCACGCCCGCACCCGATCACCCAGCCGCCCGTACGTGGACGCCGTCACGGGCGGTGCGGGCTGATCGGGCTCGTCGATCACTCCGGGGCTGTCCCCGAACCCCAGCTCGGCCCGGTCCAGGAAGTCCGCAATCGTCATCGGAACCCGCATCGCTCTCCCGACTCTCGTACCGTTCGTCTCCGAGTATGAAACTCCGTCATGCTCTTCGAAGTACAGTCCACGCCGAAGGCGCCGGCGTCAGCGGGTGAAGAGGGCTCGGTGCAGCATCTCTCGTACGCGTTTGTGGCGGTTGTCGCGCTGGGCGGCGTCATTGGTGGCCACGGCGCTCTCCCCCATGGAGATGGCGAGCATCAGGTCGTCGACGTCGACGACGGGGTGGACGATGCCGGCCGCGCGGCCGGCATCGAGGAGAGGCTCGAAGCAGGCCGCGATGCGGCGGGCATGCTCCATGAACCACTGCAGGTCGGCGCTGGACAGGACCTGGGCGAGGCCGCGGTTGTCCAGTTGCATGTCCAGGACGAAGTCGAACAACGTGACCGCGCCGTCGGGTTGTCCCCGCAGCCCGGCGGCATGGTGCTCGATCTGGGCGACGTTGTCGGCGAAGACCGTGGCCGCGAGCTCCTCGCGGGTGGCGAAGTTGCGGTAGATCGTGGTTCGGCTCACCCCGGCGACCCGGGCGATCTCCTCCAGCGCGACGTCGTGGCCGTGTTCGGCGAACATCTGCCGCGCCGCGGTGAGCAGCCGATCCCGGTTGCGGACGGCGTCCTTCCGTGTCACTGGCACCCGCTTTCCTGCACGGTCCAACCCTAACTTGCCACGAACCGTACAGGATTGTACGTTTAGCGGCGACAGAAACGTACACATGTGTACGGTTTGGGCGGCCATGAGATCGCCCCAGCCGATCGGAGCGGACAATGCGTGGTTTGAAGGACAAGGCGATCATCGTGGCCGGCGGGGCGACCGGCATCGGCGCGGCGACCGCGATCAGGCTCGCCGAGGAAGGCGCCAACGTCGTCGTCGGCGACGTCAACCTCTCCGGCGCGCAGGCCACCACCGCCAAGATCACCGAGGTCGGCGGTTCGGCGATCGCGGTGCGCTTCGACCTCGCCGACGAGGACTCCGTCAACGCGATGGTCGCCAGGACCATCGAGGAGTTCGGCGCCGTGCACGGCCTGTTCAACGTCGGCGCGGACCTGTCGCCGGGCACCCTCGGGCGTGACAAGTCGCTGCTCGACACCGACCTGGACGTCTGGGAACGCACTCTGGACGTCAACGTCCTGGGTTACGTCCGCACCGCTCGCGCCGTCCTGCCGCACCTGCTGGCCAACGGCGGCGGCAGCATCGTCAACTGCTCCTCCGGCGCCGCGGTCAGCGCCAGCGACCGCAAGCGCCCCGCCTACGGGGCCTCGAAGTCGGCGGTCAACGCGCTGACCCGGCACATCGCCGGGCGCTTCGGCCCCGAGGGCGTGCGCTGCAACGGAGTGATGCCCGGCCTGGTCATGGGCGAGACGCAGGCGGCGCAGAACGACGTCCAGCTCCAGAAGATGTTCCTGGATCACGTTCCCACCACCCGGCTGGGCCGCCCGGGCGACCTGGCCGCGGTCGTGGCCTTCCTGCTGTCCGACGACGCCGAATGGATCAACGGCCAGGTGTGGGCCATCGACGGCGGCGCGAACATGCGCGCCTGACCGCCACGGCCCACCCCGCCTCCAATCAACGTGCGGTAAGGAGGTCGGGCCGAGATCCGTGACCCTCCCGCCGGCCGTGAACGCGTAGCCGTGACCCGGCGGCGAGGACGCGCCGGCGCACCTCGGCCGAGACGTACTGCTCGTTGTTGAGGACCCTGGACACGATCTTCTGCGAGACGCCCGCCAGAGTCCGCAACACATCCGTGACCCAGGGCCTCGCGCGACAGGCGGCCGACAGCCTCGCGACAGGCGCGGCTGGTTTCGTGGCAGAGGTAAGCGGTGGCGCCGTCCGACGCTCGCGGCGAGGGCGGTCGCCCCACGGAGAGATATCGGGAGGTAGTCATGAACCAGTCGTATGCCGGATTCGCCGGCGACCCCGCTCTGGAGCTGGACCAGGCGTTCAAGGTGAACACGCTCAGCGAGGACCGTGCCAGCGCCACCATCAGCGCGGTCACGCGGATCTGCTCCGGAACGGTGTCCTGCTGTGCCTGATCCTTCCGGGTACGCCCTCGCGGGCGTACCCGCCCCTTTACGTGCGGCTCCGCTGGCCGAACGCCGCCGGGCCCCCTCCCCCGGCCCGCCGGGCGAGGACGCCAGGCGGCGGCTGGCCGGGTGGCGCTCCGCCAAGCCGTTCGACACACCCGGGCTCTGGCAGCGGCGGCTGGCGGCCGACGGCCTGGACGAGGACCGCCTGCTCGCCCTGCTGGCGGGCCCCGCCGGCACCGGTGAGCAGCCGGAGTGGATGGACATCGTCCACGACAGCGGCTTCCTCCGCGACGGCGGCCCCGGCGCGGACTGGGAACCGACCCAGATCAACCTGCTCTCGACGCTGGTGGCCCCGCTGCCGCGGCACGGCCGCGAGCTGCTGCGCGCACGGCTCGACGGGCTCGGCGGCACGCTGTTCGAGGACGGGGTGTTCCTGGAGCAGGCGTTCGGGCCGCTGACGGAGCTGCTCCATCGCCTCGTGGCGCGTACCGCCGTACGGCACGGGCGGCATGGGGTGGGCGCTGGGGCTGGCGGGCGAGCTGCTCGCGGAGGACGCCTACGTACGCGCGGGCGTCGAGGCCATCCGTCACGAGCAGGAGAGCTTCGACGCCGGCGCGGGCACCTTCACGGAGCTGCGCGACCATTCCGCGATCGACCTTCCCGCCGACGCGCCGCCCACCACGTTCTGGTGCTACGGCGCGATGGGCATCGGCCTCAGCCGGGTGCTGGCCTCCCGGTGGCTGCCGGGGTCACTCGCGCGGGCCGAGGTCGACGCGGCCCTGACGCTCACCAGGGCGCACGGCTTCGGGCGCAGCCAGTGCCTGTGCCACGGCGACTTCGGCAACCTCGAACTGCTCCTGCAGACGGCCGCGCTCAGGAACGATCCTGAGCTGCGCGCGGAAGCCGCCGGCCTGGCGCACGCCTCCGCCGCGCGGCAGGAGTGGGCGTGCGGCACGGTGAGCGGGGTCCAGGTGCCGGGCCTGATGACCGGACTCGCCGGCATCGGGTACGGCATGCTCCGCGCCGCCGGCCCGGACCGCGTTCCCGCCGTGATCGCCCTGGAGCGCCCGAGGTGACTCCTCAGCCCGCCTCGGCGCTGCCGTTGCCGTTGCCGTTGCCGTTGCCGTTGCCGTTTGAGGCGGACACCAGCCCGGCGATGTAGTCGGAGACCGCGGCGACGGTCGGTTGCCGCCACAGCAGGGTCGTCGGCAGCGAGCACCGGAACCGTTTCTCCAGCCGCCGCCGGACCACCACCGTCAGCACCGAGTCCAATCCCTGCTCGACCAGCGGCCGGTACGGCGACAGGTCGGCAGGGGCCAGCCGCATCTCCTTGGCGATCTGCGCGCCGACCTCTTCGAGCAGGAACGCGCGCAGCTCCGCCGGTCCCAGGCCGGCGATCGACTCGGCGGGCCGCACGCCGTCGGCGCCGTTCTCCGCGCCGTTCTCAGCACCGGCCGGCACGTCGATCACCGGGTAGCGCAGACCCGACAGCCAGCCGACGACGGCGCCGGCACCGTCGGTCACCCGTACCTCCACCGTGTCGGCGCGCTCGGGGTCGAGCCACACCTCGATGTCCACCGTGCTCGGCGGCTCCCCGAGCGTGACCAGCCGATCGACGTGCGTCACCATGCGCAGCAGCGGATCGCCGGGGAACGCGCTCGGCGCCACCGACATCGCCGCGTCCAGGACGGGCGCCCACGTGGCGGACGGCCCGCACCGTACCCGGGCGCGCAGCGCGCCGTGGCCGCGCAGCAGCTCCTCGACCTGCCAGTCGAACCCGGTCTCCGGTACGCCGACCGCGGCGAGCCGCTGCCCGACCAGGCCCGGCTCCACCGGCGTGAGCGGCCGCGCCGGTGGCACGGGCGCCTCCCCCGGCGTCGAGGGCACCGCGGCGGTGGCGACCATCTGCCAGGCGGCGTCCGGTTCGCCCGCAGCGCGGGCGGCCAGCCGCAGCTCGCTCCCCTGCCGTACGACCTGGACCTCGCGACGGTCGGCGGTCAGCAGCGGCGCCGACATCGTCACCTCGCCGAGCAGCTGGCCTCCGGCGGCGGCGAAGAAGGTCGCCGCGAGCACCGCGGCCGGCACGATCTCCACGCCCTCGATGGCGTGGCTGCCGGGATAGGGCCGCGTCTGGTCGTCCACGCCGGTCCGCCAGAGCCGTACGTCGGTGCCCGCGAGATCGACGCCGTCGCCGAGCAGCGTGTGCGTGTCCGGATCGTGGCCGCGGCCGGCGGTGTCCGGGGCCGACGGCGTACGCCAGTGCCTGCGGTGCTGCCACGGGTAGGAGGGGAGCACGACCGGACCACCGGCCGGCTGCAGCCGCTGCCAGTCCACCTCGAGGCCGGCGCAGTGCGCCGCGGCCACACCGGCCGGCAGGGTGACGCTCGGGGGACGGTTGCGCCGCAGCGACGCGCCGACGAAGACCTCCTCGTGCCCGCCCGCGCCCAGCGTCTCCAGCACCGAGTGGGTGACCACCGGGTGCGGGGAGATCTCGACGAACGCGCGGTATCCGTCCGCCGCGGCCGCCGCGACGGCGTCGGCCAGGCGCACCGGCCGGCGCAGGTTGGCCGCCCAGTACGTGCCGGCGAAGCCGTGCTCCGCCCGCGGATCGTCCAGCGCCGTCGAGTAGACGCGGATGCCGGGGGCGCCGGGCGTGAGGTCGGCCGCGGCGGCGGTCAGGTCGGCCAGCAGCGGATCCATCTGCGGCCCGTGGAAGGCCACGTCCGAGGCGACCCGGCGGGCCGGGATCCCCTCCTCGAGCCAGCCGGCCAGCACCTCGGCGACGGCGTCCGGATCGCCGGAGACGACCGTCGAGCCGGGCGACGACGCGATCGCGGCGACCACGTCCGTACGGTCTCCCAGCAGCCGCGCCGCCTCGTCGAACGGCAGCTGCACCATGGCCATCGCGCCGCGACCGGCGACCCGCCGCAGCAGCCGGGACCGCCGGCAGATCAACCGGGCCCCGTCGAGGCGGCTCAGCGCCCCGGCCGTCACGGCGGCGGCGATCTCGCCGACCGAATGGCCGATGACCGCGTGCGGGCGCACCCCGTACGCACGCCACAGCTCGACCAGGCCGAGCTGCATCGCGAAGATCATGGTCTGGATCCGGTCCACCTCGATCAGCTCGTCCTCGGTGAGCACCTTCCGGGGCGAGAAGCCGATCTCGACGGAGAACACCGGCTCCAGCTCGTCGATCACCGCGGCGAACGCCGGCTCGGTCTCCAGCAGCTCCCGGCCCATGCCGGCCCACTGCGAGCCGTGTCCGGAGAACACGAACACCGGGCCGGGGCCGGGGTCGATGAGCACCCGTCCGGTGGTCACGGCGTCGTGCGGGGTGCCGGCCGACAGGGCGCGTAGCCGCACGGCCAGCGCGGCCGGATTGTGTGCCGCCACCACCGCCCGGTGCGGCAGGTGGGCCCGGCGCAGCGCGAGCGTGTGCCCGACGTCGGCCGCCGGCAGGCGACCGGCGACGTCGGCGAGGTTGCCGGCGGCCTGCCGCAGCGCCGCCCGCGACGCGGCGGACACCGGGAACAGCCGGCCCGCGGTCCCTTCGGCGGAAAGTCCCAGGATCCCTTCGGCGGACGGCTCTGCGGCCCCCTCGGCGGAAAGGATCCCTTCGGCGGATTGCCCTGCGGCCCTTTCCGCGGACGGCCGGGCCGGCGGCGCCTCTTCGAGGACGACGTGGGCGACGGTGCCGCCGTAGCCGAAGGCGGAGACCGCGGCCCGGCGCGGATGCGCGGAGCCGGGCCACGGCGTCGGCGCGGCCACCACCCGCAGCCCGGCGCCCTCCCAGTCGACGGCCGGCGTGGGCGTGTCGAGCCGGCTCGGCGGGATCTCGCCGCGTTCGAGCGCCAGGACGGCCTTGACCAGGCCGGCGATGCCGGCGGCACCCTCGAGGTGACCGATGTTGGACTTGGCCGAGCCGATCAGGCACGGCTGCTCCGGCGGCCGGCCCGCCCCGTACACGGCGCCCAGCGCGCCGGCTTCGAGGGGGTCGCCGACCGCGGTGCCGGTGCCGTGCGCCTCGACGTAGCCGACCGTGCCCGGCTCGACGCCCGCCTGCCGCAGCGCGCGGCGCATGACGTGCTCCTGCGCCTGGCCGCACGGCGCCATGATGCCCGCGGTGCGACCGTCCTGGTTGACCGCGCTGCCGCGGATGGTCGCGAGGATCCGGTCCCCGTCGCGTACGGCGTCGGCGAGCCGCTTGAGCACCACGACCACCGAGCCCTCGCCCCGCCCGTACCCGTCGGCGGCGGCGTCGAACGACTTGCTGCGCCCGTCCGGTGCCAGGGTGCCCGCGGCGTCCAGGGTGAGCGTCTCGCCCGGGGACAGGATGAGGTTGACCCCGCCGGCCAGCGCCACGTCGGTCTCGCCGGCCCGCAGGGCCTGCACGGCCAGGTGGACGGCCACCAGCGACGCCGAGCAGGCCGTGTCCACCGCCAGGCTCGGGCCGCGCAGGTCGAGCGCGTACGACACGCGGTTGGCGACCGCGCAGCCGGCGGCGCCGATCCCGGTCCACGCCTCGATGTCGGGCAGGTCCTCCAGCAGCCGATGACCGTAGTCGCCGGTGCAGACGCCCACGTACACGCCCGCGTCCGTGCCGGCCAGCGCGTCCGGGGACACCCCGGCGTGCTCCAGCGCCTCCCACGCGGTCTCCATCACGAGACGCTGCTGCGGGTCCATCAGCTCCGCCTCGCGCGGCGAGAGCCCGAAGAACTCCGCGTCGAAGTCGGCCACCCCGTCCAGGAAGCTGCCGTGCGCGAGGGTGCGGCGTACCGCCGCCGCGTACGACGGGCCGCGGTCGGCGTAGTCGCGCCAGCGGTCGGCGGGCGCCGGTCCACTGGCGTCCCGTCCCTCGCACAGCAGGTTCCAGTACTCCTCCGCCGAGCCGACGCCGCCGGGCAGGCGGCAGCCGATCCCGATCAGCGCGATCATCTCGACCGGTCGATCCATCACACGTCACTCCGCATCCGCGCCCACACGGGCGACTCGAGAATCTCCACGACGGCGGCCGAGATCGTCACGCCCGGTCCGAAGCCGAACATCAGCAGGTGGTCGCCGGGCTGGAGGGCATGGCCGCGGACCAGGTGCTCCAGCGCGAGAATCTGGTCGCTGGCCCCGCAGTGGCCGATCGTCCGGCCGAAGTCCCAGGCCGACCGGGATGCCGGGATGCCCAGCCGGTGCTCGCAGATCTGGTCGGCGATCTCCTGGGAGGTGTTCATGCACGCCACCCGGGTCACGTCATCCGGCTTGATCCCGGCCTCCGACAGGGCCCGGTCGATCACTTCGGCCATCCGCTCGTCCAGCGTCACGAGCACCCCGGTGCCGTCGCCCTCGACGACCGCGCGCCGGCGGAACACGTCGTTGTGCGCCCCGAAGTCCACCGTGCGGCCCTCGGTGACGCCGGGCGGGAACAGCGGCTCGGCGCAGCGGTGCATCTCCTCGGCCTCCGACACCGACATCGTGCACACCGACGCCAGCCGGGCGAACCCCGGCTCGGTGTCGAGCACGAGGGCGCTGCCCGCGTCACCGGCGACGGCCGCGGGCAGCATCCGCCACCGGTCGACGAGCGGGGTGCCGTAGTTGTCGGCGGCGACCAGCAGCGCCGCCTGGCGGCCGGGCGCCGCGCGCAGGTAGCTGGCGGCCAGTTCCAGGGCCGCGAACATGCCGTTGCAGCCCTGCTTGAGCTGGGTGGACAGGACGCCGTCGCCGACCAGATGGCGTTGCACGTACGCCTGGGGCGGCCAGCCCTCCGGGCCCTGATGCCAGGTCGAGACGTACAGCAGCAGGTCCAGCTCGGTGGGGGAACGACCGCTGCGGGCCACCGCGCTCCGCGCCGCCCGTAACGCCATCTCCGGTGGCGGGACGTCACCGGCCACCGCGACCGCGGCGAGCCGGTGCAGCTCGACCTCCTCGGCCGAATACCACCCCGCCGCCACGGCCTGTTCCACGCTCACCGTGGCGGGGAGGTACGACCCGACCCCGCTGATGTACATGTCCGCCGTCTCCATGCCGCCTCCCGGGCTCGTCGAACTCGATCCTCGATGCGGGCGCCTGCTCAGCCGCGCCCGCCGGGGGCGTACTCCTGGGGGACGTCGAGGATCCGCAGGACGGCGCAGGCCATGGTGGTGCCGGCGCCAAGACCGACGAGCAGCATGTAGTCGCCGCGGGCCAGCGCCCCGACGGCCAGCAGGTGGTCGAGGGCGACGAACTGGTCGCTGACCCCGAGGTGCCCGACGCTCGCGCCGTAGTCCCAGGTGGTGTCGGCCAGGGTCAGCCCGAACCAGTTCACCCCCCGGTGCTCCAGGTCGTCCCAGCGCCCGTGCGGGAAGGCCACGCGCGCCACCTCGTCGAGGGTGATCCCCGCCTCCTTGAGCGTGCGGTCGACCAGCCCCATCAGCGTCGTCTGGATCGCCAGCATGACACCGGCGCCGTCGCGGGCGAAAAGGCGCTTGCGGAACTCGCGGTTGCGGGCGGCGAAGTCGAGCGGCCGGCCGACGGTCGCGTCCGGCGGGAACATCGGCACGCCGCCGTCGTTGACCGACTCGGCCTCCGGGAGCACGACCACGTTGACCGAGCGCAGCTCCGCGAAGCCCGTGTCCGTGGTGAGCAGCAGCGCGCACCCGGCGTCGCCCATCACGTTGCCCTCGATCATGCGCCACCGGTCGACCAGCGGGGTGCCGTGGTTGTCGGCGCCGACCAGCAGCGCGCTGCCGCCCGGCCGCAGGTACCCGGAGGCGAGCTGCAGGGCGCTGAACAGCCCGCAGCATCCGTGCCGCAGCTCGACGGACAGGACGTCGCCGCCGATGAGGTGCTGCTGCAGGTAGTACTGCGGCTGCCAGCCCTCCGGCCCCTGGTGCCAGACGTCGGCGTACAGCATGAGGTCCAGATCTTGTGGTGACATCCCGCCGGAGCGCTCGAACGCGTGCCGGGCCGCGCGGAGCGCGAGCTCCGGCGCCGGTACGTCGCCGGCCACCGCGGCGCCGCCGAGGCGGAAGTACTCCATCTCGTCGGCCGGGTAGCGGCCCTCGGCGACGGCCGACTCGACGCTGACCACCGGCGGCAGATGGACGCCGATACTGCGCAGGAAAATGTCGGGTGTTCGCATGCGTCCTCCTTCAGCGGTGCGAAAGGCCGTCGGGCCTCACTGGGGGCCCGCCGTCGCGGCGGGGTTCTCCGCCCCGTCGCGGAGCAGCAGCATCGGATCGCTCAGCTCGTACAGCCCGCACATGGGTGGGCAGGCCTCGTAGCCGAGGAGCCGCTGGATGTCCTCGGGGTAGCCGCGGACCGTGTCCAGCGGCAGGGACAGGTAATGGTTCTCCTCCTGGCGGAGGTTGCCGAGGTCGTAGGCGTACGACAGGCCGGTGCGCGGCGCGTCGGAGGCGTTGACGCCGGCGCCGTGGTAGGTGCTGCCGAGCCACAGCAGCGCGGCGCCGGGCCGCATCTCGGCGGGGACCGCCTCGTCGTCGCGGGGCGCCCGCTCGTCGTCCCACCGGTGGCTGCCCGGGATCACGCGGGTGGCGCCGTTGCGCGCGGTGAACTCGCTCGCGGCGACCATGACCTGCACCCGGCTCTCCGGACCCGGGTGGGTACGGAGGTGGGCCGTGTCGTCCCGGTGCAGCCCCTGGAGCGGCACGCCGGGCCTGATCTGGATCGCCCGCGATATGCCGAGCTGGATCGTCGGGACCAGCTCCACGCGCTGCTCGCCGAGCCAGGCCTTCACTGGGCGCTGCAGGAAGTGCCGCGCGCAGCCGAGGAGGTGCGGCTGGCGCATGATCGCGATCGAGTGCCCGCTCCGGCGTATCAGACCCGGCAGGATCCGGGTCTTCTCGCCGACCAGGCGGCCGTCGCCGTCCGCCTGGCGCTCCAGGTCCGGGCCCAGGTCGTCCCACAGGCCGCGGAGCGTGCCGGCGTCGACGAAGTCCTCGATGATCAACGCTCCGTCCCGCTCGACGACGTCGATCGCCTCGGCGAGCGGCGCCGACCCGGGCAGCGTGGTCAGCTTGGGGTCACTCATCGCGAAGCCTCCTGTCCGGGTGGCCGAACCATCGGGTGAGGGCGCCTCGCAGCGACGCCGGGTCACCGGGCGTGCTCCAGGCGACGAAGCCGTCCGGGCGGATCAGCAGGGCGTCCGCCGGGGCCTCGGCGCATTCGGCCGTGACCACGTCGATCCGGTCGGCCCAGGGTTCGGCGAGTGCCCGCGGCTCGGGGCCGGCGCCGAGGTCGAGCAGCAGCGCCCGCCCGGTGCGTTGCAGCTCCGCGAGCCGTACGGGGCCGTCGGCGCACCGTAGGCGCAGATCCGGGCTGTAGCGCCCGACCAGCGGACCGGTCAGCGACAGGTCGCCCATGTCGTAGCTGATGTGCAGGTCGTCGACCAGGGAGGTGAGCTGCCGGTTCGCCTCGTCGCGGAGCAGCAGCTCCGTGAGCAGCCGGCGCAACGCGTCGACGTACGGGCCGGGGCGCATCAGCGCGATCGAGGCACGCTGGATCTCCAGCGTCTGCTCGCCGATCGGGTGCCGCTCGGAGTGGTAGGTGTCGAGCAGGTCCTCATGGCACCAGCCGCGCGCGACGGCGGCGAGCTTCCAGCCGAGGTTGAGGGCGTCTCCCAGCCCGAGCCGCAGTCCGGGGCCGCTCCAGTGCGAGTGGACGTGCGCCGCGTCGCCGACGAGCAGCACCCGCCCGCTGCGGTACGTCTCGGCCTGCCGCGCGTTGTCGGTGAACCGGGTGATCTTCTTGACCTCGGTGACCGTCACCTTGGTGCCGCTGAGCCGGCGCAGCGACTCCTGGAACTCCTCGAGCGTGATGGGGGCGTCCCGGTTCGCCGGTGGGCCGTCGAACTCCAGCGTGATGAACCGGGGCGGTCCCTCCTCGTACACGAGGAGCCCGCCGTCCTTGCGGAACCAGCCGGGGAGATGGAATTCGGGGTCGTCGATCTCGGCGAAGGCGCGGTATCCGGCCGTGACGCCGTCCGTGCCCGGGAAGGCGATGCCCGACAGCTTCCTGACCACGCTCCGGCCGCCGTCGCAGCCGGCGAGCCATTCCGCCTCCATCCGGTACGGCCCGTCCGGGCCTTCGACGTCGAGACACACGCGGTCGTCGTCCTGGACGACACCGGTGACGGTGTGGCCGCGCCGTACCTCGACGCCCAGGTCCGCCGCGCGCCGCGCCAGGTCCTCCTCCAGGAGCTGCTGGGGCACCAGCAGGTCGGGCGACTCCGGGCGGAGCAGGAACATGGTGGCGAAGTGCCGCGCGCCGGGGAACGCCTTGGGGAGCAAGCTGTCCGGCCGCCGCTCCCCCTCGGCGATGCGATCCTGCTGCTCGGACGTCAGCGGCGCGGCAGGCGCCTCGGTGACCCCGATCATGAGACCGCGACGGTCCATGATGTCGATGGCCCGTCCGGTGATGCCCTCGGCCTTCGGGCGCCATTCGATCGCGGGCAGCCGTTCGAGCACCACCACCGAAACGCCGTGGAGGGCCACCTCACACGCGAGCATGAGCCCCACCGGTCCCGCACCGACAACTGCGACCTGCGCATCCAGATACGCCATTAACACCTCTGCTGGAGGAGAGAAAGAGACTGCTGAAAAAGCTGCCGGGTCGCCACTACAGACCGGCGATACTCACGGCGGTTCGCAACGTGAGTGTTGACAGATGTGCCTCCGGGCGGTCAGCGCCGATGCTAATCGGATGAACCATAAATGACTAGTGGTGTCATTTTTCGGACTCACCATGCATAATCATCACCGCCGATGATCAACGGCGTGCCGGGTCGGCGCGCAGGTGGGAGGTTGCCGGATGAGCGATGGTCGGAAGGCCCAGCCGTTGGAGACCGACCGGCCCAATCCCTTCGACCCGCCCGTCGAGCTGCGGAAGCGAGCCCCGCTCAGCCGGCTCGCCTATCCTGACGGGCACGTGGGCTGGGTGGCGACCGGGTACGCCGTCACCCGCGCCATCCTGGCGGACCCACGCTTCAGCACCCAGCGCGAGCTGCTGCACCAGCCGGTCGGCCGCGAGCGCGCGCAGCAGCGGCCGACGCCCGCCGAGCCGGGGATCTTCCCCCACATGGACCCGCCCGAACACACCCGGTACCGCCGCCTGCTGAGCCGCCACTTCGGGTCTCGCCGCGTCGCCGAGCTGACGCCCGCGATCCGGCGCTACACCGCGCAGGCGCTCGACGCCATGGCGGCCGCCGGGCCGCCCGCCGACCTCGTCGCGTCGTTCGCCGTCCCGGTTCCGGCGCTGGTCATCTGCGAGCTGCTCGGCGTCCCCGCGCGGGACCGGCACGTGATCCAGGCGGCCACCGGAGTGATGAACGACCTGGACTCCACACCGGGCCAGACCGCCGAGGCCGTGATGTCGATCACGGAGACGGTACGCGGCCTCCTCAAGCGCCTGCGCGCCGGATCAGGCCCGCCGGACGACGGGCTGCTGGCGCACGCCGTGGCGACCGGCGACCTGAGCGACGACGAACTCACCAACCTCGGGATGGTGCTGCTGGCCACCGGCCATCTGCCCACGTCGAGCATGCTCGCGCTCGCGACGTTCGTCCTGCTGACCGACCCGGCCCGGCGAGCCCGCCTGGCCGCGGACCCGGAGCTCGCCGAACCGGCGGTCGAGGAGCTCCTGCGGTACCTGTCGATCCTCCAGTTCGACGTACGGCGCACCGCGCTGACGGACGTCGAGCTCGGCGGCCAGGTCATCGCGGCCGGCGAGACCGTGGTGCTGGCGCTGCCGGTCGCGAACCGGGACCCGGAACGCTTCCCCGACCCGGACACCCTGGACCTGGCCCGCTCCGCGACCGGGCACCTGGCCTTCGGGCATGGCATCCACCAGTGTCTCGGCCAGCATCTCGCCCGGGCCGAGCTCCGCATCGCGCTGACCGCGCTCTTCGAGCGCTTTCCCGACCTGCGCCTGGCCGTTCCGGTGGCCGAGGTGCCGACCCGTGACCGCATGGCGGTGTACGGGGTGGACCGCCTGCCGGTCACCTGGGGCGCTGCTCCGGCGGACCGTTCGAGCGAAGGGTGATTTCGGATCATGCGTTACAGGACCTTGGGCGATTCTGGCCTGCGGGTGTCGGTGGTCGGTCTGGGCTGCAACAACATCGGCTCGCGGATCGACGCGGCCCGCACCAGGGAGGTGGTGGACGCGGCGATCGAGGAGGGCGTGACGCTCTTCGACACCGCCGAGGCGTACGGCGCGGTGCACGGCGCCTCCGAGGAGATCCTCGGCGAGGTGCTGGCCGGCCGGCGGGACCAGGTGGTGCTGGCCACCAAGTTCGGCAGACCCGGCGACCAGGGTGCGGCGTCCGGAACGCTGGGCGGGCGGGCGTACATCCGGCGCGCGGTGGAGGGGTCGCTGCGCCGCCTGCGTACCGACCACATCGACCTCTACCAGTACCACTTCCCCGACGGCGTCACCCCGATCGAGGAGACGCTGGAGGCCCTGACCGAGCTGGTACGGGAGGGCAAGGTGCGCTACGTCGGCAGCTCCAACTTCGCCGGCTGGCAGATCGCCGAGGCCGCGCACGTGGCCCGCGCGAGGGGATGCGCACCGTTCGTGTCGGCGCAGAACCACTGGTCGTTGCTGGAGCGCGGCGCCGAACGCGAGGTCGTGCCGGCGGCCCTGCACTACGGGGTCGGCGTGCTGCCGTACTTCCCGCTGGCCCACGGGCTGCTGACGGGGAAGGTGCGGCGCGGGCTCGAGCCGCCGGCCGGGAGCCGGCTCGCGGAGCGTCCCCACCTCGTCACGCCGGAGAAGCTGGACCGGGTGGAGGCGCTGACGTCCTGGGCCGACAAGCACGACCGGTCCCTCCTGGACGTGGCCATCGGCGCGCTGGCCGCGCTGCCCGGCTGCGGCTCGGTGATCGCCGGCGCGACCGCCCCGGAGCAGGTCCGGGCCAACGCGGCCGCCGGCGACTGGGAACCGACCACCGAGGAACTCGCCGAGATCACCGGGCTGATGCCGCTCCTCGCGGCGGTTTGACGATGCGAGCCCTCGTACGTCAAGGCGTCATTTTCGCCAAGCTCGCGATCTCCTGGCCCGACCCGCCGTCCACGGCCACCCGCCCCGCCGCGACGAGCCCGTCCAGCACCCGCGAGAACTCGAACAACTGCAGCCCCGACAGCGCCTGAAGCCTGCGCAGCTCGGAGGTGCCGTTGGCGCGCAGCGTGTCCAGCAGCACCTGCTCGGCGGGCGGCGTCTGCTCGAAGGCGGGCCGCAACGACTCCACCAGCTCCCGCAGGACCTTCTCACCGATCAGCGCCTGCAACGACAGACCCAGCACATACGACTTGACCTGCTCGGGAAGGGTGGCCTCCCGCCCCGAGCGGAGGGACGCGATCCGATCCTCGACCACCTTGACCTCGGCGGGCGTGAAGTTCTGCAGCGCCGCCACCGCGTAATGGAACAGCGCGTCCGCGCCCCGCTCGAACGGGAACCCGCCCATGATCTCGCCGACCCCCTTGGACCGGATCCTGGCGCGCCCCCGATCCACCGCCCGGTCGGCGGCCGACAGGATCACCGTGAGCACCGCGCTCGGCCCGACCCCGATCACCTGATTGCCCGCCGTGACGTTGAACAGCGAGCTGCGGAACAGCGCCCCCGACCCGAACCCCGCCGCCAGCACCTGCGTGAACGTGACGCTCTCCCCCGTGGCGCCGAAGGTCCACCCGAACTGCGTGACCGTCCACAACGCCGCCGCCGCGCCGCCCGCGTTGACGGCGACGTAGAAGGCCGCCGGCACCGACCACAGCGCGCCGGCGGGGTTGTCGCGATACCGCGACACCAGCTCGGCCAGCGCGACGAGCGCGCCGATGAGGACGACCGCGAGAAAGGGCGCCCACATGGCTCACACCTCGCGATACAGGTGGACGACCTCGTCGCCGGGAGGCCCCTTGACCGTCACCAGCCCTTCTTCCGTCAGCTCGGCCAGCACCGCCGTGAACTGCAGGAACGACAACCCAGCCCGGTCCTGCAGGTCCGCGATGCGCATCTGGCCGCCGGCGTCGACCAGCGCCCGGACGGTCTCGTGGGTCCGGGGCGAGCCGAGGGCACGGCGGAACGCGGAGCCCCCGCCGTCCTCACCCGTGGCCCTCGACAGGTCGTGCACCGAGCTGTCGCCCCGGCGTGGAGGCGGAGGGACGTTCGACGGTCCCGGAAGGCGCTCAGACGACATGGGAACCCTTCTGTCAGCCTGCGCTCACCTTGCGACAGCCGGTAGCCGGTGTCAATGTCGGCTCGGCCACCCCTTGTCATTCCTGCGGTCGGCCGGCTCGACGCCCAGGTCAGGCCGGAGACGGCCGTGTCCTGGCCGCGCGCACGACGGCCGTCCCGGCCCGGAGCGCGGCGACCGGATCGGCCGCCTCGTCCAGCTCGATGAGCACGATGCCGGCGCCGGGCGTGCGGGACATCGCCTCGGCCCACCCGCGCCAGTCCACGATGCCCGTGCCCAGTTCGGTCATGTAGGGCTGCTGCTGGGCGAAGACTGTCTCGTCGATGGTGAGCTCGACGTCGATGGGCTTGACCGCGTCCTTCCAGTGCGCCAGCGCGATGCGCTGGGCGTGGCGGCGCGCGACGGCGACGGGGTCGCCGCCTCCGAGCGCGATGTGGCAGGAGTCGGGGCAGAGCCACACGTAGCGGGGATCGGTCAACGCCATGAACAGGTCGATGTCCCTCTCGTACCAGAGGGTGCTGTTGGACTCGGTGTGGAAGGCGAGCTTCACACCGTGCCGGGCGACGGCCTCACCGGCCGCGTGGGCGATGTCGGCCATCCGGGTCATGTACGCGGCGTCGACGAAGAAGGGCGGGCGCGTCCCGAACGTCTGGCGCATGGGCAGCCCGGCGACGAGGAGTTCCGCGCCCACGTCGGCGAGGAAGGCGGCGTGCCGTTCGGCGTCGGCGACGATCGCGGGCAGGTTGTCACCGTGCCGCCAGTCGGGTGCTTCGCTCGCGGCCATGAAGGCGCTCACGACGGACAGGCCGCGAGCCTGGAGTTCGCGGCGGAACGACGGCGCGTCGCCGAAGGCCCGCAGGGCCGAGTCGATGTCGCCGGGCGCGAAGGTCAGCTCGATGCCGCTGACACCGGCCTCGGCCAGCGCGTCCAGCACCCGCTCCCAGAACCGGTCGGGGTTCTTGAGTGCCCATTCGCGAAAGTCGCCGGCGGAGTCGAGCCCCCAGAACCCCGGGTGGTAGAAGGTGATGATGTCGGTGGCGAAGCGGGGTTCGGTGGTGGTCCCCAGCGTCATTCGGTGCCTCCGCGGGCGTTGTAGACGGTGACGCCGCCGGTGTCGACGGCCTTGCGGTAGTCGCGGAACACGGCGAGCGCCGCGTCCCGGAGCACGTCCCGGGTGACCCGGATGCCGCGCGCCTCGAACTGCTCGGCCCAGTCCGCGCCGAGCGGGCCCTCGTCGAACGTGGTGATCTCCTCCAGTTCGGGGCCCTCACCGGCGACCACGAGGCCGCGGATCCCGGACCACATGGCCGCGCCGTAACACTGGATGCACGGACGCCAGTTCACGACCAGCTCGTGCGCGGGCGACCCGTCGCCGCCGAGGTCCCAGCCGCCGACCGCCCGCTGGGCGAGTCCGAGCGCGACGACCTCGGCGTGCGCGCTGGAGACGCCGGAGGCGAGCACGACGTTCACGCCGACCGAGACGATCCGGCCGGACTCCGGCTCGGCGACGATCGCGGCGAACGGGCCGCCGTTGCCCTCGCGCCAGTTGCGGTCGGCCAGGCGGTGCACGAGGCGCATCCGGTCGTCGCGGCCGGGGACGAGGGCGGGCACGGCGGCCAGTTCGTCGTCGATCCACGCGGGCAGCGCCACGCGGTATTCCCTGGCGATGTCGATCACGATCGTGCTTCCTCTCGGTGTGCGGCCCGCGCCGCGTGTCGTCCTGCGACGGCGCGAGCGGCCCGCACCGCGGTAACCGCGCCGGTCAGGGTGACATTGGCGGCCATCGCGGTGGGGATCACACCGTTGCCCGCAACGTACAGGTTGTCGAAGCCCCACACCCGGCCATCCGGGTCGCACACGCTGGTGCCGTCGTCGGCCAGACCGGCGCGGACGGTGCCGGTCTGGTGCAGCGACGAGCCGGGCGGCAGCAGCGCGCGCTCGGTCGCGGGATCGAACGGGCCGAACTCCTCGGCGATCGACCGGACCTCGTCGAGCGCGCGGCCGATCAGCGCGCGGTCGGCGTCGGAGTAGCCAAACTCGACGGTGATCCGCGGCATTCCGGCGAGGTCGGTCCGGGTTTCCGAGAACACGAGCCGGTTCTCGGGGCGGGACTCGACGGGGGCGTACAGTCCCAGGCCCACGGAGTACGCGAGGGCGTCGCCGCCTTCGTCCACGTACGTGCGGTTCATGATCTGTCCGTGGAACGGCTGTGCCGCTCCGTTCTGGGGCAGCCAGAGCGAGTCCGTGCTGAACTCGCCGGGGCGCGGCAGGGGCAGGTCGCCGCGGCCGAGGCCGTACCGGTCGAGGTCGAGGAGCACCCGGGCGGTGATGAACGCGTGCTCGTTGAGGTAGCGGCCCAGCGCCGCGGGCCGGATGCCCGAGGCGAACAACAGCTGCGGAGTGCGCAGCGCGTCGGCGCACACCACCACGGTGTCCGCCAGGAGCTCCCACTCGGCTCCGTCGGCGACGCGGCGCAGCCGGGCCCCGGCGACCCGCCCGCCGGAGACGAGGAGCGTCGTGGCCAGCGTGCCGGTCGTCAGGGTGAATCCCGGGTCCCCGCCCGCCGCGATCGCGGGGAAGATCGTCCCCGGGGCCGTGCGCGGCATGGGGCCCGACGCCGTCGCGGTGACGGCCATGGGCATCGGCTGCGGTCGCCGGTCCCCGGGTCCGACGCCGTCGAAGCGCCGGCGCAGGACGTCGAGCACCGTCCGGCCGACCTCGGTCGGGCCGATCGCGGACGGCGTGACGGCGAGCACCCGGCGGGCGGTGTCCAGGTCCGCCGCCCAGCGGTCCGGGTCGCCGAAGTCGAACACCTCGGCTCCGGCGGGCCATGGCGTCGCGGCGGTCCAGTGCACGCCCATGCCGCCCGCGTTCCAGGCGAGCGCGGTCGCCGGCATCGCCTCGGCGTCCTCGCCGAAGGCGAGCGCGTGGAACATGCCGGGTGTCAGGTCGGTGAGGCCGCCCGCGACCTCCCGCACCACCTCGGCGCCCGTGTACATGCCCTGGATGCCGGTGGCGACCCGGTCGTTGTAGCGCGACCAGAGGACCGGGTCGTCGAGGTCGTGCAGGTGCAGGCCGGGCGCTTCCCCGATCGCGGTGCCGCCGTCGACCATCGTGATGTCCAGCGCGGGATCGGCCTCGCGCAGCAGCCGGGCCACGACGGATCCCATGATGCCGCTGCCCACGATGAGGACATCGGTGCAGGGGGTGTCGGTCACAGTGAGACTCCAAGCTCGTGCCGGATCATTGACTCGGGGTGAGTGGGCCGAACAGTTCGGTGTCCATCCGGTCGAGGGCCAGCTTGACCGCGCCGATGAGCGGCGCGTCGCGGCCCAGGCCGGTGGCGCGCAACTCGACCGCGGGGGCGCGGGCGTCGCGCATCGCCGCGCGCACCCGGGGCAGCAGCACGTCGGCCGCGTCCTCCAGGCCGCCGCCGAGCACGATGAGCGACGGTGCGATGGTCCACGACAAGGTGGTGAGGATGGAGGCGATGTTCTCCACGAATTCGTCGACCTCAGCCAGCGCGGTCGCGTCACCGGCCCGAGCGGCGTCGAAGCGGCCGAGCGCGACGCTCCGTTCGGCCGGTTCCGGCGAGGTCAGCCAGGCCACCGGGCGGTTCTCGATGGAGCCGGTCGGTATCGACCGCGCTTCGACGATCTCACCCGCGGCGCCGTCCAGACCGCGGTGCACGGCTCCGCGGATGAGGATGCCGAGGCCCGTCCGGTTCCCGAGGATCGCCCATACGACGTTGTCGTGGTCGTTGGCGACTCCCCGCCAGCGCTCCGCGAGCGCGCCGAGGTTGGTGTCGTTGTCCGCGAACCAGGGGATCCGGATGCGTTGCCTGAGCTGTTCGGGCAGGTGCACGCCTTCCCAGCGGGTCGTGTGGACCAGGCGCCGGACGACCCCGTCGTCGTCGATCGCGCCGCCGCTGGCGACCGCGCCGGCGCGCAGCCGCTCCGCCGACCCGCCCGCGTCGTCGAGCGCCGCCAGCACCAGCGCCGCCGTGTCGTCGAGGGTGGCCTGCGGATCCTGGTAGGAGCGCAGCAGCCGGTGCGCCCGGCCGACGATGCGGCCGCGCACGTCGGCGATGACCGCGGACACGTCGGAGGTGGTGACGCAGACGGCCGCCAGCAGCGCGTGTTCGGCCCGCAGTTCGTAGCGGCGGGCGGGGCGCCCGGCGTAGCCGCTGGTCGGCACGCGGTCCAGCTCGGCCACCCAGCCCGCCTCGACGAGCGAGTCCAGGATGAGCTCGATGGTACGGCGGGACAGCCCGGTCTGCTCGGCGAGCTCGGCCAGCGTGATCGGCCCGGCCGACACGGCCAGTGCCCGGAGGGTGACCGAGGTGTTGACGCGACGGACGGCGCTCTGGTTCATCCCGGGCATCAACACTCCTCCACCGCCCGTACGACGGGGTCGTACACGCCCGTGGTGTCGGCCGCGAGGGCCGCTCCGGGCCGGCCGTATTCGCGCGCCGGATCGCCGGGCCCGCCGGTCGCCCGCGCCCAGGCCGGCTCCCGGCCGCGCACGAACCCGGCCAGATCGGCGTGCATCAGCGTGGCCAGGTCGGCGGGCGGGTTCGGTCCGAGCGCCTGGGGGACGCCGGGCGCGTCGAGCACGTCGAAGAAGAACGGCAGGTCGGCGCAGTGCGCGGCACCGCCGAGCACGGGAGACGGCCATTCGAAGGAGTACAGCCAGGTCCCGGCGGCGGCCTGGCGGCGGGCGGCCGCCGTGCGCGCGCAGGCGGAGCGGAACAGGGCGTCCGTCACGCGGGTGCCCGCCGCGCGGGCGGCGGCTCTCGCCTCCTGCTCGATGGCGCCGTCGAACTCGTCGGCCGTCGCGCCGAGCAGCACGGGCACGTCGTGCCCGTGGACGGCGAGCCCGTCGGCGATGGGCACCGGCAGGAGGTCGTCGCCGACGCACGGCCCGAGCACGAGCCCGCCACCGCCTTCGTCCCGCAGGTCGATGACCGCCTGCTGGATCTGCTCCACGGTACGGCTGCCGAATCCGGTGCGCGTCGGCGGCACGCCGAGCCTGCGCCCGAGCCGTTCGAGGAGGTCGCGGGCGGCGTCCGCGCCTCCGCCGAAGAGGCCGCCGGACAGGCTGACCGCGCGGTGGAAGCGGCCGCTGCCCGCGGGTGAGGAGAGCAGCGCGAGCACCGCCGCGCCCCCGGCCGACTGGCCGGCGATGGTGACCCGGTCCGGATCGCCGCCGAAAGCGGCGATGTTCTCCCGCACCCAGTCCAGGGCGAGCAGCAGGTCGAGCAGCGCGAGGTTCGGCCGGACGCCGTCCAGCGGCGCGAATCCGTCGACGCCCAGCCGGTAGCCGACGGTGACGCAGACGACGCCGTCGCGGGCGAAGGCGCGGCCGTCGTACCACGGGCTGGCCGGGCTCCCGGCCAGGAAACCGCCGCCGTGGATCCACACCATGACGGGAAGGGGCCCGCGGTCGTCGTCCCGGTCGTCGTCTGGGGCCGGGGTGACGATGCCGAGGTTCAGCACGTCGTCGCCCGGGATCGACGGCTCCGGGATGGTCGTCGTGGCGAACAGCGGCACGCGCTGCGAGGTGGGCCCGTGCCGGGACGCGTCGAACGGCTCCGGGAACCGGCCACGTGGGACCGGCGGGGCGAACCGCCGCACCCCGGCGGGTGCTTCGGCGTAGGGGATGCCGAGGAAACGCCTTACCTGACCGGCGCGGCGGCCGATGATCGTGCCCGCGGGGGCGTGAACCGTGACCGGCTCGCCGGGCGCGTCGTATGAGTCCATCCGATCATCCAACACGGCTCACCGCATCCCCGTTCCGGCGACGCCCTGAACGAAGTAGCGCTGCAGGAACAGGAAGAGCACCAGCACGGGCAGCATCACGACGATCGCGCCCGCGAGGAGCAGCCCATAGTCGGTGACGTGCGACGCGGCCTGGCTGGTGGCGGCGAGGCCGACCGGGAGCGTGTAGCTGGACATGCTCTGAGCGACGATGAGCGGCCAGATGAAGTTGTTCCAGGAGGCGAGGAACGACATGATCGTGATCGTCGCGACAGCGGGGCCGGCCAGCGGCAGGAAGATCCGGAAGAAGATCCGGAACTCGCCGGCGCCGTCGATGCGGGCCGCTTCGAGCAGTTCGCCGGGGATCGACATCGCGTACTGCCGCATGATGAAGACGGACATCGGCATCGCCACGCCGGGCAGCGCGATGCCGGCGAGGGTGTCCGCCAGACCCATGTCGACAGTGATCACGAACTGCGTGACGAACACCGCGGTGAACGGCACCATCATCGCGGCCATGACGGCGCCGAAGGCGAGCCGCTTGCCCGCGAAGTCGAGCTTGGCGAGCGCGTAGCCGGCGGCCGACGCGGCCACGATGTTGCCGGCCACCACGATGATCGCGACCACGATGCTGTTGACCAGGTACCCGCCGAAGCCCTCGGTGGCGAACAGCCGGGTGAAGTTGCCGAGGGTGGCGTGGGCCGGGAGCCAGGCGCCGGGGTCGGAGCGGATCTCGTCGAGGCTGCGCAGCGAGCCGCTGATCACCCAGACGAACGGAAGCATGGTGAGCAGCGCGCACAGCACCAGCGCGCCGTACAGCAGGGGCCGGGTGACGGACCGGCGGCGCACGGCGACCCGGGCGCTGATCATTTCGGTGTCCCGCACCGTGGCGATGGTGCTCATGCGCGGGGCCTCAGCAGCCGGAACTGGACGACGCTCACCAGCATCACGAGGACGAGCATCACGAAGGACGCGGCCGAGGACGTCCCGAGCGCCCCGGACCCGAACTGGTGGTAGGTGTACAGCGCCACCGATTCGGTGGAGCCCAGCGGGCCGCCGTTCGTCAGCAGGTACGGCTCGTCGAACACCTGGAGGTAGAAGACGGTCAGCAGCACCGACACCATGAGCGTGGTGGGCAGCAGCAGCGGCAGGGTGATGTTCCTCAGCTGCCGCCACCGGCCGGCCCCGTCGAGGGCGGCGGCCTCGTACACGTCCTGCGGGACCGCCTGCAGACCCGCGAGGAACAGCACCATCGCGGTGCCGAAGTTGCGCCAGATCCCGAGCAGGATGACCACGGGCATGGCCAGGTTCGGGTCGTCCAGCCAGTTCGGTCCGGCGAATCCGACGGCGCCGAGCACCTTGTTGACGGTGCCGCCGGCGTTGAAGGCGTACTGCCAGATCAGCGCGACGGCCACGATGTTCGTGACGACCGGTGCGAAGAAGACGACGCGGAACACGCCGCGCAGCCGCCGGATGCCGGTGTTGAGCGCGAAGGCCAGGGCGAACCCGATCCCCATGGTCAGCGGCACGCCGACCACCACGAAGAGCGCGGTGTTGAGGATGTCCCGCAGGAAGCTCTCGTCCTGGAACAGGCGGAGATAGTTCTCCAGGCCGGTGAAGTCGACGGCGAACGGATCGCGCAGATCCGTACCCCGCAGGTCGGTGAGGCTGAACCCGAGCGCGGCGACGGTGGGGACAGCCGTGTAGAGCAGGAACACGATGGCGAACGGCGCGAGGAACAGCCAGGCGACACCCGTCCGGCGGGAGCCCCGGGGCCGGCGCGCGACGGTGGTGGTCATGCGCGCCTCACCGCGTACCCGTGCCGAGGCTCTCGGCGTACGCCTGGACGCTCGCGGCGGCCTGCTCGGCGGTGCCCTTGCCCTTGGCCACCGCTTCCATCTCCTTCCCCAGCCGGGTCGCGACCTGCTGCCAGGTGCTCACCTGCGGGAACGTCCGGGTGTTCGTCAGCTGGGTCAGGAAGGCGCCGAGGAGCGGCTGGCCCTTGATGGCGGGGTCCTCCCAGGCGGACATGACGGCGGGCAGCGAGCTGTACGCCTTGTACTGCGCGACCTGGGTGCCCGGCTGCGAGAGGTACCGGACGAGCTTCCACGACGCGGCCGCGTTGCCGCTGGTGGCGAGCACGCCCCAGCTGCCGCCCGCGGAGAAGGAGGTGCCGCCCGACGGCCCGGCCGGCAGCGGCGCGGTCGCGACGTGGGACGCCGTCCAGCCGGGCTTCTTCGCGGCGGCGTCGAGCTGACCGATGACCCACGGGCCCGTGATCATGGCGGCGGTCTTGCCGTCGACGAAGTACGGCTGCGAGTCGAGGAACGTGGGCCCGCTGGGGTCGGCGACGCCCGAGGTGAAGAACGACGCGTTGTACTTGAGCGCGTCGGCCATCGCCGGCGTGTCGAGCGTCCACTTGCCGTCGGAGGAGAGCAGTGAGCCGCCCGCCTGCCAGGCGTACATGGCGACGTCCTGGCCGTTGAAGACGTCCCAGCCGATGTCGGCTCCGAGGCCGTGCCCGGCGCCGGCGCCCTGGAGCGCCTTCAGGAACGGCACCATGCCGTCCCACGTGGCCGGCGCCTTGGCACCCGCCTTCTCCGCCAGGTCGGAGCGGTAGACGAGCGCGTACGTGTAGGCGTACCAGGGCACCGTGTAGGCGACGTTCTTGGCCACGCCCGCGTCCCAGAGGCTCTTGAAGAAGCCGCCGGGCTCGACGAGGCCGTCCGGAACGGGCTGGAGGATCGACGGATCGAGGAACTGCGCCTGCGATTCGGGGAAGAACTGGGCGACATCGGGCCCCTTGCCCGCCGCGATCGCCGACTGGAGCTTGGTGTAGTACTCGGCGTTCGGGATCAGCGTGAACTTCACGGTGACGTCCGGGTTCGCGGCCTTGAACGGCTCGATGACCTTGTCGAGCACATCGGCATCGCCTTGGGCGGCCCAGACGTTGATGGCGCCGGTGGCCGGGGAGGCGTCGATGGGCTTGGCGGTGCCGGTCGCGGCGGCGTCGTCACTGCGTCCGCAGCCTGCCAGGGAGAGGGTGAGGCTGAGAGCTATGCCGGCGGTCAGCCTTAGGGCACCGCGTCGGGAGAGGTTGGACACTCGGGGCTCCTGTCACACGAAGGCGCTGATCACAGTGGGGGGATTTCCGGCGAAAGTAGCTTTTTTCATCAGAGGGGCCGGATGGCGCCTATGCAGCTGTTTAGGACGGTAGGTAGGGCGTGTTTCGGCTGTGCAGCGGAGCCGTCACGGAACAATTTCGGAACTTGTAGCAAAATAGGTTGATCACGTTCGGTGGCGGCCGTCGTCCACTCGCCGGCCTGGTCGATCGGGGTCGGCGATCAGCCACGGGCGCCGGAAACACGCTGAGTGACGTCCGGGGCGAGGTGATCAGCCCAGCGACGCCTTGTCCGGCAGGAGGACGCGCGACGCGACGGCGAGGCGGGCCCTGGAGGGCACGGGGACGCGCTCGGCCGCCGGATGCGGCGGGTTGCCCCCGCGCTGGAGCACGTGCGCGGCCACCCGGCGGATCTGACGCACCTGGTCCCATCGGCCGCGGTCCAGCAGCAGGTGGGAAAAGGCTGCCGCCAGGCCGATCGTGAGGTCGTCGTCGCCGCTCTCGGCCGCCTGCCGGACCACCGCCACCAGGTTGGGCGCCTCGGCGTCGGCCCATTCCCGGGCGGCCCGGGGGCCGGCCAGCCGCGATCCGGCGTGGACAGGTGTCAGGGGAGCGACGGCGACCGGCCACTCGGGATGCGGGTTGAGCAAGCGGACGGCCCGGCGGGCGGTGGCCAGAAAGTGATGCAGGACCCGCCTTACGGCCTGCGGGGCGTCGGGGCCACGGGTTGCCGCGCATTCGCGGGCGAACAGGCGTGCCAGGTGGTGCATCCGGTACCTCCGGCGAGAGGTCGAGCGCCGCTGATCATTTGAATGTCGGCCACAGCCGGCGTCGGGGCCGCCGCCCGCCCGTTCGGGCCGTGGCGGCGGGGGAAGGTGGCGATCGCGGCCAGGTTCGCCACGGCGACGGCTATGGCGCCGGTCAGCAGCAGCCCCCGCGCGCCGGCCAGCCCCGCCAGCGGCGCCGCCATGGCCAGCCCGAACGGCCGGGTCGCGAACGAGATGAGCTGGTCGAACGACCGTACTCGGCCCAGCGCCGCTTCTGGGATCTCGTCGGCGATCACGGTCTCCCACAGCGGGCTGAGCACGCCGAGCCCGAACATCGCCACGAAGTACGCCCCCGCGATCACCCACGCGCTCGCCGGCAGCGCCAGGGCCGCCATCGGCAGCACGTAGAGTGCCGCACCCACCTGGACGACCACCAGCGGCCGCCGGATGGGCAGCCTCGGCGCCGCGAACACCCCCGCGACCAGCCCCACCGTGCCGCATTGCACGATCAGCACCCAGCTGGCCTCACCGCCCAGCTCCTTGACCGCCGTCAACGGGCCGAGCGTGAGGAACAGCCCGGCCATGAAGTGCCACACCCCGTGGGCCAGGACCGTCGACAGGAACCACGGCCGCCGCCGTACTTCGCCCCATCCCTCTCTCAGGTCGTTGAGAAACGTGGCGTTCTGGGCACTGGCCCGCTTGGCGGTACGTACTCCGCCCAGGGTGAGCGCCGAGCAGGCGAACAGCGCGGCCGTGAGCAGCGCGGCCCAGCCGGGACCGGCCAGCAGCACCACGCCGCCCGCCAGGGCGGGAGCCAGCACGGCGGCCAGGCTGGTCGCGACGCCGAGCCGGGCGTTCACGCGCAGCCGCTCCGGCCCGGGCACCGCGGCCGCCACCAGCCTCGGCACCGCCGGCAGCCCGAACGCGACCGCGACTCCCGCCAGCACGGCCAGCACGGCCAGGTGAGGCACACTGGCGGCGCCGGTCAGCAGCTCGATCGCGATGGCGGCCTGCGTCAGGCCGCGCACCAGGTCGGTGACCAGCGCCAATCGCTCGGGTCTGACCCTGTCGGCCACCACCCCGCCCACCGGCAGGAACACCAGCAACGGAATCGCCTCACACGCCAGCACCATGCCGACGGCCCCGGCATCACCGGTGGCGCGCAGCACAGCGAGGGTGATCGTGGTCGGGATCAACGCGGTGGCCAGGGCGGACACGGCCCGGCCGAGCAGCAGTCTCATGGTCCGCCAGATTATTTCGCCAGCTAATATTTCGTCAACTAAATACTCGCTGGCGTATCGTTGCTGTCTGTGGACTCAGTGGATCGTCATCTCGCCCGGTGGCGGGGCAAGGCGCCGTACGACGAGCGGGTCGAGGCGGTCGTGACGCGGATGCAGTTCCTCGTCAAGCACCTGCGCCAGACGAAGGAGGCAGCGCTGGCGCAGGTGGGGATGCAGGACTTCGAGTTCGAGACGCTGCACCGGCTGGTCGCCCGTGGCGGGTCCGCGACGCCGTCCGAGCTGGCGGTCGAGCTGATGCTCTCGCCGGCCGGGATGACCGGGCGGCTCGACACGCTGGAGAAGTCCGGGCTGGTACGGCGGCTGCGCAGCGCGGAGGACCGGCGGCGGGTGGACGTGGAGCTGACCGACAAGGGCCACGAGCTGTGGCTGGAGGCCATGCGGATCCGGGCGGAGGTGGAGGCGGAGATGGTCTACGTTCTGGACGCGCAGGAGCAGGAGACGCTGGACGGGCTGCTCGGCCGCCTCTTGGAGAACGTGGAGTCGAACCGCTGACCCGCACTTCCCCGCGACGTGCCGGGCCACCCCGCCCGGCACGTCGCGCGGGTCACGGATAGGTGGTGACCGTCGAGGGGATGGTGTCGGGTCCGTAGGCCGGGGCGCCGGTGTCGTTGATGACGTGGTTGTACCGCCCCTTGCCGCCGAGGGAGACGACCAGGAGGCTGTGGAACTTCACGCCCGCCTTCACCGGAACCTCGAAGCCGTGGTCCACCTGGATGGTGGGGTCGCTGGTGAACACGCAGTAGCTGCCCAGGCCCCAGCCCTCGTGGGTGTTCACCGAGGGGGCGACCTTGTAGGCGGCCCAGCCCTTGACGCTCCCGTTCATGTACGCCGCCTGGTTCGGCGGGTCGTACGGCAGCTCGTTCTGGAAGAAGATCGTCCGTCCGCGCTCGCCGGACCACTCCACGTTGTACTTCTTGAAGTGCTCCACGAACAGCCCGGTGGCCAGCACGTCGTCGCCGTAGACGCGAAGGCCGTAGTCGGCGGCGTTGACGTCCCAGCCGACGCCGTCGCCGTGGTCGGCCCGCCAGATCCAGGTGTGGTCGATGACCGTGTCGTCGGCGTACACCACCACACTGGTCGTCGCCTTCCCGGCGAACTGCCCGCCGATCCGGGCGAACACGTCCTGCACGGTGATCGGATTCGCCGAGTGGTCGGTGTGGACGCCCTGGCGGCCGATCTCCAGGAGCGTCGGCGAGTTGACCGGGCCGGCGTCGATCAGGAAGCCGGACAGCTTCACCCCGTCCACGTCCGCCACCCGCATGGCGGTGACGCCGTTGTCCGGCACCAGTGTCGCCAGGCCGAGGCCCATGACGATGGTGTCCGGCCTGGTCACCTCGACGGTCTGGTCGAGGTGGTAGATGCCGGGCGTGAACAGCAGGTGCAGCCCCTGCGCGACCGCCTGGTTGAGCGTGGCGGCGCTGACCCCGGGCTTGGCCACGTAGAACTGCGTGAGCGGGACCGACGTGCCGGGGGTCGGGCCGTTCGCCCAGGTCGTGCCGCGGGCGTTCATGCGCTTGCCGGGGACGAACACGGCGGGGTCGTTCCCGTTCAGGTAGAGGTACGGCTTCTCGCGGCTCACCGGGGTGGTGTCGAGCGTGGTGTAGCGCGGCTCGGGGAAGCCGGTGGCGGGCGCGCCCTGCACGCCGGAGAACACCATGTTCCACACGCTGTTGGACCAGCCGCCGATCGAACTGTCCCGGGTGTACCACTGCTGCTGGGAGTACGACCCGACAGTGCCGTCGATCTTGCTGTCGGCGATGTAACCACCGGACGCCCAGCCGTATCCGGACGGCGCGAGGTTGAGCCCGCCGCGGATGTGCATGCGGCGGAACGGCGCGGCCTGCGCGACCGCCCACCGGTTGGTGCCGTCGTACGGCGTGACCGCGAGGTTCTCGGTGGAGCGCCAGAAGTTCTGGGTGGCGTTGCCGTTGAACCAGCCCGCGTCCACGCTCACGCCCTTGACGGTGACGTCGTCGGGGTTGCGCCCGAGGCCGTGCACGGAGGTGTAGAAGCCGGTGTTGACGTTGACGTCGTAGCTCCCGGGCTTGAACAGCAAGGCGTACCGGCCGGTGCCGAACTGGGCGGCCTCCTGCTGCTTGAAGATCTGATCGATCTGTCCCTGGATGGTCGCCGGCGACATGGACGGGTCGAAGACCTTGACGTTCGGGCCGAGGTCGCCGCCGCCGGGCAGTTGCGTGCCGCCGCCCGTCACGTGCACGGCCACCTCCCACAGCGAGTAGCCGTAGCCGGTGCCGCGGGCGGTGCCGTTGATCCGCAGGTAGCGGCCCGAGCCGGTGACCTCGTAGGAGGCGGTGCCGCCGGTGCCGCCGGTCACCGTCTTCAGCACGCTCCAGGTGGTGCCGTCGGCGGACGCCTGGATGGTGAAGTCCTTGCCGTAGGCGGCCTCCCACGACAGATCGACCTTGCAGATGTCGCGCACCGCGCCCAGATCGACCTGGATCCACTGCGGGTCACTGAACGCGCTCGACCAGCGGGTTCCGGGGACGCCGTCGAAGGCCGCCGAGGCGGGGGTGCCGGCGCCCTCGATCGACGAGGCGGTGGCCGGCCTGTTCAGCGCGGCGTTGGCGGACTGGCAGTCGGCGAGGGCGGCCGCGCCGCCCTGGGAGATCGAGGAGGCGGACGCGGGCGTGACCATCGCGGGCGTGACCAGCAGGGCGGCCAGGATCGCGAGCCCGGCCGGGTTGGACCTGTGTCTCATGTCCTTCGCTTTCGTCGGGGGTGGTGGAGCGGGTCGCCGAGCGCGTCAGCTGTAGACGCCGAACTCCCACAGCGAGTAGCCGTACGCGGTGCCTCGCTGGGTGAGGTTCAGCCGTACGTACCGGGCGGAGGCGTTCAGGGGGATCTGGTCGAAACCGCCGTCGCCCGTGATGGTGCTGTAGGCGGTGGCCCAGTCGGCGCCGTCGGCCGAGGTCTGGATCTGGTAGGCCTTGCCGTAGGCGGCCTCCCAGCCGAGCTGGACCTGCTTGAGCGCGGTGACCTGGCCGAGGTCGACGGTGATCCACTGGGGATCGGCCCACTCACTGGCCCACCTGGTGGTGAAGCTGCCGTCGGTGGCGCGATCAGGGGTGAACGGCCCGCCGTCGCCGGTCGGCTGGAAGCTGGAGGCGGTGGTGGGCTTCCCGCGTGCCACGTTGGTCCCGTCCACGACCGGCGGGACCACGCGGAACGAGCGTTGCTCGATGCCGACGCCGCCCTGGCCGTCGTAGGCGTACACGTACACCTTCCACACGCCCAGCTGCTCGGGGGCGGTCACCGAGAACCGTCCCGGGCCGGTCTGGGTGAAGGAGACGTGCCGCAGTCCCCGGTTCCCGGTGACGTGCTTGTCGCTGAACATCAGGTTGTAGCGGATCGGGTCGCCGTCGGGGTCGGTGGCCGGGGCGTCCACCGTGAAGGTGCGCCCGGCGGGCACCTGGGTCTGCGAGCCGACGGTCATCGAGGTGATCTGCGGCGGGGTGTTCGCGGAGGACTGCCCGGTGTAGGCCTGTTTCAGCGCGTGGTACCCCAGCCGCCGCCACCCTCCGGTGAGGACGTTCAGCCAGACCCCGCCGAAGTCGTTCTCCAGCCCGTAGTTGAAGGCGGTCATGCCGAGCGCCACCCCGGGATGGCCGCGGATCGCGGTCCAGCTCGCGCTGTACATGTCACGCTTCTGCAGGTCAGTGGGCTCGGTGGGTTGCCCGTTGACGTCGTTCGCGACCTCCCACTCGCCGTCCGGGCCGGCCTCGGTGACGATGTACGGCTTGGTGTGGCCGCCCTTGGACCAGTCGTCCTTGACGCTCTTGAGTGCGCCGTAGGCGTTGACGGCGAGCAGGTCGAGCGCCGGGGAGTACGCCTTGTAGTACGACCAGGCCCCGGTCCAGGCGTCGGTGGAGGTCACCGGGTGGTTCGGGTCGGCGGCGTGGACCGCCTCGGCCACCTCGTTGACGAACCTGGCGTAGGCCACCCGCCGCTGCTCGACGACGTCCGCGGGCAGCCCGTGGTCCTGCATGGTGAGGATGACCTCGTTGCCGACGTCCCACATCAGCACGCCCTGGCGGTTCTTCAGCGCGTTGACCCGGGCGACGATCTCGTTCTTCACGCTCGTCCTGTAGGCGGTGTCGTTCACGTAGTCGGCACCCTGGTTGAGCCAGTGACCGACGATGACCCTGATGCCGTGCCGGGCGGCGGTGTCGAGCAGCGCGGGGGTGGCGGTGTCGTCGACGCCCCAGATCCGGATCGTGTTGACGCCCATGGCGGCCAGGTCCCGCATGTACGCGTCGGCCGCGCCCTGCGGCGGGCCGTAGGTCACACCCTTGACCAGGTAGGGCGACCCGTTCACCTGCAGCTGCCAGTTGCCCTGCGAGCCGGTGACCTTCACCGTGCTCGGCCCGGCGGGGACGGGCGGGTCGGTCATGGCGGTGGGCGTCGTGCCGGACCGCCGTTCGACCACGACGCGGTCCACGCTCAGCACGCCGCCGGAGGTGGTGGCGGCGACCGGCGTGGTGCGGCCCGCGATCGCGTCGGGCAGGGAGCCGCCGATCGCCAGGTCCAGGCGCAGGTAGAAGCCGTGGTGGACGGCGGCGTTCCAGGCGGCCACGCCGACCTGGCTCTGGCGCACCACCCAGGTCTGCCTGCCGTCGAGGTAGAAGCGGATCTCCTCGTCCGTCGTGGTGCGGTCGATGACCTGCGCGTAGTCGTGGTAGTCGCTCTGGCAGCCGCCGCAGGTGGCGAAGCCGCTGGTGCGGCCGTCGTACTCGTTGCAGGCGCCGCCGGGGGCGGTGCCGCAGTGCAGGGTGTTGGCGAGCTGGTCGCGGCCGTTGACGTCGGTCATGATGTCGGTCTCGCCGATCGACGGCCAGTTGGTGTGGTTGCCGCGGAAGGCGGCGCCGGTCGCGCGGAAGCCCGGCCAGTAGCCGAGCGCGCCGGGGACGTCGGGCTGCTTGACGCGGGCGCTGAACCGCAGCATCTCGCCCGGCTTCGGCTCGAAGTCGGTGCGCTGCGTCTCGACCCGGCCCGAGGTCCAGGCGCCGGAGGCGTCCCTGATCGCCTTGATGTTCAGATGGCCCAGGCCGTCGAGGGACACGTTCGCCGTTGAGGCGCTCATCGTCTCGACCTCTCCGGTGCCCCACTTCGCCGGGCCGCCCGGATACTGGGTCCCGGTGCGCAGGATCCAGTCGCCGGCCGCGGGCGAGGTGCCGGCCTGGCCGGTGAAGTCGTCCTTCCACACCTCCGTCCAGTCGTCTCCCGGAGGTCCGCCGGTCTGGCCGTAGACCTGGAACTCCCACAGGGAGTAGCCGTAGCCGGTGCCGCGCGCCGTGCCGTGGACGCGCACGTACCGGCCGCCGCCGGTGACCGCGAGGGTCTGCGTGCCGCCGGTACCGGCGGCGGTCTGGTAGACGTCGGTCCAGTTCGTGCCGTCGGGCGAGATCTGGATGGTGAACGCCTTGCCGTACGCGGTCTCCCAGATCAGGACGACCTTGCTGATCGTCGCCGGGGCGCCGAGGTCGACCTGCAGCCATTGGGGGTCGCCGAACGAGCTCGACCACCGGCTGGCGGTGTCGCCGTCGACGGCGGCCGCGGCGGCGTAGGCGGCCCCCTCCGATGAGGACGCCGTCGCCGGCTTCCCCTGTGACAGCAGGGTGTCGGCCGCGGCGGCGGGGCCGGGCCAGGCCAGGCCGGATAGGAGCAGCCCCACCAGGGTGACGACGACCAGGGCCGGTCGCGACAAGCCGGGACTTCGAGCTGGACGCACTGTCTCTCCTCCGAACATGGGGGGTGGTCGCCGCATCGGCGACAGAGGGAGAGCGCTCTCCGTACCGGCGAGAGTGCCCGGCAAATCGGACCCAGTCAAGGCCCATTTCCCGCGATCTCGAAATCCGCCGCTCACCCGCACGAAACATCCGACTCGAATTTACGCAGGTCGCGACCTTGACAGGGCTCCCGCGTGTCGGCCGGGTGAACATCTCCTTCCGGTCGGAGTCATCGCGCCTTGACAAGCGCGACCTGGCGTACGACTCTCGTTGGAGAGCGCTCTCCTTGCCGGTCCGACGGTTCCCCCCAAGGAGAGATCATGAAATCCTCCCGAAGACCCGCCAGGCTCAACCTGGCCCTGTTCGCCGGCGCGCTGGCCACGGTCGTCGCCGCCGCGCTGGTCATGATCGCGCCGGCCCGCGCGGCGGACGCCCTGCTCTCGCAAGGCCGCGTCGTCACCGCCTCCTCGGTGGAGGGAGCGGGATACGGCCCCGGAGCCGCCGTCGACGGCGACACCGGGACCCGCTGGTCCAGCCTCGCGGCCGACCCGCAGTGGCTGCAGGTCGACCTCGGCGGTCCGGCGACCATCTCCCAGGTCCTGCTGGTCTGGGAGGGCGCCTACGGCAAGGCGTTCAAGATCCAGACCTCGCCCGACGGGCAGAGCTGGAGCGATGTCTACTCCACCACGTCCGGCACCGGAGGCAGCCAGACCCTCCAGGTGTCCGGCACCGGCCGGTACGTGCGGATGTACGGCACGGCGCGCGGCACCGGCTACGGCTACTCGCTGTGGGAGTTCAAGGTGTACGGCGCCGGAGGCGACGGGACCACACCCAGGCCGAGGCCGACCTTCACCGACGAGGTGACGCACCACGAATTCCAGGCCAACTGCTCGTGGACGGCCAACCGTCCCGACGACCCCATCGTCTACCCCGGCCTTCCCGGCGCGTCCCACATGCACACCTTCGTCGGGAACAGGACGACGAACGCCGCCAGCACGGCGACCTCGCTGCTCGCCGGCGGCACGTCCTGCACCAACCCGCACGACCGGTCCGCGTACTGGTTCCCCAGCTTCTACAAGGGCGACCAACTGATCGAGCCGACCGGCAACCAGGTCATCTACTACAAGTCCGGGATCCTGGAGTACTGGCGGGTCCAGCCGTTCCCGCAGGGGCTGCGCTTCGTCGTGGGCAGCCCGACGGCGACGCTGGAGCAGTTCCGTGACTCCCCGGGCGCGGTCGAGGGCTTCGAGTGCGGGGACCTCTCACACAGCTGGGACATCCCGCAGTCGTGCGCGGCGGGTACCCAGGTGAACGTCCGGTACCAGGCGCCGAGCTGCTGGGACGGCGTCCACCTCGACAGCGCCGACCACAAGAGCCACATGGCCTACCCGGCCGGCGGCTACTGCCCGGCCGGCCACCCGGTCGCGGTGCCGATGCTGGAGTTCAAGATCGCCTTCCCCGCCGGTGGCGACCTGTCGCAGGCGCGGCTGGCCAGCGGGCGCGGTTACACCTGGCATTACGACTTCTTCAACGCCTGGGACAACCCCGCCATCCTGGACGCGCTGGTGACGCACTGCATCAACGGCGGCCTGCAGTGCGACCCGCGGGGATACGACCAGTACAAGCCGCACCGCGGCGCCGCCCTCACCGAGAACTTCGAGCTGCCCTGACCCCCGCCCGGCTCGCCCGGAGACATGATCGCCGTGCCGGGCGCCGTGACCCGGTGCCCGGCACGGCCCGACCCGATCGAGGGACTTCGCATGAGACACGGCCCCGCGGTCCTGCTCCTGGTGCTCGGGGCGGCGGTCGCCCTGGTGGGAGGCTGCCTCGCCCGTTCCGCCGAACCTGGATCACACGACCGGCATGCCTCGCGTCCGCCCGCCGCCGACGCCGTCCTGCCCGCCACGGCCGCCGGGTTCAACGCCACCGACACCGCCTGGCTGCAACTGATGATCGCGATGGAGGAGCGGGCGCTGCTCCTGCTCGACCTCGGTGCGGAACGCGGGGGTTCGCCCGCCGTGCGAGGGCTGGCGGGCCGTCTCCGGCAGGCTCACGCAGGGGAGTTGCGACGCCTGCGGGCCGGACTCGGCCGTACCGGACTGCCTGCGCGGAACCCGCACGAAGGGCATGACATGCCGGGCATGGCCACCCCGGACGAACTGGCGGCGCTCGGGGCCGCCACAGGCGGCGCCTTCGACCGGCTCTTCCTGACCCGGCTGAGCGAGCACGTCGAGCAGACGGCCCTGGTGTCCCGATCGGAGCAGGTCTCCGGGGCGGACCGCGCCACCAGGGACCTCGCCGCCGCGATCGTGCGAAGCCGGACGGCCGAGCGCGGCCTGCTGAACGAGATCGAGATACGAAGGGGACGTGTGTGACCGACGACGACATCGATCGCCTCGTGAGCAAGCTCGACCTGGAGCAGAAGGCGCGGCTGGTCACCGGTGCGAGCGTGTGGCGCACCGGCGCCGAGCCGGACATCGGGCTGCGGGCCATGGTGTTCTCCGACGGCCCGGCCGGCGTCCGCGGGGAGGGCTGGGACGAGAGGGACACCTCCCTGACCCTGCCCTGCCCGACCGCGCTGGCCGCCACCTGGGACGAGCGCCTGGTCGGCCTGCTCGGCGGGCTGCTCGCCGGCGAGGCGCGGCGCAAGGGGGTGCACGTCCTGCTCGCCCCGACGCTGAACCTGCACCGCTCGCCGCTCGCCGGCCGCCACTTCGAGTGCTATTCGGAGGACCCGGTGCTGGCCGGCCGGATCGGCGCCGCCCTCATCGGCGGAATCCAGGCGGGCGGGGTCGCGGCCACCGCCAAGCACTACGTCGCCAACGACTCCGAGACCGAACGCCTCACCCTCGACGCGCGGATCGACGCGCGGACGCTGCGCGAGCTGTACCTGGCGCCGTTCGAGACCGCGGTGGCGGCGGGCGTGTGGGTCGTCATGTCCGCCTACAACGCGGTGAACTCGATCACGATGTCGGAGAACCCGCTGCTGGCGAACCCGTTGAAGGACGAGTGGGGGTTCGACGGGGTGGTGGTGTCGGACTGGGGGGCCGTCCGCTCCACGGCTCCGGCGGGCCGGGCCGCGCAGGACCTCGCCATGCCGGGCCCGGAGGGCCCATGGGGGCCGGCGCTGGCCGCCGCCGTGCGCGACGGGCAGGTGCCCGAGGCCGCGATCGACGACAAGGTCAGGCGGCTGCTTCTGCTGGCCGCCCGGGTCGGCGCGCTCGCTCTTCCGGCGGACGACCCCTGGTCACCGGACCTCCCGACCGGCCCGGCGTCCGAGTCTCCGGACGGCGAGCGTGCGGCGCGGACGCTGCTGCGGCGCGCCGTCGCGGCCAGCGCGGTGCTCCTGCGCAACGAGGGAGGGCTGCTCCCCCTGGACCCCGACCGGCCGCGCCGCGTCGCGGTGTTCGGGCCGAACGCCGTCACCCCCCGGATCCAGGGCGGCGGCAGCGCGGGGGTGTACCCCCGGCGCACGGTGTCACTCCTCGACGGCATCCGGGAAGCCCTGCCCGCCACGGTGGAGGTGGTCCACTGCCCCGGCGTCTCGCACGGCGCCCGTCCCACCCCCCTCGGCACGGGCAACGCCCGGGATCCGCGCACCGGCGAGCCCGGCCTGCTGGTCCGGCTGCTGGACGCCGCCGGCCGGGAGATCCACGCCGAGCACCGCCTGACCGGCCACGTTCCGGAGCCGGCACGAACGGTGCCCGCCCGCGCGGCGGTCGTCGAGATCCGCGCACTCCTGCGCCCCGACGTCACCGGGTCGTGGGAGCTGGGCGTCGCGGGCTGGGGTCGCGTCACCCTGGAAGCCGACGGCCGCGTGCTGATCGACGAGGAGGTGGAACGCGACACCGACGACCCGGCGACCGTGCACCTCTCCCCGCCGTACCGGACGGCCCGGCTCCCGCTCGAGGCGGGCCGGGACGTCGAACTGGTGTCCCGGCGGCGTCTCGACCCCGGAAGCGGAGTGGCCTCGGCGCTGGCCGCCGGCCCGCCCCGGCCGGAGGAGACGGCCGGGCTGCGGGCCGCGGCCGACCTCGCGCGCTCCGCGGACCTCGCCGTCGTGGTGGTGGGAACCGGTCAGGACGCCGAGAGCGAGGGCGCCGACCGGACGGACCTGAACCTCCCCGGCCACCAGGACGAGCTCGTCCGGACGGTGGCGGCGGCCAACCCGGCCACCATCGTGATCGTCAACGCCGGTGGCCCCGTCGCCCTCCCGTGGCGCGAGGAGGTGCCGGCCGTGCTGCTGAGCTGGTTCCCCGGGCAGGAGGCGGGGCACGGGCTGGCGGACATCCTGTTCGGGCGGGCCGAGCCCGGCGGCCGCCTGCCCGTCACCTTCGCCGGCCGGTCCCTGGTCTCCACCGTTCCCGTGGACGGCACGCTCACCTACGCCGAAGGCCTGGACATCGGCTACCGTGCCTGGCTGCGCGAGGCGGAGCCTCCGGCGTACTGGTTCGGGCACGGGCTGGGCTACACCACCTGGGCGTACGAGGAGCTGTCGGTGCCCGCCGAGGCCGCCCCGGGTCCGCCGGTGACGGTCCGCGTACGGGTGCGCAACATCGGCGAGCGGCCGGGGCGCGAGGTCGTCCAGGTCTACCTGGCGCGACCGGAGACGTCCCTCGCCCGCCCGCCGCGCTGGCTGGCGGGCCACGCCACGGCCGAGGCGCGGCCCGGCGAGAGCGTCGAGGTGGACGTGCGGCTCCCGGCCCGGGCCTTCCAGCACTGGGACGCCGGGCAGGGTGCCTGGCGCACCGAGCCCGGCGGCTTCACCGTCCTGGCCGGCCGCTCGTCGGCCGACCTTCCGTTGTCCGCCGCCATATTCGGGTGAGCCACCTTGGAGAGCGCTCTCCCTCTCTCTGCTATAAAACCCACATGACCCCTCGTCTCCCGGCATCGCAATCCCTGCCCACCCTGGAAGACGTGGCGCGCGTGGCGGGGGTCTCGCGCGCCACCGTCTCCAGGGTGATCAACGGCATCCGCAACGTCGACCCCGCGATCCAGGAGAAGGTGCGCCGCGCCATCAGCACGATCGGATACGTGCCCAACTCGGCGGCGCGGTCTCTGGTGACGAGGAGGACCGGCGCGATCGGGCTGGTCGTCTCCGGTGCCGGGGACGGCGACGACGATCAGCGCTTCACCGTCTTCACCGACCCGTTCTTCGGACGCGTGGTGGCCGGCGTCGTGAGCTTCCTGAGCACGCGCGGCGTGCATCCCACCCTGATGTTCGCCGAGACCGACCGGAGTCGCGACCAGATCGTCACCTACCTTCGGCAGGGCAACGCCGACGGGGCCGCGCTGGTGTCCACCCACGCCGAGGACCCCCTTCCCGCGCTCCTCGTCGAGGCGCGGGTGCCGACGGTGCTGTTCGCCAAACCGGCCCGGCCCATCCCCATCAGCTACGTCGACGTCGACCACCGGGCCGGGGCGAAGCTCGCCGCCGACCATCTGTGGGCACTGGGACGGCGGCGGATCGCCACGATCTCCGGCCCGCTCGACGTGCCCGCGAGCCAGGAGCGGCTGGCCGGCTTCCGCGACGCCATGGCGGCGCACGGCCACTCCTACATCCCCTGCGCCGAGGGCGGGTTCACCTACGGCAGCGGGGAGGCCGCCATGGAACGGCTCCTGGCCGAACATCCCGACCTCGACGGCCTGTTCGTGGGCAACGACCTCATGGCCCAGGGGGCCCTTCCCGCGCTGCGGCAGCACGGCCGCCGGGTTCCCGAGGACGTCGCGGTCGTGGGTTTCGACGACAGCAGCGTGGCCACCGCCTGCCGTCCGCCGCTCACCACGGTCCGCCACCCGGTGGAGGACATGGCCGCCGAGATGGCCCGTCTGCTCCTGGCCCGCATCGAGGAGCCGGGCCTTCCGCCGACCTCGGTGATCTTCGATCCGGCCCTCGTCGTCCGCCAGTCCGCCTGACCTCCGCCGCGGCCCTACGGGGTGTGTCCCGTCAACGCGTTCACTGGGGGGCACGACCGGCCGGTGATGCGGGCGATGTGGGTGTCGCGTTCCTCCTCGGTCCTGGGACGTCCGGCGATCCCGGGCCGTTGTTGCCAGGGTTCCGGACCCTGCGGCCGGCGGAACTCGACCCCCATGGCTTCCAGGCGCAGCAGGTGGGTTTCCATGCGCTCGCGGAAACCGGGCAGGTCACGCAGGCGGGCCGGAGTCCACAGGACCTCCGCGATCGCCGCCAGGCGGGGGAAGGCGAAATAGTCGACCACACGTCCGGAGTCCATGTACTCCGTCCAGATGTTGGCCTGGCCCCCGATCACATGGCCGGCCTCCTCGGGAGAAAGCTCCGCGGGCACGGGCTCGAAGGCGTGGACGCGGTCGAGGTCCAGGACGACGGACTGCGGGATCGGCTCGGTGTCCAGGTCGGATTGCCGGTAGTCGAGATAGGCGTGGTTGTCGGGGCAGCTGATCACATCGTGTCCCCGGCGGGCCGCGACGACGGCGCCGGACATGCCGCGCCAGGACAGGAGCGTCGTCCCGGCCGGCAGGTCGCCTTCGAGCAGGTCGTCCCAGAGGACCATCGGAGGGCCAGGACCGGGACTTTCGGCCCTACTGCGGCCGTCGGAGCCCCGACAGCATGGAGCGAGGGGGATCCGGCTGGAGGCGGAGATGAACGGGAAACATGCCAATCCAGGCCAATATATGGAACATTTCCAACTTTCCGAGCAGGCGGTGAACGGCGCCGCGAAGATCATGGTCAGTGGAGAGGTCGACCTGGCTGCCGCGCTGCCGCTGCAGGAGCTGCTCTTCGGCACGATGAACGGCCCGAGTTCGACCACCGAGGTCGACCTGGGCGACGTGTCGTTCATGGACGCGTCAGGACTCACAGCGCTCATCCGGGCCGATGCCAAGGCCCGAGACGTCGGCGGACGGCTGCATCTGTCCCATGTTCCCGAACGTGTCTTCCGCCTCCTCAGGATCTTCGATCTGGATCGTCGATTCTCGATCCTGACCTGATCACCTGTGTGACAAACGGCTCGCCCACCGTGCGGGTGCGCGCCAGGTGACGCGATCGAGGACGCAGCGTCGTGGGCACGGTGTCCCAGCAGGCGCAGCCGGGGTTGTCCGCGTTTCCGCCGTTAACCACCCACAAACATGGTGGGATGCTGCGCTATGAGATCACTGAAAGGCGCAGTGATAGGGCTCATGGTCGGGGCGGTCGTGGCCTTGATCTACGCCGATACGATCGCACAGGAGCACGAGCTCGGCACGATGCTCAACAGTGCGCTGATGCTCTTGGTTCCCTTCCCGATCGGCGCGGCGGGCGCGGCGCTGCTGCGGATGCCGCGCTGGGGTGTCGTGGCGGTCGCCGGGCCGATCGCGACGCCCGTGCTGGGAGCGGCGCTGATGGGGGTCATCCCCGACTTCTACCTCTTCGGCTTCGACGAGATGTGGACCACTGGGGTGTGGGTGGTCGCCGGGGTGCTCGGGTACGTGGCGGCAGCCTGGTGGGCCCGCGACCGGTGGGCCGCGATCACGGTCACCGGCGTGCTGTTGTCGGTGCACGTGATCTCGGGCCAGGTGCGGGATCCGCTGAACGAGTGGCAGGAGGCCCTGGCCTTCCGGCGATCAGGCATCCCGCTGCTCGCACCGGAGCTGCCGGGCTACTCCATCAAGCGAGCCGAGCTGTGGACCGGCGAGGAGGACGGGACGGCGATCCTGCTCGAGTACACGCGCCCGGACCGGACGGACGTCCAGGTTTTCCTCCGTCCTGCCACGGCCGCCACGCCGAAGACCGCGTGCGGCTCGCCGTTCCCTGTCCTCACATGGGGCACAGCCGGCGTCTCCTGCACCCCGTCAGGGGGTGACCGGTGGATTCGTGAGGACTCGAGCGGGGAGGTCACGGCGTTCGCCTGGCACGGGAGCGCTCTGGTTCAGGCTTCCGGCATAGCCATGACCCCTCAGGAGCTGTTCGCGCTCCTCGACAGTCTGCGTCCCATTACGGCCGCCCAGCTCGCCCGGGTGTAACCGGTTGTCATGCGGCCCGGGCTGCCGCCGTCCGCGTCCATGACCGAGCGTTTGGTCACCTCGTTCCGGCAGAGGCGTGCGCGGCTTTCGGGAGTGCGAGCATCACGAGTGCCGTGATCAGGTAAAGCGCGGCGGAGGCGATCAGGACGATGCTGAGCGCGTGACCGTAGTCGGGCAGTTCCGGTGCTCCGGTGGCTGAACCGGTGACGGAGGTGAAGAAGATCGTGCCGAGCACGGCGATGCCGACGGCGCCGCCGATCTGGTTGACGGTGGAGAGCACCCCGCCCGCGGCGCCCGCGTTGCGTCCGGGGACGCCGGCGAGGACGACGTTGACGAGAATGGGTGCGGCGAGACCGAGCCCGAGGCCACCGACGAAGAGCGCGAGGGCGAGGAGCCAGTATCCGGGATCGTCGCCGTCCTTGACGATGTACCACAGGACGAGCTGAGAGGCCGCGATGGTGAGCGAGCCGGCGATCAGGAGCGTTCTGCCCGCCTTGGCGGCGAGAGCGACGCCGAGGCCGGAGGTGATGATCGAGCCGAGCGCGTACGGGAGGATCACCAGGCCGGTCTCCCATGCGGTTCGGCCGGTTCCGTTCTGGAGGTAGATCGAGAGGCTGAGGAAGTACGACCCGATGCCGCCGAAGAAGAGCGCCGAAGCGCTCAGGCCGACTGCGAAGGCGCGGATTCTCAGCAGGGCCGGGTCGAAGACAGGTTCGTCTCCGCGTCCGGTGAGGCGGCGCTCGTGGGCGAGGAAGATCGCGAGCACGATGATTCCGGCTGCGAGAAGGGCGTAGCCGGCCCAGGTCCATCCCCAGGTCTCGGTCTGGATGATCGGCAGCAGCAGGAGAAGGATGCCCGTGGCCGCGAGGAGCGCGCCGGGGAGGTCCAGTCGCGCGGTCGAGGCGGAGCGGGACTCCGGCAGAGCCTTCGCGCCGATGATGAGCGCCAGGATCGAGACGGGCACGTTGATCCAGAAGATCGTGCGCCAGCCCAGGTCGAACAGGTTGATGTCGACGAGCAGCCCGCCCAGCAGCGGGCCGGCGACCGAGGCGAGGCCCTGGACCGCTCCGTAGGCGCCGAACGCCTTGGCACGCTCACCCGGAGCGAATGACGCCCGGATGATCCCGAACACCTGCGGGACCATGATCCCGGCGGTCAGTCCCTGCCCGGCCCGCATGCCGATGAGCATCCCCGGATCGACGGCCAGCGCGCACAGAGCCGAGGTGACCATGAACCCGGCCAGCCCGATCATGAACAGCCGCTTGCGGCCGTACTGATCACCCAGTCGTCCACCGGTGATCAGGCCCGCGCCCAGGGCGAGGGTGTAGGCGGCGATCGTCCACTGGATCTCAGCGTCGCCGGCGCCCAGGTCTTGGGCTATCGCCGGGGCCGCGACGGTGACGATCGTCGCGTCGAGAAGGTCCATGAAGGAACCGAAGAGCACCACCAACAGCGCCATGGTCGCGCCTGCCGGAGATGCCTCAGTGGTGAGAGTGCCCTCTCGGGGGCTCGGTGAATCGGTCATGCCGGTCACCATGGCGGGCATAGTTGCCATCGAGTGACCGCTATCGGTGGGAGAATCGGACAATCATGGCTGCCACCTCCGCGCGGACGCTCAAACTGCTGTCCATCTTCGGGATCGGTGCGACCCTGACCGCCGAGGAACTCGCCACCCGGCTCGGCACGTCGATGAGAACCGTGCGTCGCGACATCGATACGCTCCGGGACCTCGGGTACGAGATCGAGGCCGTCCGCGGAGCGGGTGGAGGATATCGGCTCGGTCGTGCCACCCGCCTGCCGCCGGTCGTGTTCGATGAGGACCAGGCCGTCGCCACGGCCGTCGCGCTCCAGACCGTGCCGACGGTGCTCTCCGGCATCCGCGAGAACGCGGCCCGTGCTCTCGCCACGCTGCACCAGGCGATGCCCGCGCGCAGCCGCGTGCACGCCGAAGCGTTCACGGTCCTCACGGCCCGCAACTACTGGGAGTTTCCCGCGCCGCCGATCGACGCCGAGATCGTCCGCGCCGTCGGCAGCGCGATCAACCGGCAGCACCTCGTTCGCGTGGACTACACCGGTGACGGCGAACCCGTCACGCTCACGCTGGAGCCGCACGACCTCGTGGTCTGGGCCGCGCGCTGGTACCTGGTCGCCTTCGACCCGGATGCGGACCGATGGCGCGCGATGCGCATGGATCGCATCGAACCACACATGCCCACGCACACCCCATTCGACCGACGTGACATCCCGCACGGCGATCCCGTCGCCTTCGTCATGACCGCGCACGACCGCGGAGACGCCGCCGCCGAATGGCCATGCCGCGGCTCAGCCGTCCTCGCCCTGCCCGCCGCCACCGTCGCCCGGTTCGCCCCCGGCGGATCGACAGTCGGGTACATCACCGAAACCACGTGCCGGCTCACACTCGGCGCATGGTCATGGCCAGGACTGGCGGGCCTGCTCCTCACCTTCGACGCCGACATCACCGACATCGAACCGGCCGAACTCAGCCAAGCCCTGCGCTCCATGCGCACCCGCATCACCAAGGCAATCCGACCCGACCGACCTCACCAGTGATCTCACAGAGGGACATGCCAGCGTAACCGCGTGCCTTTCCCGTCCGGGCCCGGGCTCTCCAGCTCGGCGGCGCCGCCCAGGCGGCCTGCCCGTTCCTCGATGTTGCGCAGGCCGCTTCGGCGTCCGCCCTCCCCCAGGCCGACGCCGTTGTCGGAGACCACGAGGGTGACGCCGTCTCTCGACACCTCGGCCGAGACGTCGGCGCGGGTGGCGTGGGAGTGGCGTACGACATTGGACAGGGCCTCGCGCAGGACGGCCAGCAGCTGCTCGGCGACGCCTTCGGGCACCAGCGTGTCGATCTGACCTTCCATCCGCAGGCCCGGCATGAACCCCAGATGGCTGCCGGCGCCCTCCACCAGGTCCACGATCTGCCCCCGCAGGCTGGGCGCGGCCTGGTCGTGGGAGACCTGGAGGGCGAAGATGGACGAGCGGATCTGCCGGATCGTCTCGTCCAGCTCGTCGATGCCGCGCTGCAACCGTTTCGCCGCCTCCGGATGGTCCACCAGCCGCACGGTGCTCATGAACGTCATCGCGGTCGCGAACAACCGCTGGATCACCACGTCGTGCAGGTCCTTGGCGATCCGGTCCCGGTCCTCCAGCAGGCCGAGCCGCTCCGCGTCCCGGCGCGCCTCGGCCAGTTCCAGCGCGATCGCCGCCTGGCCCGCGAAGGCGTGCAGCATCTGCCGGTCCGCGGCGCTGAACGGCAGCCGCCCGTCCCGCTTGGCCAGCGCGAGCACCCCGCGCACCTTCGGCGGGGCGCCGAGCGGGATCATGAGCCCGGGGCCGTAACCCAGCCGCCGCAGCGGCGAGTCCAGGTACGGAGCGCTCTGCAGGTCCGCGTCGGTCAGCGGCTCCCCCTGGGCGAACACGTCGCCGGCGAGCGTGGCCGACATCTCGAAGGCGGTTCCCAGCATTTCCTCGGCGCCCTCTCCTTCGGCGACCTGCGCACGCAGCGAGTCGCCTGCCGGGTCCGGCAGCAGTACCTGGACCAGGTCGGCGTCACTCATCTGGCGGGCGCGTGCGGCCACCACGGCGAGCACCTGACCCGGTTCGGCGCCGGACAGCAGGCTCGTGGTCACCTCCGAAGAGGCCTGCAGCCAGGTCTCGCGCCGCCGCGACTCCTCGTACAGGCGGGCGTTCTCGACGGCGACGCCGGCCGCGGTGGCCAGCGCGATCACGATCGCCTCGTCCTCCTCGTCGAACTCGCCGCCGCCGCGCTTCTCGGTCAGGTAGAGGTTGCCGAACACCTCGTCACGCACCCGTACGGGGACGCCGAGGAAGGTGCCCATCGGCGGGTGGCCGGCCGGGAAGCCGTACGACTCCGGGTGATCCGAGATGCGGCGCAGCCGCAGCGGCCGGGCGTCCTTGATCAGTAACCCGAGCAGGCCGAGCCCATGCGGCCAGTGCTCGATGCGAGCGATCTCCTCCTCGCTCAGCCCGACCGGGATGAACTGGATGAGGGTGTTCTCCTGGCCCACCACGCCGAGCGCGCCGTAGCCGGCGTCGACCAGCTTGGTCGCGGTCTCCACGATGCGCCGCAGCACCGTTTCCAGGTCGAGGTCGCTGCCCACGGACACGACGGCCTCGAGCAGCGCGTGCACCCGGTCCCGGGTGGCAAGCACGGCGTTGAGCCTTACCTGCAGCTCGGCCAGCAGCTCATCGAGCCGCATGTGCGGCATCAACGGACGGTGCTCGCTTTCCATATCGATCAGTCTGGCATCCCACAAAAACGCTTCCCACCCTCCGTTCCCGGTGTCCCCAGGCCACCTTGGAAAGCGGTCCACGGGGAAACGGAGTCCGGCCTCCGCTGTCAGCGGCCACCGGGATCATGGACGAGAGCGGCGTCGAACGGCCGGTCGCCCACCACCGGGACCTGCGCGACGATGACGAGACCAGGCGCCGCACACCCTCATCCGGGGACAGCGGCAGGGACCAGTTCGTAGCCGGTGATGATCTGCGGACAGATGCGGATCACCTGGTCCGGCTGCCCCATCACCCACGGCTTGATCATGGACTTGAGCCGGGCCGCCTCACCGGGATCCTGCACGAGCTGGGCGAAACCGGTGACGACCACGTTCCAGCCGAGGCGTTCCTCGACGTCCAGTTCGTCCGCTTCGAAGGCCACCACGGCTCCGCCTGTCGTCCTGTAGTTCACCGCGAAAGCGTGCTGTACGGGCGAGGCCAGGAACAGGGTCCAACGTCCCTTCTTGGCGCATCTTCTCCGGGCTCCGCCGCCGCAGTGCGATGAGCCCGTGGAAAGGTTGCCCGCGTGACAGGCCCAGCCTGGGAGCGGGTGCCGCCCGGCCTCTTTCGGTGAAGCGGCCGGTCTCGTACGCCCACCGCGGCATGGCGTGCGCCACCCTCGACGATCGAGCGCCTCGGGTGCGCCCGGCTAGGGACTTTGGCCTCTTTGTGATCGCGGATCGGGTGACTAGCGTCGGGCGCATGATTCGCGTGTTTCTCCTTGACGACCATGAGGTCGTACGGCGCGGGGTCGCCGCCCTGCTGGACTCCGAGGACGACATCGAGGTCATCGGAGAGGCCGGAAGCGCCGAGTCGGCCATCGCCCGCATCCCCGCGCTCAAGCCCGACGTCGCGGTGCTGGACGTGCGGTTACCGGATGGCAACGGCGTGGACGTGTGCCGAGAGGTCCGTTCCCGGGTGCCCGGGCTGGCCTGCTTGATGCTGACGTCGTTCGCCGACGACGACGCGCTGTTCGACGCGGTGATGGCCGGGGCGTCCGGGTATGTGCTCAAGCAGATCCACGGCTCCGACCTGGTCGGCGCCGTACGCACGGTCGCCTCGGGACAGTCCCTGCTCGACCCGCAGACCACCGCCGCCATGCTGCAGCGCCTGCGCGACCAGGCCGCCCGCAAGGACCCCCTCGCCGCGCTGACGGACCAGGAACGCCACATCCTCGACCTGATCGGCGAAGGCCTGACCAACCGGCAGATCGGCGAACGACTGTTCCTGGCCGAGAAGACGGTCAAGAACTACGTCTCCAACCTGCTGGCCAAGCTCAACATGCAACGCCGCACCCAGGCCGCCGCCCTGTCCGCCCGCCTGCGGGCCTACAAGCCAGAATGATCACTCCGGCGTGCCTGGGCAGCCGCCGGTCACTGCCGCCCGCAACGGCCGCAGCGGATGCCGTTGCACGGGTCGGCACGGCGGCGGCGGTGTCGAACAGTCGACCCTCGCTGGAGGCCTTCCGCTTCACAACCTTGCGCCTCATGAGGTCCGGGCTGGGGTGGGGCCTGTGATGGTCCCGCCGCCGAGCAGCTAACCGAGTGCCGTGCGGTGGGCCTGCGTACGACCACCTCCCCGCCGGTACGCCGTGCGGCCGGCCACCAGGAGGGCCGCCCGGCCGGAGGCGTCGGTGAGCGCGACCGGCCCCGACACAGCCTCCTCGCTGACCCCACCTGCGGGTTTCCACTCAGGGCCCTTGCCGAGTCCGGGACGACCTGCCGTTGCGCCACACGGATCTCGTCCGCGCCGGCCACGGTCTCTCGTGTTCGGCAGAGCGGGCGGCGCAGCAGGCCGGCGCTGCTGAGCACTGACAGCGAGGACACGGCGCCGGTAGAAGGGTTCGGAGGGCCGGCTGGAGAGTCCGGACCGACTGCGTGACCCGTCGTGTCCCCGGTGCGGTCACGAGGTGCGGCTCAGCTCGCGGGCAGGGCGGTGGCCAGCAGGACGACGCCGAGCGACCCCACCAGTGAGGCCACTGCCATGGTCCGCGCCAGCCGGGGACGGGCCGCGCTCGAGGCCCGGCCGTGGAGAGCGGCGGCGGCCATGACCGCGCAGAAGAGCAGCAGCTTGGCGGCCAGGATCCGGCCATAACCGGGATCGGCGAGCGAGGACCAGGTGACGCCCTTGTGCCAGGCGAGCGCGGCACCGGTGCCGATTTGGACCGGCAAGAACGCGGCCACGGTGATGATCCCGAAGCGGCGGCCGACCGCGGTCAGCACCTCGGCCCGCGGTAGTCGGCATGGTCGAGCCGTGCTACAACCACGTCGATGCGTGGCCGCCTCGCTGGGGACCACATCGCGCCCTCCTTTACATCGTAGATCAACTTCTTGCGGCCAAATGGCCCTCCTTCGCCTACATGGCCGCGATCAAGGAGTGGAACGGCGCCAACATGCCGCTCAGTCACACGTCGGCCTTCCTGGATGCCCACCTGGAACGCGACCTCGCCGAGAAGCGGGCGACCCGACCTGGGCGACCGAGTCGATCGGCGACATCGGCGGCGACGGCCGCCCGCGCCGTAGGGCCATTCGCCACCGGCGCCAACCCGATGAGCAACCGCGACCGCCTAGGCATGATCGCCTTCGCCCGCCGAACTCCCGCACGACCGCGTTGCGAGATCGGCACATATCCGACAAAGACCAACATGCGCAATAAATTCAATTAATGACAATCCTTACCACTTTTGTCGCAACATCTTTACCTTTTCCTTATAACACCGAAGATGCGCCACAGGCGGCGCTGGGAATGTAGAACCCGGTCACCGCATTCAGATGCACGCCTCCGCACGGACATACTCAGACATGCCGGTGATCTATTTTTTCACTTCCCAAGTGCAACCAACGGATTAATTATGCGATTTCATCGACGAAGCGCCGCACTGGCTGCCGCTATATGCGCGCTGGCCAGCACCCAAAGCGGCGTGGCCGCGCATGCTGACAATGCCGCCCCGCCGGCAACCCAGCTCGTCCAACCCATGGCCTTCAGCCCCACGGCGCCCCCGGACAAAAGCGAGACCGAAACCGGGAGTACGCAGAGCAGCGGCCAGGTATGCGGATCACCGTACATAACCGGAGACCCGGATCTGGGACCGAAGCTCCTGCCCCAGACCGGCTACATCAGCAATCTTCTGCGCGGCTACGTGCCGTTGGGCGGTCTGAGTCCCCAGCATTTCCTCGGGCGCTACTGGGACTACGTCGTGAACAACTATCGTTTCCCGCCCGACGCCGGATTCGCCCGTTCCGGCGATTATCCCAACGGCAGACTGCTGCTCAAGACGACGTTTCTCCAGGCTGGCATGAGAATCGACCGTTTCGGCGGCTACACCGGGTCATTCTTGGCGCCACTGGGCGACCTGTACACCAGGCGCGCGTTGCCACCGCGGAATCTCAACACCAACGCGCAGGATCCCGAGCACCTGTGCAACTATCACGCGTTCCGGGTGCTCAAGTCGTTCCGCGTCGATGTGGGCCCGGTGGCGCCCGCCTTCGAGCAGCCAGGCGGCGGCACGCAATATCACGTGCTCAGCAAGTACATTCCCGAGGCTCCTCAGACAAGCGAAGAAGTCCCGATCAGCTGGTTGCTGCAGAACGGTTATCTGGAAGAGATCGAGCCGGTCATCCTGACCGACCTCAGGACCGGCTCTCCCATCACCAACAACGGCACGGTAAGCAACCAGACCACCGCCATAAGCCCTCGGACCACGGGCGACAAGGCCGGCGGGCAGCAGCTGAGCCGTACAAGCGCCGGAAAAGCGTGACGGGAAAAGCTCTCCTGTCCGCTGAGGCCAGGTAGGCACCGGCAGCGCTCGCCTTCAGCGCGATGGGCACATCTCACTGAAGGCGAGCGGCCGCGCACCTCGGAGGCCGCGACCGCGACGGGACCAGCTCCGGCCGGCGGTCTCCATCCAGGTCCGCCATGCAGCTTCACCTGCCACGATCCCGGCCAGGACGACCGGGTCCCGGGTGGCGTCGGTCGCCGGGATCGGCGGTGCGTGCGGTCGCACCCGTCCGGCCACCTGGTCGCGGCGCAGTCCCGCAAGTGGCGGCGCTCGTGTGGGACGGCCGGGTCCGCGTAGAAGGTGGCCGGACCCAGCCCCGCCGCCGCGGGCCCACCGCCAAGGCCGGAACGGGGTACTCGTCGACGATCGACTCGATCAGGTCGATATCCAGGTAATTCTTCTACCAGAGCACCAAGTGCTACCCGATTCCCTGGTCCTCGTACCCACATCTCCAGCTGGGCGCCGCGACCGCTGCACGAGCAGCGCGACGCCCACCCCTTCCGAGGGGTGGGCGTGGGGGTCGCCGGCTACCTGAGGTAGGGGTTGTGCCGGACGATGGGGAGGTTGCCGAGTCCGAGGGTGGTTCCCGCGTCGGCGAGGGCGAGGCCGGCCAGGACGATCGCGTAGACGATGTGCTCGTCCATGAACGGGTTGTTGGCCAGAGGCAGCTCGGCCGCCCACATGAGAGCCAGCATCAGGCCGCCGGCGACCGCGGCGATCCTGGTGCCGACGCCCAGGACCAGCGCCAGGCCGATGCCCAGCAGACCGGCCATGAACAGCCAGTCCACCCACGCCAGCCCGGCCAGCGAGCCGAAGAAGCCGCCCAGCGCGTTCTCGCCGGTGCCCTTGAGGAACCCGGTCGTCGGGCTGCCGCCGTAGATCCAGGCGCGGTCGGCCGGGGTGGCTAATCCCCAGCCGAAGGTCTTGTCCAGGAACGCCCACAGGAAGATCCAGCCGATCGAGATCCGGGCGATCGCCCAGACGTAGTCGACGGGACGGCGGGTGGTGGCGGTGCCGGTGTCCGTGCCGGGCCTGTTGACGGTGGTGTTCATGACGGCCCCCTTTCGGTGGGGATCGGTCGTCCTTGTCACATCCCAAGCAGACCGTTTTCGCTCTCTTCGAGGCAGTGCCGTACGGCCTGCGGCGCCGGGACCTTCGTCCCTCAGCCGCCGTCCCGGAAGGACCCCTGGATGATGAGGAGGTCGTCCTTGTCGAAGGTCACCTCGGACCTCACGTCCACGACCCCCTCGATCAGCCGGACCTGCTCCGTCAAAGCCAGGGCCTGGGATTTCCACTCGACCACGCCGCTGATCGTCACCACGCCCTGGTGGATGCCGACGGTGAACGCCTCGGGATCCGGCAGGACGGCTCTGACGTCCGCTGCCAGTTCCTCGGCCGGACGGGTGAAGACGCGCAGCACATCGCGCTGGTGCAGGGTGCCGACGATGCGTCCGGTGTTCATGTCGATCACGGGGAGCTGCTTGACGCGCTCGGCGTGCATCAGCCGGGCCGCGTCCCGCACGGAGGTGTCCGGTGTGACGGTGATCGCCGGGGAGGTCATGAGCTGAACGGCGGTCACGCCCGCGGCCTTCCGGTGCTCCTGCTCCCGCCGGCGAGACTCGAAGATCGGCACGCCGTGCCTGACGGTGTCGGCCTCCTTGAGGAGGAGATCGTCTTCGGAGACGACCCCCACGGGCCGTCTGTAGGCGTCGATCACGGTGACCGCGCCTACCGCGAACCGCTCCATGGCCTCCACGATCTCGGCGAAGGAGGCCTCCTTCAGCACCGCGATGGCCACCCGGCCCATGACGTCCTTGACTTCGAGCGACATAGCTCCACCTCCGCTTTCACGATCCGCCGGCCCTGCCTCCTCCGGCAGTGGCCAACGTCCCCGATGCCGGGTGACCAAGGTCCTGACCGGCGATTATCAGGCGCGGACCACCGCCACCGGGCAGTGCGCGTGGTGCAGGACACCCCGGCTGACCGAGCCGAGCAGCATCGAGCCCAGGGCTCCGCGCCCGTGCGAGCCCACCACCAGCAGGTCCGCCCGCTCGGACGCGTCGGTGAGCGCTTCGACGGGATGGGCGGATTGGACGTCCTCGATCACCTTCACCTCTGGATGGTCAGCGCTGAGGATCTTCACCCGGTCGCGGACGACCTGATGCTGCGCCGTACGGATCTCGTCCATGTCGTAGCTGATCTCCGGCGCGAAGGCGTGCACCGGCAGTTGCCAGGCGTGCACCACCCGTAGCGCGCTCCCGCGCAGATTCGCCTGTTCGAAGGCGTAGGCCAGCGCGGGCTCGCACGCCGGCGAGTCGTCGACCCCGACCACGACCTCCTGGCACACCGGCCGCCGCTCGCCGCGCACGACCACGACGGGACAGGGCACGTGGCCGGCCACGTGCATGCTGACCGAGCCCAGCAGCGCGCCGGTGAACCCGCCCAGCCCCCGGCTGCCGACCACGACCTCGGTGGCGTCCTTGGCCTGCTCGCGCAGGACCTCGGCGGGCGCGCCCTCGAGGTCCTCGGTCGTGACCTCGATGGTGAGCTGGCGCGCGCACACGAGCACTTCCGCCTCACGCAGGATCCTCTGTCCCTCGCGCCGCAGCGCGTCCGGGAGAGCGTCGATGGGGTACTTGCGGATCTGGTACGGCGAGCGGTCCATGGCGTGCACGATCCGCAGCGGCACCCGCATGCGGTATGCGTCGTCGGCCGCCCATTCCAGCGCGGCGCGCGAGTTCTCCGAGCCGTCGGCTCCTACGATGATCACGATACGCCTCCTTCGTCACCCTCCATCCGACCCGCTCGCGCCCGTCCGCAGCAGGGCCGGAGGTCGGTCCGGCAAAGGCCGAAGGACCCTGTCCGCCGAGCGGGCGACTGGCTAGCTTCGTGGACATGACCAGGGAGGACACGCTCATGACCGGCACCGGCGACTTCGCGCGTCGCATCAGCTATCACCGTCATCGGCTCGGCCTCACCGCCGAACAGGTGGCCGACCGGGCGGACATGTCCGCCGGATACGTCCAGCACCTCGAAAGCCATCTGGGCACTCCTGACACAGGTACGGTGGCCCGCCTGGCCACCGCCCTCGAAACGACGGCCGAGGACCTGCTGGGCGGCGGCCGCGATCTCCCGCCAGGCCCCGGATCCGGCTCGGCCGACGCGGTCCTGGAAATCCTCGAACCCGAGGAGTGCCTGCGGCTGGTCGCCCCGGGCGGCATCGGCCGGGTGGCGTTCAACGGTCCGGAGGGGCCCACGGTGCTGCCCGTGAACTACAAGGTCCACGACGGCGCCATCGTCTTCCGCACCGCCCGCGGCGGCCCCATGGACCAGGACCTGCGCAGCGGCGTGGAAGGGGTGGAGATCAAGATCGGCTTCCAGGTCGACCGGATCGACGAGGCTCAGAGGGAGGGCTGGAGCGTCCTCGTCCAGGGCCCCGCCCACCACGTGCCCGAGGACGAGGTCATCCTGGCTGACGTCACCCCGTGGGCGGGTGGCGAGCGTCGCCTCTACGTCCGCATCATCCCGCACCACATCACGGGCCGCCGCATCCACGGCCTCTGAGCCCTTGGGTTTTCCTGCGGGCTCCTGCCCTCCTCGGGCTCGGCCTGAGCTCGTCCAGGGCCTCGCGCAGGTAGCCGGGAAAGGCCCACACGTCGGGGACCAGCTCCCCGCAGGCGGTGAACCCGACGTCGAGGCGCCCGTTGTAGGAGAAGGCCGTGACGTTCACGGCGCCGCTCACGTCGGTGACCACGGACACCGGATAGTGCGCCAGCAGCCTGACCCCGGCGATCCGCAGCGGGAACTGCGGGCCGGGAACGTTGGAGACGACCACGTTGACAGGCGGCCCCGTACGTCCCAGAAGATCAAGCGCGGCGCGGTCGGCCAGGCCGTTCAGGGCGGCGGGCATGCTCTCGCTCAGGTCACGCAGCAGGCGCGCGGGGGTCAGGGCGAACCGTTCCTTGATCTGCCGCATCCCCTCGCTCACGAGTTCGAGCCGCCGGCGGGGATCGTCCATGTGCGTGGGCAACTGTGTGATCATCATGGTGACCTGGTTGCCCTCGTTCACGCCTTCCTGGCCGCGTACGGAGAACGGCACCCCCGCGACCAGGGGGATCTCCGGCAGCGCCGCGTGGGCCAGCAGCCAGCGCCGCAACGCGGAGGCCACGAGCGCCATCACGACGTCGTTCACGGTGACGCCGAAGGCGTTCTTGACCCGTTTGATCTCCTTCAGCGGCAGCTCGGCGAAGGCGTAACGGCGGCGGGAGGAGACCGGGCCGCTGAGCGGGGTGTGCGGGGCCTCCATGTCCGGCAGCTCAGGCCGGGGTGCGCGCCGGATCAGCCGCGCGACCCCGCTCGCGCCGGGCAGCCGGGAGATGACGGGGAGCTGGTCCAGCACCGGCAGGGCCTCGCCCGCGAACCGCAGCAGGTGCGCGGGGTTCCCCGCAAGGTGCCAGGCGCTCCTGGCCAGCATGCGCCACAGCCCCGGAGGGGCTTCGAGCTCGTACGAGGCCGCTTCGGGCACGGGATCCATGAGCGCGGCGAGCACCTCCGCCCCCGTCAGCCCGTCGACGGCGGCGTGGTGGACCTTGGCGTAGATACCGCAGCGGCCGCCGGCCAGGCCGTGGATCAGGTACATCTCCCACAGGGGACGGGTTCGGTCCAGGCGGCGCTCGTGCAGGCGGGCCACCTGCTCGCCCAGCTGCAGGTCGTCACCGGGAGGGGGCAGGGTGAGCTCCCGGACGTGATGGTCCAGGTCCACCTCGCCGTCGTCGGCCCAGTACGGGTGATCCAGGCCGAGGGGCACGCGGACCAGGCGCTGCCGCAGCTGCGGCACCCCGGCCATCCGCTCCGCCAGCCTGCGCTGGATCTTCTTCCTGGACAGGTCCTTGTACAGCACGGCCAGACCGCCGACGTTCGCGACGTTGGTGGCGGTCTCGAAGTTGAGGAACTGCGCGTCCAGCGCGCTGAGCTGCCGCATGTCTCTCCCCTCTGCCCTCATTCCACCGTGCGTCACCGCGCCGCCCCAGGGCCACAAGTCCCCCTCGAACAGGGCCAACGACCTGATCGGCCGGCTCGGCGTACGATGATCAGCGCTTGGGAGCCACGGCGGCGGCGTTGGCGGCGACGATCATGGCGATGGCCGGCCACGAGGCCGCGTCAAGGCGCTGGTCGAGAACGACCATGCCGATCAGGGCGGCGAACACCGGGTTGACGCTCATGAAGATCCCGAAGAAGTGGGCGGGGACCCGGCGCAGGGCGAGCAGGTCGGCGAGGAACGGCACCGCGGAGGACAGCACCCCCGCGGCGAACGCGCACAGCAGGGCACCGGCGGTGGGCCGGTGGAGCCACAGGACGACGACGCCGACGGGCAGGTAGAGCACGCCGGAGACGGCCGCGGCGGCGGCCGATCCCTGCAGCCCGGGCAGGCGCTCGCCCACGGTGCGGTTGAGCAGGACGTAGCAGCCCCAGCAGACGGCGGCGACCAGGGCCAGGCCGATGCCGAGGTAGTCGGTGCTGGGCTGGGGGCGGGCGAGGATCGCCACGGCCGCCGCGGCGGCGAGAGCGCACACCAGATCGGTACGGCGGCGCGAACTCGCCAGCGCCACGGCGAGCGGGCCGAGGAACTCCAGGGTGACCGCGAGTCCGAGCCCGATCCGGCCGATCGCCGCGTAGAGCGTCAGGTTCATGGTCGCGAAGACCACGGCCAGCCCCAGCACCGGCCGCCACTGCGCGGCGCTGAACGAGCGCAGCCTCGGCCGGCCAGCGCTCAGCAGCACCGCGGCGGCCACCCATTGGCGCACCGCCACCACCCCCACCGGCCCGAGGACCGGAAGGGCGAGCGCGGCGACCGACGCTCCGACCTGGTTGGACAGCCCGCTGCCCACCATCAGCGCCATCCCGGACCACCGCGTCGGGCTCGTCCGCGAGGCGGGAACGGCCGTCTCCGTGCCTGCTTCGAGTGCCATGGCACAACCATCCGGTACGCCGAAGCATACGCAAAATGCATCCAAGGGCGTATCTATACTCTGGACGCATGGATGGTCGTAAGGAGCTGGAGCTGCGGCACCTGCGCTGCCTGGTCGCGATCGTCGACACCGGCAGCTTCACGGACGCCGGGATCGAGCTGGGCCTGTCCCAGGCGGCGGTCTCCCGCACCCTGCTGGCGCTGGAGCGGATCCTCGGGGTGCGGCTGCTGCACCGCACCAGCCGCACGCTCACCCCCACCACCGCCGGTGTGCAGGTCCTGGCCCGCGCCCGCCACCTGCTCGCCGAGGCCGACGAGCTGGTCCACCAGGCCACCACCGGCCACACCCGGTTGCGCATCGGCCACGCCTGGTCCGCCATGGGCCGGCACACCGCCGAGTTCCAGCGCCGGTGGCACGACCGCTACCCCGGCGTCGAGCTCCACCTGATCCGCCACAACACCCCCACCGGCGGTCTCGCCGAGGGCCTGTGCGACCTGGCCGTCGTCCGCACCCCCATTGACACCCGCCGCTACGCCCACGCGCTCGTCGGCCACGAGCGCCGCTACCTCGCCCTGGCCTCCGACGACCCCTGGGCCGGACGCCGCAGCATCCGCCTGGACGAGATCCGCGAGCGCACCCTGGTGGTCGACCGCCGCACCGGCACCACCACGCTGGACCTGTGGCCCGAAGGCGCCCGCCCCGCGACGGAGTACACCCACGACATCGACGACTGGCTCGCCGCCATCGCCACCGGCCGCCGCGTCGGCGTCACCCCGCAGGCCACCGCCAACCAGTACCGCCGCGACGGCATCACCTACCGCCCCCTGCGCGACGCCGACCCCGTACCCGTCCATCTCATCTGGCGGCGGCACGACCCCCACCCCGCCACCCACGCCGCCGTCGCCCTGCTCGCCGATCTCTACCGCGAAGGCGCCTGACGCTCAAGCGAAGCGTTCCCCAGCCCGCCCGGTCAGGTGCTCGGCGTCGGGATCGGCCCGTTCGCCTGGGTGCCGTGTGAGCAGCCGCACGCTTCCCCGGAACCCCCGGCGGCAGCGGCAAGGGGCCGCACCAGGAGCGCGATCGCCTTGACGATGTTCTCCCGCAGCACCTCATCCGGGCCGCCGAGCCGGCCCTGCCCGCCGACGCGATCGCCGAACTCGGCTCCATCGGAGCCTGCCGCCCCTGACCGCGCACGACGTCTCTCAGCCGTCCGGCCGTGGGGTTCATCGGCCTCGGCACCCACTGCCGGACAACGCGCAGTCGTCGGTAGTCCGAAGACTTAGTGGAACGTTACACAAACCCCGCCGCTTGCGTGGAGCCTACATTACTGTAAGTATCTTTACAGTCACTCAATGTGCACGACCCTTTCAGGAGGCTCCCATGAACCGCCTGTCAGGCGCGCTGGCCGTCGTCGTCCTCGTGCTCGCCGCCGGCTGCTCCGGCCCGGCCGACTCCCCCGCTCAGGATTCCGCGCACAACGCGATCAACATCCACCTGTACCAGAAGCCGAAGCGCTTCTCCCCGCTGGATCCGCCCACCGGCCCCGACCAGCAGGTCATGACGTTGATCTTCGACAACCTGCTGACCGTCGACGACTCCTACGCCTACGCGCCGCGCCTGGCCGAGCGCTGGGAGGTGGACGAGGACCGGATCACCTTCCACCTGCGCGCGGGCCTGAAGTGGAGCGACGGCATGCCGTTCACCAGCGAAGACGTGCTGTTCACCTACAGGCTGCTGGCCGACGCCAAGAGCGGCAGCGCGATGGCGGGCAAGCTGGCCGGGGCCGCCTTCGAGGCCCCGGACGACGCCACGTTCGTGATCAGGCCGGCCAGGCCGAACGTCGGCTTCCTCAGCCTGATCGCCGGGCCGTTCGCCTTCATCCTGCCCGAGCACGTGCTCGGCATGGAGCCGGTGGACAAGATCGCCGGCAGCACCTTCTTCAACCACCCGACGGTCGGCATGGGCCCGTACACCTTCGTGACCTACAAGACCGACCAGTACGTGGAGCTGGCCGCCAACCCGCACTACCGAAAACCTGTCGCGATCCCCAGGATCTTCCTCAGACCCATCAGCTCTGACGTGGCGACCGCGCAACTCGGCACCGGCGAGATGGACCTGGTCCAGATCTCCCCCACCGACCTGCGGGCGGTGGAGGAGCTCAAGGGCGTCACCGTCTCGGCGAAGCCGAGCCCGGGCTTCATCAGGATCGCGGTCGACCAGAGCGACAAGCGCTTCGCCGATCCCCGGGTACGCCGGGCGATGCTCCACGCGATCGACCGCGAAGCGCTGGTCGCCAAGCTCCTGGCCGGCCACGGCCGGGTGCAGAACTCCTCGTTCGTCACCCCGTGGGCGCTGCCCGGCACGCTGGAGGAGTACGCCTACGACCCGGCCAGGGCCAGGTCGCTGCTGGCCGAGGCGGGCTGGAAGGCCGGCCAGAAGGTGACGCTGTCGTGGATCCCCGGCCAGCGCGACCGCGACGTGACGGCCACGGTGGTGCAGGGGGCGCTGAGCGCGGCGGGGATGACCGTCGAGCTCAAGCAGGTGCAGGCGGCCGAACTGCTGGAGTCCTACGAGAAGCGCACGTTCGACCTGGCGCTCTTCGGCGGCGGCAGCTACGCCGTGGACCCCTCCAGCAGCGTCACGATCATCAATTGCGCCGCTTTCTACCCCGGCGGGGGAAATATCAGTAACTTCTGCGACGAGTCGCTGGACACCCTCGCCGCCCGAGCCGACGCCCGCACCGACCGCGACCAGCGCGCCAAGCTCTACCAGGAGGCCGCGAGCAAGGACAACGCCCAGGTCCCGTACCTGTGGCTGTACAACCCCGACACCCTGTGGGCCACCGGCTCGCGGCTGCGCGGCTTCAAGCCCAGCGGCGACTTCACCACCGGCTTCTGGAACGCCGACGAGTGGACCCTGGCCGGCTGATGCTCGCCTACCTCGTGCGCCGGCTCCTGACCAACGCCGCCGTCTTCCTGCTCATCAGCGCCGGCGTGTTCCTCCTGGTCCGCGCCGCGCCCGGCGATCCGGTCCGGATGATGGTCGATCCCGAGCGGCTGGCCTCGGGCGGCCCGGCGTTCGTCGCCGCCAAACGCGCCGAACTCGGCCTGGACAGGCCGGTCCTGGTCACGTACGGCATATGGCTGCGTGACGTGCTGGGCGGCGACCTCGGCCACTCCTTCGTGAGCCGCCGCCCGGTGGCCGAGGTGCTCGGCGAGCGGATGGGCCCCACCGTGCTGCTCATGGGCACCGCCCTGGCGATCGGCCTGGTGCTGGCGGTGGCGGCGGGCACGCTGGCCGCGATCCGGCGCAACACCGCGGTCGACCACGCCACCACCGTCGCCGGCCTGGGCGCGATCTCGGTGCCCAGCTTCTTCCTGGGCATCGCCGCGATCTACCTCTTCTCGCTGCGGCTCGGCTGGGCGCCGTCCTCCGGCATGTCCACACCGGGCGACGGCGGCGCCGCCGACCTCCTGGCCCACCTGGTGCTGCCGGCGGCCGTCCTCGGGCTGTCCATCGCCGGGCCGTTCACCCGGTACGTGCGCGCCGGGCTGCTGGCGGAGCTCGACGCCGACTACGTGCGCACGGCCGAGGCCAAGGGCGCCGGTCCCGGCCGGGTGCTGATGCGGCACGCGCTGCGCAACGCCCTGATCCCGCTCATCACCGTCGTCATGATCTCCGTCCCGCAGCTGCTGGCCGGCGCGGTCGCCGTGGAGCAGGTCTTCGCCTGGCCGGGCATGGGGCAGCTCGCCGTCAGCTCGATCGGCCAGCTCGACCACCCGGTGGTGATCGGGTTCGCGATGTTCGTCGCGGTGCTCGTCCTGGTCTGCAACCTCGCCGCCGACCTGCTCTACGCGGTGGCCGACCCGAGGATCAGCCTGTCATGACCACCACCGTCACCCCCGCCTCGCCCCGCTCGCTCGCCGCCCGGCGCTTCCGGCGCAACCGCATGGCGCTGGCCGGCGCCGTGTTCCTGACCGCCGTCGGCGTGCTGGCGCTGGCCGCGCCACTGGTGGCCGGGCACGACCCGAACACGGTGGACCTGGCCGCCTTCCGCGAGCCGCCGTCAGCCGCGCACCTGCTCGGCACCGACTCCTCCGGGCGCGACGTGTTCGCCAGGCTCGTGCACGCCGGCCGGGTCTCGCTGCTGGTCGGCCTGCTGTCGTCGCTGGCGGCGGTCGCCTTCGGCACGCTGCTCGGCGCGCTGGCCGGCATGCTCGGCGGGCCGGTCGACGCCGTCGTCATGCGCGCCGCCGACGTGGTGCTCTCCTTCCCGTCGCTGGTCGTCATCGTCGTGCTGGCGGGCGTGCTCGGGCCGGGCGCCGCGATGCTCGTGCTCGTCTTCGCCGCGTGCAACTGGCCGACCGCCTGCCGCGTGGTGCGCGGGCTGACGTTGTCGCTGCGCGAGCGGGAGTACGTCCAGGCGGCGCGCGCCTTCGGGGCCGGGCGGCTGACGGTGATCGGCCGGCACGTGCTGCCCGCCGTCCTGCCGCAGGTCGCGGTGGCCGGCACGCTGCTGGTGGCGCAGCTGATCCTGCTGGAGGCGGTGCTGTCCTTCCTCGGCCTCGGCGTACGGCCGCCGCGGGCCAGCTGGGGCAACATGCTGACCGACGCCCAGAACCTCACCCTCATCCAGACCATGCCGTGGTTGTGGCTGCCGCCCGGCCTGGCCATCGCGCTGACCGTGCTGGCCGTGAACTTCGTCGGCGACGGCCTGCGCGACGCCGTGGACCTGAAGGGAGTCCGCGGATGACGCCGCTGCTCACGGTCGACGACCTCGCGGTCGAGTTCCGCACGCGGGACGGCGTGGTGCGCGCCGTCGACGGAGTCAGCCTGGAGGTGGGGCCGGGCGAGATCCTCGGCGTGGTCGGCGAGTCCGGCTCGGGCAAGAGCGTGACCGCGATGTCGGTGCTCGGCCTGGTCCGGCCGCCGGGGCGGGTGGTGCGCGGCAGCGTCCGCTTCGACGGCGAGGACCTGCTGGCGCTGCCCGCGCGCCGGCTGCGCCGGATCCGGGGCCGCCGCATCGCGATGATCTTCCAGGACCCGATGACGGCGCTCAACCCGGTCGTCCCGGTCGGCGCCCAGATCGCCGAGGCCATCAGGCTGCACCAGCCGCGCCTCGGCCGCGCCGCCGTGCGGGCCCGCGTGCTGGAGCTGCTGGCCTCCGTCGGCGTCGCCGACCCCGCCGCCCGGTACGGCCGGCACCCCCACGAGTACTCCGGCGGCATGCGCCAGCGCGCGATGATCGCGATGGCCCTGGCCAACGAGCCCGACCTGCTCATCGCCGACGAGCCGACGACCGCGCTGGACGTCACCGTCCAGTCCCAGGTGCTCGGCCTGATCGACACGGCCACGCGGGAGGCCGGCGCGGCGGCGGTGCTCATCACCCACGACCTGGGGGTGATCGCCGAGCTGGCCGACCGGGTCGCGGTCATGTACGCGGGCCGCGTCGTCGAGCACGGCGACGTGCACCAGGTCTTCGCCACGCCCAGCCACCCCTACACGCGCGGCCTGCTGGCCGGCCGCCCCCGTCTGGAGCAAGCGACGGGGGGCCTGGTGCCGATCCCTGGCAGCCCGCCCGACCTGCTGGCGCCGCCGCCCGGCTGCGCCTTCGAGCCGCGCTGCGCGTTGGCCGCCGGCCGCGCCGCCTGCCGGGCGGACCGTCCCGAGCCGGTCGCGGTGGCCGCCGGTCACCTGTCGGCCTGCCATTTCCACGAGGAGCCGGTGTGAGCGAACCCGTGCTGGCCGTCGAGGGCCTGGTCAAGCACTTCCCGATCCGTACCGGGATCCTGCGCGGGCGGAGCGGGGCGGTCCGGGCCGTGGACGGCGTGGACCTGGCGCTGCGCTCCGGCCGTACCCTCGGGCTGGTCGGCGAGTCCGGCTGCGGCAAGACCACGACGGGCCGGCTCGTCGTGCGCCTGGCCGAGCCCACCTCCGGCCGCATCCTGTACGGCGGGCGCGACCTGGCCGCCATGTCGCCCGCCGAGCTCCGGGCGCTGCGCGGCGAGATCCAGATCGTCTTCCAGGACCCGTACTCGTCGCTGCCGCCGCGGCTGACCGTGCACGAGATCGTCGCCGAGCCGCTGCGCACCCAGGGCCGCTACCGCCGCGGCGGCCGGGAACGGGTCGGCGAGCTGCTGGAGCTGGTGGGCCTGTCGCCCGAGCACGCCAACCGTTACCCGCACGAGTTCTCCGGCGGCCAGCGCCAGCGCGTCGGCATCGCCAGGGCGCTGGCCCTGAACCCGCGCGTGCTGGTGCTGGACGAGCCCGTCTCGGCGCTGGACGTCTCGATCCGGGCGCAGGTCGTCAACCAGCTCGCCCAGCTGCAGCGCGAGCTGGGCCTGGCCTACCTGTTCATCTCGCACGACCTGTCGGTCGTGCGGCATCTGTGCGACAGAGTGGCGATCATGTATCTGGGCCGGATCGTGGAGGAGGGCGAGCGGGCGGAGATCTTCGCACGGCCCGCCCATCCCTACACCAAGGCGCTCATCTCGGCCGTGCCGATCTCGTGTCCGTCGCAGCGGGGTGAGCGGAGGCGGATCGTGCTCGCCGGTGACGTGCCCAGCCCGGCCGACCCGCCGTCGGGCTGCCGCTTCCGTACCCGCTGCTGGAAGGCCCGGGAGCGGTGCGCCGTAGAGGAGCCGGAGCTGACCGGCGCGGGGCACCGCGTCGCCTGCCACTTTCCCGAGGAGAGCACCGATGTCGGACGGGAGGAGCAGCCGGCCTGGGCCGGCCGCTCCGACCCGTGACGGTCACTCGGGCTTGTCGTCCGTCCAGCCCGCCTTGATCACCGCGATGGAGTTCCACATCGTGCCGGGCTCGAAGCCGGCCTGGAGGCCGCGCGGCTTCACCGCGACGTACTCGCTCGCCAGGGCCTGTCCGGCCGCCTCGTCGATGATCAGCCGGTGCTCCGTGACGCCGCCGTCGAAGGTCGGCTCGTTGATCGCCACGGCCGTGCCCGTGCGTCCCTCGGCATCCGTGACGTTCTCGATGACCCGTACGTCGCCGAGCTCGGCCAGCATCCGGAACGCGGCGCCGCGCACCTCGGGCGTCACCGGCATATCCATGATCAACCCAGCGCTGATCACGAACAGCCACCCGTCACCCTGCATCGGCACGTCGTTGTCACGGCCCTTCCAGCTCAGGAGTCGCTTCTTGAGCTGGTCGGGGTCACGGGGCAGCTCGCGCAGGTCCTTCACCGAAACGTTGCGGCCCAGCCAGAACACCTTGTCCCCGTCGGTCAGCGGGCTGCGGCCGGTCATGGCCCGGCCCGGCGACGTCTTCAGGATCATGGGCTTGGGCTTCCTGGGGACCGTGACCTCGATGGAGGTGGGCGACCCGGCCCGCTCCCACGCCTGCCGGTCCTCCTCGGTGGCCGGGCGGGCTCCGAGGGACCGCATGCGGCCCCACTGCCTCTGGTCCGGGCCGGTGGCGCCGGGCGTCCAGCCCTCGTCCCGCCGCTGGTCGAGCACCCGGTAGCCGCCCTTGGCCGCGGCGAACAGGGTCCGGCGCACCGACACGGTGTGCCAGTACTCGCCCTTGCCCTCCGGTTGCCGCTCCGCCCGCGCGGCCGCGGCCAGCAGCACCTCCCGGGCCGACAGCGTCACCGCCTGCCGGGTGCTCGCCGGGGTGTCGGGGCCTCGTGCCGTGGACGCCGTGCCGTTCGTCGCGACGACCACGGCCACGGCGGTGACGGCCGCCGCGGCTCCGGCGAGCCCCAGGCTCCATACGTGCCGCGCGGGCCTGCGCCGGCGCCGGGCCGGCCGGGGCCGGGACATGGCGCGGGAGAGCTCGGCGGCCCGGGTGCGCGGGTCGATCGGGCGGTCTCCGAGGTCGGCGGGCCGGGCGGCCCGGAGTTCGTCGATGGGGTTCATGACCACTCCTCGTTGAGGCTCCGCACGTGGGGCAGGGGTTCGCGCCGTGGGCCGGCGTCCGTGGCCTCCATGGCCTGCTTGAGCCGTTTGCGCGCCCGGTGCAGCCGTACGCGGAACGCCGCCGACGAGCAGCCGACGACCCGCGCGCCCTCCTTCGGCGACAGCCCGTGCCAGGCGACCAGGACGAGGATCTCCCGATCGTCCTCGGGCACGGCGGCCAGCGCGCGCAGCACGCCCATCCGCTCGGTCACGTGTTCGGCGACGTCGCCCTCGGCCCAGGCCCGCAGCTCCGCGGCGACCGCCTCGCGGCGTACCTCGGCGCGGACGTTGTCGCGCAGGACGTTCCTGGCGACGCCGAGCAACCACGGCAGCGCCGGCTCGGGCACGTCCTCCAGCCGCCGCCAGGCGATCGCGAACGTCTCGCTCACCACCTCGTCCGCCACCTGGCGGCCCGCGCGGCTCACGACGTAGGCCCACACCCGTTGTCGGCATTCGTCGTACATGCCGGTGAACCGGTGCTCATCATCTGACACCGCCCAGCCCCTTCGTTCGGGATGCGTTCTTCTGACACCACGAAGTGGCCGCAACCCGCCCGTTGTTACACCATTTCGGTCAGCTGATCGGGACGGTGAGGCGGCGGGTGGTGGGTGACGGCTCCCTGCGCTCCCCGAGGAGGGCCATGAGCTGGTCCATGGCCACCTCGCCGAGCTTCTCGCCGTCCACGTCGATCGCGGGGACGTCGCCCAGGCCGAGGCTCTCGACGATCATGCGCTCCGAGCTGACCACGACATCGCGGACCCCGCGGTGGAGCAGGGCGAACATGAGGCCCAGGCCGATCGAGGTCGCGTACGGGACCACGGCGGTGGCGCGGGCGGCCACCACGGCCTCCGCCGTCTCCACCCCGGCGGCGAACGTCGAGGGGTGGGGCCCGAGCATGGTCAGGGTCGCGCCGCTCGGCCCGGCCGCGGCGCGGATGGCCGCCTGGCGCTGGCGATCCTGCCAGGAGCCCGCCGGGCCGCCGATGTAGACGATGCGCTCGTGACCCATCTCGACGAACCGGTTGACGAGCGTGCCGAAGGCGGTGGCCGTGTCGGCGACCACCGAGGTCATGCCCTCGATCTCGCGGTCGATGAGCACGGTCGGCTTGAACGACGCGGCGGCGCGGACGATCTCGTCCGAACCCCGGGGCGCGGTGAGCAGGAAGCCGTCGACCTGGTGCGCGAGCTGCTCGACCGCGGCGACCTGGGCGGCGTGCTCCAGGGAGTGCACCGCGATGGTCAGCTGCATGCCCGAGTCGGCCGCGCGCGCCTGGGCGCCGCCGATGATCGGGGTGAAGAAGGTGTTGTCGAGCGTGGGCACCACGACGGCGACCACTCCGGTCCGCCCGCGGGCCAGCTGCGTGGCCGCCCGGTTGGGGACGAATCCGAGCTGCTCGGCGGCTGCGCGGACGCGGGCCACCGTCTCCGGGGCGGCCAGGTCCGGCCGGCCCAGGGCGCGAGAGGCCGTCGCCTTGGAAACCCCGGCCAGCGCGGCGACGTCCGCGAGTGTCGGCACTGATCCTCCTTGAGTCGTTACACGGATTTCACACAGGGGTTTGTGCGACAGGCCGCTCATAATCTATGGTCAGGCTCATGCAACCGGTTCCGCAACCGGTTCCATCAAGCGTACGCCACGGAGAAAGGACGCCGACATCTCCCCCAAATCGGCCCTTCTGCTGGTGCCTGGTCTCGTCCTACTCGTCGCGGGTTTCCTCATCCCCTCCGCGGCGATGCTCTTCGCGCCCCCGGACGTGCCGACCGGCGAGATCTTCACGCGTCTGGGCGGGATGCTGACGGATCCGTACGACCTGGAGGTGATCGGGCGCACGGTCGGGCTGGCCCTGGCTGTCACGATCATCTGCGTCGTCCTCGGCTTCCCCATCGCCTACTGGCTCGCCCGCTCGCCGTCACGCTGGAGCGGCGTCTTCCTGGCAGTGGCGATCTTCCCATTGATGCTGAGCAACGTGGTAAGGACGTTCGGCTGGCTGGTGATCCTCGGCTCCAAGGGGGCGCTCGGCCGGCTGCTCGTCCAGCTCGGCATCGTCGACGTGGCGCCGCAGCTGCTCTACACCAAGCTGGCGATCGTCCTCGGCCTCACCCAGCTGTTCCTGCCGCTGGCGATCATCTCCTGCTACTCGGCCGTCGCCCAGGTCGATCCCGGCCTGGACGACGCCTCGCGCGGGCTCGGCGCGAGCCGGATCCGGACGATGTGGAACGTCGTCATCCCGCTGACCATGCCGGGCATCGTGGTGGCCGCCACCCTGGTCTTCGCCGGGTCCGTCACCGCGTACACCACGCCCTACCTGCTCGGCGGGTCCAGCCAGCGGATGCTGTCCACGCAGCTGTTCAACTACGCGAGCACCACGCTCGACTGGGCCTCCGCCTCGGCGACGGCGCTCATCATGACGGTCCTGGTCTTCCTGGTCTCCGGGCTGTCCTCGCTGATCGGGCGGAAGGGGGCCACCTCATGAAGCGGCCGATCACGGCGGCGCTCGCGGTCATCGGCTACGTCATCATGATCGTGCCGATCATCTTCGTGGTCGCCACGGCCTTCACCGCCGGAAGCACCCTGAGGTTCCCGCCCGACGGGATCTCGCTGCGCTGGTTCGACGAGGCGCTCGGCTACGAGCCGTTCATCGAGGCCGCGCTCTCCAGCCTTGAGCTCGCCGTGCTCGCCACCGCGCTCGCGCTGGTGCTCGGCGTGCCCGTCACGCTCGCCGTCCACCGTGGCAAGCTGCCCGGCAAGGGCCTGGTCGAGGGGTTGTTCCTGTCGCCGCTCATTGTCCCGGAGCTGGTCGTCGGCCTCGCGCTGTTCCAGCAGCTGATGGTCGGCCTGGACCTGGACAACTTCAGCACCCTGCTGGTCGGGCACACGGCGCTGATGCTGCCGTACGCGGTGCGCGTCACCGGCGCCTCGCTCGCGCTGGCCGACCCCGCGCTGGAGGAGGCCGCCCGGGGTCTCGGCGCGTCGCCGCTGCGCGCGTTCCTCAACGTGACGTTGCCCGTCCTGCGTCCGGGCATCTTCTCCGCCGGGCTGCTCAGCATGGTGACGTCGTTCAACAACGTGCCGTTGTCGCTGCTGCTGCAGGGACGCGACTTCCGGACGCTGCCGGTGACGATGCTCGACTACGTGCAGCAGTCGTACGACCCGATGGTGGCCGCCGCCTCCACCCTCATCCTGGCCGCCACCGTGGTCATCGCGGTGATCGCCGAGCGCACGGTCGGATTCGCCAAGATCTTCGGAGGGATCAACCAATGACCGCCGCCGCCGAGCTGATCAAAGTCACCCAGAGGTTCGGCTCCTTCACCGCCGTCGACGAGATCGACCTCGCCGTGCCGGCGGGGAGGCTGACGACGCTGCTGGGCCCGAGCGGCTGCGGCAAGACCACCACGCTCAGGATGATCGCGGGCTACTCCGCACCGACGTCGGGGACGATCCGCATCGACGGGGTCGACAGCACGCGCACGCCGCCGGAGAAGCGCGATCTCGGGATGGTCTTCCAGTCGTACGCGCTGTTCCCGCACATGACGGTGGCCGACAACGTCGGGTACGGGCTCAAGCTGCGCAAGGTGCCGGCCGCGGAGAGACGTACGCGGGTCATGGAGACGCTCGACCTCGTCGGGCTCGCGCACCTGGCCGACCGCAAGCCGAAGAAGCTCTCCGGCGGGCAGCAGCAGCGGGTGGCGCTGGCCAGGGCGATCGCGATCAGGCCCAAGCTCCTGCTGCTCGACGAGCCGCTGTCCAACCTCGACGCCCGCCTGCGCGTCCAGATGCGGGCCGAGATCAGGCGCATCCAGGCGGAGACGAAGCTGACCGTCATCCTCGTCACCCACGACCAGGACGAGGCGCTGGAGATGTCCGACGAGATGGTCATCATGAACGAGGGCCGGATCGTCCAGCAGGGCACTCCCCAGCAGGTCTTCCCCCGTCCCGCCGACCGTTTCGTGGCCGAGTTCCTCGGCTACGAGAACTTCCTCACCGCGGCCGACGGCACGCCGCTGACCATCCGGCCCGAGCATCTGCGCATCGCCGAGAAAGGCGCCGGCCTTGGTCACGACCTCGACGGCACGGTGGTCGACGTGGCCTTCCGCGGCGTCGACCTGCTGGTCTCGCTCGACGTGGTCGACCCGTCGGGCGCGACCGTCAGGCTGCTCGCCGACGTACGCAGCGGCGCTGCCCTGACGCCCGGATCGGGCGTCACGGTGATCGCGCCCGACGACCATCTGGTTTCACTCCCCCGCTGAAAGAAGGAACGACCCCATGCCCACGCGCCGCGCCGTACTGGCCGCTGCTCTGACGGTGCTCGCCGCAGCCGGATGTTCCGGCTCCGGGTCCGCCGAGAAGCAGGCCGATCAGAACACCATCGTCGTCAGCACCTTCCCCTTCGGCGTGAAGGAGTTCGAGCAGGCGGTCGTCGCCCCGTTCAGCAAGCAGACCGGGATCAAGGTCGAGCTGGACACCGGGTCCAACTCCGACCGGCTGTCGAAGCTGAAGCTCGCCAAGGGTGAGCCGGAGGCGGACGTGGTGCTGATCTCCGACTACTTCGCCGCGCTCGGGCAGAAGGACGGCCTCTTCCAGAAGGTCGACGTGCCCAACATGAAGCAGCTCGCGCCGTTCGCGACCGAGGGCTCCTACGAGGGGCCGGCCTACACGCACCAGCTCAACGGGATCATCTACAACACCGGCAAGCTGAGCCAGAAGCAGGCCGCCGACTGGGAGCTGTTCGCGAACGCGGCGAACAAGGGAAAGGTCGCGCTTCCCGATATTTCGGTGACCGCCGGACAACTCATGATTTCGGGGGTGGGTGAGTCGTACGGCAAGGGCCCCTACGACATCGACACCTCGCTGAAGACCCTGTCCGGCTGGGCGCCGAACGTCCTGCAGTTCTACACCTCCTCGACCGAGGTCACGAACCTGCTGACCCAGGGCGAGATCATCGCCGCCGACGCGCTGAGCGGCTTCGCCACCAAGCTCGTCACCTCCGGCGAGCCGATCGCCTGGACGGCGCCCGACAAGGGCCGCTACATGGCCACCAACCGGGCGATGATCCCCAAGGGCGCGCGCAACGCGCAGGGAGCGGCGAAGTTCATCGACTACATGCTGTCGGCCGAGGCGCAGAGCGCCATGGCGAAGGCCGCCGGTGACCTGCCCACGAACCCGAAGGCCGAGATCCCGGCCGACATCGCCAAGGTGACGGGCGAGGCGGCGAAGGACCCGGTGGCCGCCGGGTTCAAGACCCTCGACCCCGCCCAGCTCGTCGACACCCGCACCACCTGGGTCGACCGCTTCACCCGCGAGGTGGCCGGCAAGTGAACCTTGACCTGATGCCCAAGGTCGATCTGCACTGCCACCTCATCGGCACCGTACGCGCCTCCACCTTCGCCGAGCTGGCCCGGCGGGAGGGTCTCGACCTGCCCGACACGCCCGAGCGGATCTACGCGGACGTCAACTCGCTGCCGCCGGACCCGGCGCTCTACCTGGACACCCGGATCCCGGTCCCGCAGGGCAGGAGCGCGGACGAGCCCGAGGTCTCCTACTCGCTGTTCCAGGTGTCCTCGTGGGTGCTGCAGGTCCTGCGCGACGCCGACGATCTCACCAGGATCACCTACGAGGCGTTCGAGGACGCCCACCGGACCAGCGCGACCAGGCATCTCGAGGTCTCCTTCGACGCGCTGACCGAGCATCAGGAGAAGCTCGGCTACGCCACGGTGGTCGAGGCGTACGCCGAGGGCATCAGGATGGCCGAACGCGACTTCGGCATGTCGGGCCGGCTCATCGCGGCCGTCGACCGGAGCAGGTCGGGAGACGAGGCGCTCTCCTGGGTGCGCACGGTCGTGGACAACCCGCACGACTACGTGGCGGGGATCGGGCTGGACAACCTGGAGACCGCCGGGCCGCCGGAGCGGTTCGAGGCCGCCTTCCGGCTCGCCGGTGCGGCCGGGCTGCGCCGCACCGCGCACTCCTCCGAGCACGCGCCCGTCGCCGTCAACACGGTCACCTGCCTCGACGTGCTCGGCTGCGACCGCATCGACCACGGCTACTTCGTGCTCGAGGACGACGAGGTCGTCGCCAGGGTGCGGGACGAGCAGATCCCGTTCACCGTCATCTCGACCACGTCGCGGCGCTCGTGGCGGCCGTGGCGGCGGGCGTCGATCGCGGCGATGCTCGATGCCGGGCTCAACGTCATCCCCGCTTCCGACGACCCGGGGATGTTCCCGACGTCGCTGGCGAACGAGTATCGGATCCTCGCCGAGCAGCTCGCCGTACCGGATGAGCAGTTGCGGGCGATGGCGCTGGCCGGGGTGGAGGCGTGCTGGCTGCCGGAGCCCGAGAAGGACGCCTTGCGCAGGCGCTTCGAGAGCGAGCTCGCGAACGTGGAGTGATCGGGACGGCTTCACGCGGATCGTGTCCCGCTTCGGTGCTCACTTCGGTGACGCCAGGGGCTGCGGCCGGTCCGTCGCTTTCGCGATCACGACGAAGGCGACCACGGCGGGACAGCACAGGCTCCACAGGAGCATCGCGGCGGCGAAGACGCCGCTGTCGTGGGTGGTCATGGCGAGGAGCGCCGAGCGGAAGGACTCCTCGGCGACCGCGCAGACGCCGATCCCGGCGAGGAGCGCCACGGCGAGGCCCGATGAACGGCCGTCCGGCCCGGCGGCTTTCCGGTCGGCCGGCGGCGGGTCCGCGGGCAGCCCGCCCGCGGCGAGCCGGCCGAGGGCTGAGCCTCGCGAGCCTCATCGCTTCGTGGCGACCGAGGGACTTTGAACGGGACTTCCGTACCAGGTCGAGAGGCGAAATCTGCAAGACAGGAAACGTTTACCGATCATCAATCCAAGATCACCCGATTGGACGCCGACAATCCTTACGTTTGCGGCGTTTGTGCATCCCCCTCCGCATGTGGAAGGACATTCATGCGCATTTCCGCTCGGGCGATGATCGCCGCGTTAGCCACCGCCCTGGCAATCAGCGGTGCGAACGTGGCCGGCACCCCGGCCTTCGCGAACGACGACCCCACGCTGGCGGCCCTCACCAAGGTCGTCCCCGAGATCGTCGAGGAGGCCAAGACCGTCCCGCCGACCGTGATCCCCGAAGGCGACGTCCAGCGTCCCTTCGCCGCCGCCACCGACGCCGACCACACGCTGTCGGCGTCGGTCAGCGAGAACGAGATCGGCATCGGCATGCCGGAGGCCAGCGGCGCCGGCAGCCAGCCGCTGCCCGGCCTGGTCACCTACGCCGCCAAGCAGCCCAGCGTCACCTTCGCCCACCAGCGCACCGGCCAGATCGCCCGCGCGATGACCGTCATCCACGGCGCTTCCGCGCCGACCGAGTACCGTTTCCCGATCTCCGCCCCCGAGGGCAGCATGCTGGAGGTCGAGGAGGACGACGGCACCGTCCTGATCTACAACAACGA
>NZ_JBFAWA010000051.1:0-87826 GCF_040680035.1 Nonomuraea sp. NPDC052116 | reverse complement strand
CGGCGGACACGGTGATCTTGCTGAGGGAAGCGGTAGAGTTCACTCGGAAAGTGCCTTCTGATCTGGGGTGGACGGGGCCTTAGACAAGTCCGATCATCCCAGCTCAAGGGCACTTTTCTTATGTGAACGATCAGGTCGGCTCAAATTCGCCGTGAAAGCCGCAGGCTAAGGTGTCGATGTGGGTGAACCATTGGTCGAGATCTGTCAGCGGGATCTCGCGGGTCTCCGCGCCGTCGCAGATGACGGCGGCCGCGTCGTAGCGCGGGGGCGGCCGTAGCCAGAAGCGGTCAGGGCTGGGGACGAAGCCCTGGGCTGGGTCGGCGACCAGGGCGGCGAGCCGGCCGCGGTGGTCGATGGTCGAGGCCAGAACCTCATGTCGGGCGTAGCGGTCGGGGAGCGTCGCGTGGAGCGCGAGCCGGTGGTCAGCGACCATGGACCTTTCTTGTTGTCATTCCTTGATGATCGCATACAAGGCGGCGCTGAGTCGTCGTAGCTCCTTGCGCATCAGTCTCAGGTAGTTGTCGAACGCAGATGTGATCGGTGCTTGATCGCTCTTTCCATCAGCCCTATGGAACGCCATGAGCTCCTTGGTTGCCCTATCAGCCGCGCTGTAGGCGGGGGCAGACGCGAAGATCTGGACGGCTAGAAGCCGGTTGAACAGCCCATCGAAGTCGTCTGCTCCGAGGTCGGACGGCGAAGGGCCTTCGTGGCAGGGGTATGACGAGCTGCGATGGACCAGTAGCGGTCGAAAACCTTGAGGAACTCTATGTGCGCGATGGTGGGTGTGTGCCTCACATGATCGAGCATGGATCAGTTCTGCGGGCACGCTGAATGTTTGTCGTAGAACCTCGGACAAGTAGTAGACGGGTTCCGTGTGTCGGACACGCTTACGGAGTCATGTAGACGACCGCGAGACGGTTGAGCATCTCCGAACGGGACTCCAGTGCCTCCACAATGGCAGGCAGACGGTCAGAGCCATCGTCTTGCAGCTTTTCCAGAGGATCCACCGACAGGAGCACATGCTCCCAATGCGGAGACTCCAACACCTCGCTCGCCAGGCCTGGGCCGCTTCCCCGCCAGCCGCGTTGCCGCAACCGGTCGAGAACCGTCTTTCGCGCGTCCTCGTAGCTCGCAGCACCCACGTCCATCAACAGCACATGATTGACCTGACTTGCTCGGTCCAAATCCCACTCATTCGTAGCGTGGGCCACTACCTCGCCGATGCTGCGAACGTCATCGACAGCGTCGGGGGCCACCTCGTAGACAGGCTCCCATCTGCTACAGCCCGTAAAGGTCAGTGATACGCATACGGTCAGCGCTGCCCATTTGATGGCTGCGATCATCCGCTGTAAGCCGGGGAGCATGGCCCAGCCCTCCGAGGGTTCGTCGTGACGTGCAAGCGTAGTGCATGCATTGATCTTGCCAGGCTCGACGCCTTTGCGACCATCGCAAGATCAGACAGCGGCTTGAATTCAACCTGGACCAATAGCAAGCGCTCCGTCTCGAAAGACCGGAGCGCCTGCGATTTCTGCGGAGCATGGCGGGCTAGCCCACCGACACGGTTCTTATGTTTTCTGCTCCCCGTGCTCAAGGCTCTGCAGGTGGAGAGGCGGGCGGTGCGGTCCTCGGGACTCCGAGCCGTTTCACGGGCCTTCGCCAGATCTGCGGGAATGTGCTCTTGGCCGGCTCAGCCACGGACGGCCTCTTGATTGGTTCCCCTGCTCCTCTGAAGGGGACGCCGCTCAGGTGGGAAAGATGTACGCGGTGCTCGCCGACGTCGGGTCCTTCTTGGTGCAGGTTAGAAGGGGCCGCTCTCCGGATAGCCGGCCTTTATGACGGCCTTGCGGGTCTTCGCGTTGAGTTTCTTCTCGCTGATGACCTTGCTGGCCGCCGGTGCCGCGATCTTCACCTTGGTGCCCCAGCCCGAATACTTGGTATCGGTGTGGAAGGCCATCTGGTCATAGGCCGTGGTGTCGTCGTCCGGGTAGGTGGTCGTGTCGACGACCGTGCGGGTGAGCAGGTTGTGTTCATCGAAGTACAGGTGGAATTCGACCTTGCCTTCCCCGGCGGACTTGTCGTGCCGGAATTCAGCGAGTGTGGCGGTGCCCTGATATTGGCCGGTCGCTACTTCTGATGCGTTGTCCAGCATGAACTGCAGTTCTGCCGGCGTGACGCCCACGTTGAGGAGAGCGTTGTCGTGCCCACTGGCCCTCGACTGGATCCAGGAAAGACCGGAAGGCAGCGCCTTGGCGATGCCGGCGTTGGTCACGTAGGCGTTTCTGCCCTCAGCGATGACCCGGTAGGGAGGGCTGGGCTTTTTCTGGCGTGAGGACATGCGGACACGGAGGTCGGCGGCCGCCACGTTGCCTTTGCCGAAAGCCAGGGTGCCGACCGTGCTGGTGTTCACCTGTACCTGCATGGCCTGGTCGTCGGCGGTGAAATCGAGAGTGATGCCGCTTGATTCGGTGATCTTTACGCCTTTGCCCGGGACCAGTTGGGCCTTCAGGGCTTTCACCGGGTTCACCGGAGCGGCCTGCGCGGATGCGACGGATGTCGCCTGAGCGGGTACGGCCATCGCGCACACGGCCGCGGCCGTTGCCACGAGGCCTGCGAAGAAGTGTTTCATCAGGGTCCTTGATTGGGGGATATAGCAGGGAAAAGAGTAAGAGAGTGGTGTTGGCGAGATAAGGGATGTCTTATAACAATCCTGTGCAGATCGGATCCCAAGTGGTAATAGCCTTTGCTGGAGGCGGGCGGGGTATTCCTTGCGTCCGCTCTCGTATTTTCGGGTCAGGGCTGGCAGAGGTGGCCATCCCAGGCCTGTCCTGCACGCTGCGGTGAGACATCCAGGGCGCTAACGAGACATGTAGGCGCACATCAGCGCCTGGTCAGCGGCATGATCGCACGTCGCTGGAGCTTCCCTTCAGACAAGCTGAGAGACCTTGAGCAGGCACTCGTGGCAGCGCTGGACGCCCGTGGACAGTCTCGAAGTTCCTTGAAACAGAAGGTCGAGGGTTCGGTTTCCCTCGTCGGCTCGCAGCTCAGGGCGCAGCGCGGAGCTCGGGACAGCTCGACCGTCAGGTCCCGGCCGGTCAGCGGAAGTCGGTGATGAGGAACACCGCCATCATGTCCGCCGCGCGGGAGCCGGTCGAGAAGGAGGCTTCCGCGCGAGGTAGCAGAACTTACCGTGCTCCATCGCCAGGCAGGTGCACCAGTGCCACCAACTCCCTAGGGCTGCCTGGTCGGGCAGATGTCGCGGTAGGGCACGTCCTTGAGGAAGGCGGCCCAGTCGGCCGGGGAGAGCGTGTGCCCGGCACGGCGGCACACGTCCTGGACGATCTGCTCGGCACCGATCGGGATCTTGTAGACGGAACCCCAGTCGGCGGCGTAGAGGGTGGAGTCGTCCGGGCTGAAGGCGAGCGAGGTGATCTGGGAGCCGTGCAGGTTGAACGCGCCGCCGAGCCGTCGCATGGCGTTGACGTCCCAGACCTGGAGGATGCCGTCCGTGGTCACGCTGGCGAGCAGATCGCCCTTCTGGGAGAAGGCCAGTTCCGCGATCTCACCCGTCGTCCCGCGTAGGACCGGCGTGATCTGGGCCGGCCCCTGGACCGTCCACATCGCGATGCGGCCGGCCGGACCGGCGCTGAACGCCAGCCGCCCCTGGTCGCTGACGGCCACTGCCGAGGCACCGCGTACGACATCGAAAGCCGCGTCGACCGGCCTGCCGGCGGTGAGGTCGATGAACCTTCCGAAAGTCGAGGCGAGGCGTCCGTCCGGCGTGTACGGCCCGCCGTCGATCTGCGAGCTGAACGTGCGCAGGACGCGCCCACCGGCGGTGTCCAGCACGAGTAGCCGGAAGCTGCCCTCCTGGGAGGATGGCTGGAGCGTGAGCGCGATCGTCTTGCCGTCCTGGCTGAAGTCGGCACGCTCGGGATTGTTCGTGTTCGTGTGCGGCGTGGAGATCTGCCAGAGCTTCTTGCGTGTCGCGAGGTCGATCAGCCGCACGCTCGTGATGTCGGCGATGAGCATGCGTGTGCCGGTCCGGTCGAATCCCCATGCCCCGAATTCGCCGAGCGGGAACGTCGCCACCTCCTTGCGGCTGCGCAGGTCCCAGAGCCCGAGGCGGTTCTGATCGGGATCCTCCATCGCCACCCACCGTCCTCCGGGACTGAGTTTCGCCACCCCCTTCCGGACATTGGTGGCGCTGGCTCTCGGCGACAGGTCGAGGCTGATGACCATGTTGTCGTAGAGGTAGCGCAGGGTCCTGCCGTCGGGGTCGAACCGCAGGTCGGTCAGCTCGTCCTCGGCCCGGTAGGTGAGGATCTGCTTGCGATCGGCGACCTTCCACACGCGCAGCTCGCGTTCGGCGAAGGCGGCCAGGTAGTCGCCGTCCGGGCTGAAGCGCAGCTCGGCCCCGGACTTCGTGCAGATGTCGCAGGCCCAGTCTTCATCGCCCTGTTTGTGCTCACGACCGGTCGCCGCGTCGACGAGCGCGATCGTGGCGTTCGCGCAGGCGATGGTCTTGCCGTCTGGGGTGAAAGCCGCCACGTCCGAGTGAGTTCGGCAGGGCGCCAGGCGCCGTTCCGGGGTCCAGCCCGGCAGCGCCAGCTCGTCGAAGCGCCCACCCGCCATCAGCAGGTGTTTGCCTGTCGGATCGACGAGCGGAGGCTGCGACGGGACCATGCTGCCGTCCGTGTAGGGAGACTTGCCGAACTGCTTGCCGGTCGCCACGTCCAACAGGTAGACGATTTCGCCTTGGTACATCACGGTGAGGATCGACTCGTGCTCACCCCAGATCGCGCTGAACCCGCCGCGTTCCGACAGGGAGCGCCGTACCAGTTGTTTGCCCGAGGTGAGGTCCCAGACGCCGAGCTCTGAACCGATGGTCAGGGCGAGCAGGCGGCCGCTCTTGTTGAGCGCCGGCGCCTGGGGAGTCCCGTCCTTCTGCTTCAGCCCGGCCCAGCCACCGGTGCGTTTGCCGGTACGGACGTCGTAGACGTTCACGCCGGCTTCGCTGACGCTGACGAGTGTGCGGCCGTCATGACTGAGGGTGCGATGGGCAAGGCCTTTGACCGGGGGATCGCGGAAGACCGCCGTCTCCTGCTGCTGCAGGGAGGCGATGAGACTGGATCGGGTCTCCAACTGCGGTGAGACCCGCCAGGCGGCCACGCTCAACAGCATCGCCTTGACCGGGTCGGTCGTGCGCATCCGGTCGGCCTCCGTCGCCACCTGCTTGGCGGTGAGGATGTCACGCTGTTCGGTGGCCTGCTGCCGCTGATATACGGCCAGCCCTCCGGCGACCATGGCCACGACCAGCAGCCCGGCCAGCGCGATCGTGGTCAGCGTCCTGCGGCGGGTCCGCTTCCTGGTCAGTTCGGTGCCTGCTCGCAGGAAGTCCCGCTCGGCGGGGGTGAGCGTCACGTGACGGCGGCCGGTCGCCGCCCAGCTGAGCACCTGCTCCAGACGGCTGCCCTGGAGCAGGTCGCCGTCCCGCCTGCCGTTGTCGGACCAGTGCCGTGCCGCCGCGGAGACCTGGCCCAGTACGGCCAGGCCGTCGCGGTCGGCGTCGACCCACATGCGTAACCGCGGCCAGGCCCTCAGCAGCGCGGGCCTGGAGAGCGAGACCGAGGTGTCCTTCGTGGTCACCACGTACGAGAACGCCCGCAGGATCCGCTCGACCGCCGCCGCCTCGCGCTCTGGGCGACCGCCGTACAGCTCCTCGCGCGAGGCCCACCGCCCGCTCTCGTACCCGTCCTCGCCCACGGTCACCATCCGCAGGAACACCGCGGCGGCCAGCTCGCGCTCCTCTGGCGTGAGCGCCGTGTAGGCGTCCTCCGCGATCGTCCCCAGCTCGGGATCACCCTGGTCGAGCCCATGTACGCCCTGCGCCGAGCGGCTGCCCGCGGCCAGCAGGCCTTTGGTGTCGGCGGCGTTGCCGCTGACCAGCGCGAGCAACAGGTCGCGTGCCGCGGGCCTGGCGGCGGGATCCTTCGCCATCGCGGCCGCCACCAGCGGGGCCAGCCGCGGCGGCAACCCCCGCAGATCCGGTGCGGAGGACAGCACCTGGTGCATCATGCCGCCCAGGGTGTCCGCCTTGAACGGGTCCTGCCCCGTGGCGGCGAACACCATGACGGCACCCCACGCGAACACGTCGGCGGCTGCTCCCGCGCGCTCCCCGATGAACACCTCGGGCGCCATGTAGCTGGGCGTGCCCGAGACCTCGCCCGTCTTCGTCAGCGACATGTCCATGGTGCGGGCGATGCCGAAGTCGATCACGCGTGGGCCGTCCGGGCCGAGCAGCACGTTGTCCGGCTTCAGGTCGCGGTGGATGACGCCCGCGTCGTGGATCGCGGTCAGCGCGGTGGCGATCGCCGTCGCCAGCCGGTGGAGATCGTCCTCGGTGAACTTGCGCCCCTCCATCACGGCCTTGCGCAGGCTCGGCCCCGCGACGTACTCCGAGACGATGTACGGCTTGCTCGCCTCCAGGTCGGCGGCGAGCACCCGGGCCGTGCAGAACGAGGCCACCCTGCCGGCTGCGGTCGCCTCCTTGGCGAAGCGGTCGCGGCTGCCGTTGTTGTCCGACGCGTGCAGCACCTTGATGGCGACCCTGCGTCCCTCGGGGTCGTAGGCCTCGTACACGACTCCCTGACCGCCCGAGCCGAGGCGTCCAGCCAGCCAGTAATCCCCGATGTGCTGCGGATCCCCCGCGCTCAGTGCGTCCACGGCGCGTTAGATGAAGATTCTTTGCCCAAAGTTGTTACGTCTGACCGCCTTGTCCCGTCTTGTCGGCGTAACCCACAGCGGCCCGGCATCGCGGAGCTCGCCCCCGAGCTCTACGCCTTCGCCGCAGGTGGTTGGGTGATCGACTGCGGTGATCGGAAGGAGTGATCGTGGACACAGGGCAAGGGCCGGTAGTAGGACCACAGCGCGTGGACATCCGGGCTGTACAGCAACGCCCTCACGCATGATCGCATGTCGCCAAGATCAAGACGGTTCGCGCGAACGCCATGTCATGGGAGGAGGTGACGGCGTCCCACCCTCCGCTCAGGCCCTTGCCCAAGGTATCGAAATTCGATAGATTCTCATCGCAATTCGATGGAAGGATGGGACATGGGAAAGCTGGCAGTGCGTGCACTGCGCGCCGTGCTCGTGGTGGTTCTCGCCGGCACCGTGCTCGTACAGGCATCGATGGTGTGGGTGTTGGTCAGCGGGAGCGACCCGGAGGACGGGTCGCTCCCGCTGACCGCGCTGCGCATCATCACGATCCTGGGCATGGTGTCGGGCCAGGTCGCCCTGGTCAGCGTGTGGCGGCTGGTGACTATGGTGCGACGCGCAACCGTGTTCTCCCACGCCGCCTTTCGGTACGTGGACGCCGTGATCGGAGCGATCGTGGCGGCCGCCCTCCTGTGGTTCGCGGTCACGGCCCTCAATGCGCCGGGCCAGCGGGACGATCCGGGTGTCACCGTCATCATGGGCGGGATCGGCGTGGCCATCCTGGGGGTCGCGCTCATCGTGCTCGTGCTGCGGATGCTGCTCGCCCAGGCCGTCGCGCGCGACGTCGAAGCGACGCAGATGCAGGCCGAGTTGGACGAGGTGATCTGATGCCGATCACCGTCGACATCGACGTGATGCTGGCCAGGCGGAAGATGTCCGTGGGCGAGCTCGCGGACCGCGTAGGGATCACGCCCGCCAACCTGGCAGTACTCAAGAACGGCCGCGCCAAGGCGGTGCGCTTCACGACGCTCGCCGCGCTCTGCGAGGTGCTCCAGTGCCAGCCGGGCGACCTGCTGCGCTGGGAGGCTGAGGACGCCTTATGACGTGCCCCGGAGCGGGCGTGAAAACGCCTGATACCACCGGCCTGACACGGTACGTCGACCGCATGGACGTGAATCGCCGATCGCCCGCAGCACCGTCCCGACCCCGTCGGGTAGATGCCGGTTGACCTGCACCGCACCGGCTCCCGGTAGCGCTCCAAGCCAATGCCCACGGGCTCACAGCGGGCAGCAGCCAGCACGATGTCTTCGCCGTGAACCACAGGCCGAGATCCGTCAGCGGCATCTCGTGGATGACGGTCGTCGCGTCGCAGCGTGGGGCGGACGTGGCGCAGAGAAGTGCGGGATAGGGGGAAGCCCTGCGCGGGATCGGTGACCAGGGTGGCGAGCCGGCCGTGGTGGTCGAGGGTCGAAGCCAGGACCTCATAACGGGCGTAGCGGTCGGGAAGCGTCGCGTGCAACACCCGCATGGCCAAGGTTTCCCGTTCCGCCTGGCCGAGGAGCTTACGGAGCACGGCACGCATGCAGCGGGATCACTTGGATGGCCAGGTGCGGCAAGTGGCTTCGGCCGAGAAGCTGGCGCGCCGAGCGCGCCTGGCTCCGAGTTAGGGTCAACCGCGCAGCAGTTCCGCGAGCGGTTCACGCACATCCGCGGGATACAGATTCAGCTGCTCGAACTCGGCGACCGTTGCCCATCTGAGCTCAAAGCTGTTGTCCGGCCCGTGCGCCACAGCCTCCTCGCCGGAGAGCGACGGTACGCCGTTGACGTCGCGCATGAGGAAGTAGAAGGCGGGTCGGCCATGGTGTGAGCTGGTGAAGAGCAACCGTTCGATCTTTCCGGTGAGAGTCGTCTCTTCGTGGAGTTCACGAACTGCCGCACTCTCTGGCGACTCGCCATCCTCCACATGGCCCCCGGGAAGAACCGCGTAGTGGTGCCCGGGACACTGCGACCCCCGCCGGCCTGCGGCATCGCACATGACGCAGGTGACGCCTGGCCTGCGTCGGAGGAACCGTTTGATGACCAGGACTTGGGTACCGTCGACGACCACGGCGACTGCTCGGGGGATCGGCATGAAGCGGATCATACGATTCGGCCGAGCGGAGTCGGGCGAGTTTTCACTGGTCCTGGGCGGCAGCAGCGTGGGCCGCCACGCCGACACCAGCGCCACGCCGCCGCACGGATACAGCCGTACGATCGCCACGGGTTGGCCGGTCTCCGTAGTTGGTTGGGGCGATCGACGATCCGGTGCTTCGTTTCCTCCGTACTTCCGCGCGCATTCCTGTCGCCGGCCATGGTCGCGATCATGCGCCCAGCGGCAAGAGCGCGCGCACGAGTGCCATGAACGAGGCTCCCGACATCGATCGTGGATTTCTGCACAATACGTACACACCAGCTCGGTGGAATCGCCACCAGTGAAATTTAGGATCACGCGGTGGACACAACCAGCGATCTTCCTGATGCGTCTCGCCGACGCGTTCCCATGAACGTCAGTGGCAGAGCATGAGGAAAGGTCGCCGTATTGCTGGGGCTCGGGACGATTTATGCGACGAGTGTTCCCAGGTGGAATTTCACGTGGCTCATGCTCGTCGGCGTCGGCTGGCTGTTGTTTGGAGTCGGCTGGTTGATCGTGCTCGCTATCGTCCTTGTCAGGCGGGGGAGGCTGGTCGCATTGCGTCGCGACTGGCTGTTCTGGGCTGTGCCGCCCCTGGTTGTGGTGCTGGTCGGCGCGCTGGTTCACGTCGGTGCGCCGGTCAGGATGCGTTTCGAGTTGTCGCGCGGCAGCCTCGACCACCTCGCGAAGACGGTGTCAGAGGGGACACCGCCTGGGAAGCGCGATTGGATCGGCCTGTATCCCGTCGAGTACCTTGACGGATCCCGCAGTGCATTCGGCTTCATGATCGAGGTCACGGGGTTCCTCACCAGTTACGGACTCGCCTGGAGTCCGAATGGTGAGCCGGACATCGACGGACCCGGCTACTACCGCCATTTCGACGGACCCTGGTACATCTGGGAGATCAGCGACTGGTAAGCGATTCTTTCCGCGCGTCCGGGCAGTACGGGCGGGCTTGCGGCCCTTCCGGACCGGTCCCGTCCGGCCGTCCTCCCGCACCACCGAACGGGGCAGGGCTATGCGCTCTGTAGCCCTGCCCCGTCAGAATGGGGCTGTGACGAACAGCGTCAAGGCGCACCGGATGCCGGGCACTCTCAAAGCGGCTCAGTTCATCATTACGCTGGAAGTGGCTTTTGGCCTGGTGGGCCTGGCGATCACACTGGCCGGCTTTTTCGCAACCTTTCATTGGGGCATCCTGACTGCCCTGATCTACGTCGCAGGAAGCACCACCCTTCTCGGGTGGCTGTTGAGCCGATGGTCGAGCCGCCGAACGTACTTACGATGGGCAATCATCGCCGTGCACCTGCTGTTGATCGGCGCTGCCATCCTCGACCTGGCCCTCTTCTCCACGGTGACGTGGCTCGCGGTGTTCGGCTATCGCATACTCGCTTGGGCTGTCATAGTCCTGCTCTTTCTGCCTTCAGCTGGGCGCTGGTTCAGCGAGTCCCGCGCCTGATGTAGCGGCAGGCCCAACACCCGCTCGTCCAGCCGTCACTCACGCTGAACCAGGCCGGCCCTGAAGGAGGAGCCGCTGGAAGGCGTTATGCCGTCAGGGGTGCTCCTTTTTGTCGGGACGATATCGCGCGCTGCGCGTGACGACACCGCGCCTGGAACTGGCGGACCTTGGCCCGTTGGCGGCCGACGAGCTGGGATCTGCGCCTGGCGATTCGCCTTGACGGCATGGCGATCGGCATGCACAACATTTGGGCGACCGACTTCACGACGGTCCGGTTCGTGGATCGCTCGGGAGCATCAGGGCAAGGGATACGGGGCTGAGGCAAGGGCCGTCGTGCTGGAGCCGGCGTTCGTCCACCTGCATGCTGTGGAGGCGTACACCTCGAGCGTGAGTGTGGTGACGGTGTAGAGGTACTGGGCGGGTCGCGTGCAGATGGTGCCGTGGGCGAGGTATGGCCCCTAGCGTCGCTGGATATGCGGACAGTGGATGTACTGGTCGTTGGGGCGGGACTGGCCGGGCTGCGCACGGCTCGGCTGCTCGCGTCGCGAGAGCTCGATGTGATGGTGGTCGATCGCCGCAGGTCGTTGTCGGCGGGCATCCGTACGACCGGGATCTTCGTGCGTCGTACCCTTGATGACTTCGACCTGCCGGATCAGCTGCTCGGGCCTGGTGTAAGGGACGTGCTGCTGTATCCGCCGTCGCGGCGGGCGCCGATCCGGCTGACCAGTGAACGGGACGAGTACCGCGTGGCTGACATGGCGGCCGTCTACGAGCATGCGCGCCGTGCGGCGGAGTCGGCCGGGGCGCGGGTCGTTCTGGGCGTGCGGTATGTCGGCGCGTCGATGGGATTTGTGCAGTTCGCGGGTGCGGAGCCGGTGCGGGCTCGGTTCATTGTCGGTGCGGACGGCGCCCGCTCGCGGGTGGCGCGGGATCTCGGCCTCGATGTCAATCGGCGCTTTCTCGTCGGTGCCGAGATCGTTCATCCGGTCGCGTCGGGGACGACCACCCCGGCGTTCCATTGCGTGCTGGACCCTCGGGTCGCTCCGGGGTACCTGGGGTGGGTCATCGACGACGGTCGGCACGCGCATGTCGGCGTCGCGGGATATCCGGGTGCGATGCGGGCCGGCGTCCGTCACCTGCTGGATGCTTTCGCCGTGGACGCGCCCGGCCGGGCGGCGCCGGCCGGTCCGGTCGAGCGCCGCGGTGGCCCGATCCCGGTCGGCGGTGTGCTGCGACGGTTGGCGTGCCCCGCCGGGCTGCTCGTCGGAGACGCGGCGGGCGCGGTGTCGCCGCTGACGGCCGGTGGGTTGGATCCGTGTTTACGCATGGCGGAACTGGCCGCGGCGGTCGCCGCCGGGTACCTGCGTACCGGCGATCAGCGCAGGTTGAGCCTGTACGACGGGGGCGCGTTGCGGGCCCGGTTCCGGGGACGGCTGTTGTTGCGCCGGGTGTTCGCCGGTATCCGGTCCCCTGCCGCGGCGGAGGCGGCGGTGGCCGTGCTGCGTGGTCGTGCCGGTCGTGCCGTGGCGGCGCGGATCCTGTTCGGTGACGGTTCGTTTCCGGGTGTCGATCCACAGCTTGTGGACGCCGCGATCGACCACTCCTGGGAGCGATGAACGGCTACGTGGCGCTGAAGTGCGGGTAGATCTCGGAGTTCTTGCCGAGCTTGAGCAGGGTCTCGGTCACGCGGCCCGTCAGGTCCATGATCCCGATGCCGGCCGCGGTGGAGATGAGCAGGTGCTTCTCGTCGTACCAGCCGAGGGTTGTGGGACGCGCGCCTCCGACGATGGGAAGTGAGGTCGCGGTCAGCGGGCCGCTGTCGCTGTGAGCGCGTACTCCCAGAGGCGGTCCGCGGCGGCCGGGTCCACCGACCAGGCGGCGACGCCCGCGGTCCCGCCCGGCACCTTCTCGGCCTCCTGGTTGTCCGAGGAGAAGTACCGGCCGGTCACGCTGTCCAGCAGCGGGGACGCGGCGAGCAGCACCGAGGTGGAGGCGCCCTGCTCCGGGGTCTTGTAGTAGTCCGGCGTCACCAGGTTCCCCTCGTCGTCCATCGCGCCCGCTGCCCGCATGGTGTCGTCGTCGAGGTGCCGCTGAAGGTTGGTGTGGATGTAGCCGGGTTCGAGGGCGTTCGCGGTGATGCCGTCGGCGGCCCAGCGCCGGGCGGCGCCGACCGCGAGCAGCGCATCGGCCGTCTTCGACTGCGCGTACGCGACCCACGGGTCGTACGGGCGGCGCTCGAAGTGCGGATCGTCGAAGTCGAACGGCGACAGCAGCTGAGCGCCCGAACTCACCATGACCACCCGCGCGTCCCCGGCCTGCCGCAGGTTCTCCCGCAGGCCGGTGATCAGTGCGAAATGCCCGAGAAAGTTCGTCGCCAACTGCAGTTCCCAGCCGTTGGCGGCGACCTGGCGGGTGGGCAGCGCCATGATCCCGGCGTTCGCCACGATCGCGTGCACCGGCCCGATCCAGCCGGCCACGAACGCGCGCACCGAGCCGAGATCGCTCAGGTCCAGGGCCCGCTGGTCGCCCGTGGGGTTGCGGGTCGCGACGGTGACCTCGGCCCCCGCGCCCCGCAGCGCCCGTACGGTCTCCAACCCGATCCCGGAGGCTCCGCCGGTGACGATGATCCGCCGGCCGGTGAGGTCAACGCCGGCGAGGATCTCGGCGGCCGTGGTCCTGGCGTCGAACGGGGTGCCCATACGTGTCATAACCCGCAACGGTAGGGACCAGGATTTGGACTCGGAATGGTTCAGGATCCAACATAGTTGAGTGAGCGTCCAGCAAGCCGATCCCCTCGAAGACGTCCTCGCCCTAGTCGGCACGAACAGCCGCCTGTCCGTCAGGCTGGTCGCCGGCGGCGAGTGGGCGATGTCGTACGGGCCGCCGCCGGCGGTCAAGTTCGTGGCGGTACGCCGCGGCCGCTGCCTGCTCGCCGTCGACGGCGTACCGGAGCCGATCGATCTGGCCGAGGGCGACTGCTTCCTGCTCACCCAGCCGCGCGCCTTCACCCTGGCCAGCGGTCCGGGGGTGCGGCCGGTCCCGGCCGGTCCGGTCTTCGCGGCGGCCACCGACGGCGTGGCCCGGGTGGGGACCGGTGAGGACGTGGTCCTCATCGGTGGGCGCTTCGACTTTGGCGAGCGGGCCCGCGAGCTGCTGCTCGACGTGCTGCCGCCGGTGATCCACGTACCCGGCCGCACCGCCGAGGCCGCGACCGTGCGCTGGGCGCTCGAGCAGATCGACGCCGAACTGCGCGACCGGTCGCTCGCCTCGACCCTGGTCACCGAGCATCTCGCCCTGGTCATGCTGATCCACCTGCTGCGCCTGCACCTGGCCGTCGCCGGGCCGGGTACGGTGTCCGGCTGGATGGCCGGACTCACCGACCCGGTCGTGGCCCCGGCGCTGCGGGCCATGCACGCCCGGCCGGCCCACGCCTGGACGGTGGCCGAGCTGGCCGAGTCCGCGGCGGTGTCCCGGTCGACGCTCGCCGCCCGCTTCAAACGAACCGTCGGGCAGAGCCCGCTGGACTACCTGACCGGCTGGCGGATCGAACTGGCCACCGAGCGCCTGCGGCGTGGGGACGACACGGTGGCGATGATCGCCCGTACGGTCGGCTACGGCTCGGAGAGCGCGCTGAGCAACGCGTTCAAGCGGATCACCGGCGCGTCTCCGCGCGAGTATCGTCGCCGGATCGGGCCACACACAGCCGTACGATAGGACATGGCTCGGGAGCGGTCTGCCATTGTGTGAGCATGGACCCCACCCCACCGAATCGAGGCCCGGGCCGCGTCATCATTCTCAGCGGGGCCTCCAGTTCCGGGAAATCGACCCTGGCCAAGGCGCTGCAGCGCGCACTCGATGAGCCGTTTCTCCATGTCTCGTCCGACCAGTTCGTGGCGAGCGGCATGCTCCCGGAGCGGCGTGACCACGAGGGTCCCTTCTCGTGGTGGTACGAGATGCGGCCGCGCTTCTTCAACGGCTTTCACCGCTGCCTGCCCGCCCTGGCGAGCGCGGGCAACGACCTGGTCGTGGAGCACATCATCGAATTCCCGGCGTGGCGCGAAGAGCTGTCACAACTGCTGGCGGGCTTCGACGTGTTCCTCGTCGGGGTGCATTGCGACCTTGCGGAGATCGATCGGAGAGAACGCGAGCGCGGGGACCGCCGCATCGGGGAGGGGCGTGAGCACGTGGAGGTCGACGGCATCCACACGTTCGGTCCGTACGACTACGAGCTGGACACCAGCCAGGGCGTTTCGGACGCACTTGTGCAGTCGGTGGTGACCGCCTGGCGATCGAGGGGCACGCGGCGTGTGCTGACCTCGGGAGCTCACGAGATGGCCTGAGCCAGTGCGTTGCCCCCCTCCGGAGTCACCGGTTCGGTCAGGAAGACGGGCGCCTGGGCCATGAACCTCGGCTCGTCGCCCCGGTGCTCGTCGGCGGCGTGGACGGTGAAGGGATGGACCAGGTAGATGTCGCCCGGCCGGCCCGTCGCGTACGCGAGCGGACGGTGTGAACTGGCCGCGTCCACCAGCGGTCCGGCCTCGAACGGGTCCAGCACGCGCCCCACCAGCGCCGCGGCCGCGTCCCGATGTGAACCGACCCTGATCCGGGTCGGCGCGTCGTCGGGCCCGACCTCCGACATCAGGATCAGCAGCAGCATCGTCTCCGGCTGCCCGCTGCACAGGTAGCCGCCGTCCGGCTGGGCGGCATTGGCGTCGATGTGCCAGCCTCTGTCGTCGGCGGGCGGGAGGCGCGGGAACCGGATCGGCACCATGCCGAGCGAACCACGCGGCACCCAGCCACCGGCCCCGCAGAGCTCGTCGAGTGCCTCGGCGAGCCGGGGACTCCGGATGAACTCCCCGAGCGCGCCCTCACCCGTGAGGTCCGCGGCCCACACCACCGGTTCCTTCCAGGTGGCCGGGTCCTGCGGTGACAGACCGGTCTGCCGCCACAGCAACGCCCGGGCGGCGTCGCCGACCTCGCGCGGGGCGGCCTCTTCCAGCTTCACGAACCCGTCGGCGACAAAGCGGTCAATGTCAACTACACCCATGCCAGGGACGCTAACAGCCGTGTCCATCCATTTTTCGGGAGGCCGTCAGGAGCTGTCGTGTCCGGTCCGCGATCAGCCGGGGCTGCTCGGCCTGGATGAAGTGCCCCGAGGCGACGTCCTCGTGGCGCCCGTCGGGCAGGGTCTCGGCGTAGCGGCGCTGGTGCTCGCGGTTGGCGGCGTGCTGACGTTCCCGCCCTCTTTCTGCGCGGGTCACCGACAGCACGATCGTCGGGCATTTCGGGAGTTGGGGCGGCCGGGCGCGGAACTGCGGGATGGCGGCGGCCACCGCCTGGATCTCCTTGCGGGTCTGGGAGGTCCCGGCGGGGGTGAAGTCCTCGGCGAGCATGGTCCGGTAGGTGTCGGCGGAGAACAGGCGCCGCACGTTACCGGTGAACAGGCGTGCCAGAGGCGTGAACCGGCTGAGCGTCTGCGTCACCGCCAGCATGCGGTCGATCTTCTTGGCGGTCTGGTCCCAGGTGTCGTACACCGGTGAGCTCTCTGGCAGGACGTCGGCCAGCAGCAGGCCCCGCAGCCGAGGCCCAAGGCGCTCGGCGGCGCGGCGGGCGACCAGCCCGCCCATGCTGTGCGCGACGAGCACGAACTCGCCCGGGACGACGGCCTCGGTCATCGCGATCAGATCGGCGGCCATGTCATCGATGCTGAGCCGCTGGGTGACGCGGCCGCTGAGCGCGCGCCCGGCACGGTCGTAGGCCACCAGGTGCGCCGTGTCCGCCAGCAGCGGCAGCACCGGATCCCAGAAGGTCCGGCCGCAGCCTCCGCCCGCCTCGAAGACCACCGTCCGGTCATGCCCCTGGCCGGACTCCTCGACATAGACGCGCCGGCCGTTCACCGGCACCGCTCGCCCCGATACGTCTCGCATGCCCACCCCTTCCGACCATTTTCATTTTGGATAATGGTATCTCATATGAAATCGTTAGGCCATGGACGCCGTTGAGCTGCTGTTGCATCCGGTACGGCTGCGCATCGTGCACGCCCTGTCGGCAGGACAGGTGCTGACGACCGCGCAGTTGTGCGCCCGCATGCCCGGGGTGTCGAAGGTGACCGTCTACCGGCAGGTCGCCCTGCTGGCCGAGGGCGGGTTTCTCGAGGTGGAGGGCGAGCAGCGGGTACGCGGTGCCGTCGAGCGGAGCTACCGGTTGCGCCAGGACCGGCCCTCGATCGACGTCGGCGCCGCGGCCGCGATGTCGCTCGACGACCACCGCCGTGGATTCGCCGCGGCGATGGCCGCCCTGATCGCCGAGTTCAACGCCTACCTGGACCGCGACGGCGCCGACCCGGTCGCCGACTCGGTGTCCTATCGGCAGGGCACGCTGTGGCTCAGCCCGGACGAGCTCGCCGAGATGCTCACCGACCTGCTCGCGGTGCTGCGGGACCGGATCGCCAACGCTCCCGCGCCGGACCGCGCGCCGTACCTGCTCAGCGCGATCCTGTTCCCCGCCGAGCAGCCGCCCCCGGACGCGCCCGGTCACTGAGGGAGGCGGGCGGCCGAATGGCCTACTTCCCGGGGCGGAGACCGTCGGCCGATATCAGGGTTTCCGCGGGTGCCTACGGGCTGGGCCTGGAGATGGCGCCGTTGCCGTGCGGCACCGCGCTGGGGCACGGCGGGGGCGCCCCGGGCTACCTCACGGTGGCGTTCAGCTCGGCCGACGGGTCGCGACAGGTGGCCCTGTCGATCACCTCGTACTCGGGGGATCCCGAGAAGGCGGCCGTCGCCCTGCTGACCTCCGGCCTGTGCCCATAGGCCGGCCAGGGATTCACCAGGTGACGGGGAGCCGGTGCACGCCGTAGATGGTCATGTTCGTACGCATGGGCACCTCCTCCGGCGGCACCGCCAGCCTTAGGGAGGGGAAGCGCTCGAACAGCGCCCGGTACGCGATGCGCATCTCGAGCCTGGCCAGCTGCTGGCCCAGGCACTGGTGGATGCCGTGGCCGAAGGCCAGGTGCCCGGTCGGCGACGGACGGGTGACGTCGAGGGTCTCGGGATCCGGGAACCGTTCGGGGTCGCGGTTGGCGGCCGGGATCGACAACGTCACCACCTGGCCCTTCCTGATGGTCCGGCCGGCGATCTCCACGTCCTCCAGCGCGGCCCGCATCGGCCCGAGGTGGGCGACCGACAGGTACCGCAGCAGCTCCTCGACCGCGCCCTCCATCAGGGCCGGGTTCCCGCGCAGCGCGGCGAGCTGATCCGGGTTCTCCAGGAGGACGTACGCGCCCAGGCCGAGCATGGCCGCCGTGGTCTCGTGGCCGGCCACCAGGAGCAGCAGGCCGATCCCGGTGATCTCCTCCAGCGTCAGCTCGCCACCGGTGACGAGGCCGGAGAGCAGGTCGTTCGCCGGGTGTGCCTGTTTCGCCGCCGTGAGCTCGTACAGGTAGCCGAACAGCGAGGCCGTCGCGGCGGCGACCTCCTCCTTTGTCGATCCGTCGCGCAGGACGGTGGCGGAGTCGTGCTGGAACCGTGCGCGATCGGCGGGCGGCACGCCCAGCAGCTCGCAGATCACCAGGGAGGGAACGGGCAGGGCGAACTCGCGTACCAGGTCGGCGGGTGCGCCGCCGCGTTCCATGGCGTCGAGGACCTCGGCGGTGATCTGGCCGATCCGCGGCTCCAACGCCTGCAGCCTGCGCACGGTGAACTGGGCGGTGAGCCGCCGGCGGAAGCGGGTGTGGTCGGGCGGGTCCAGCTGCATGAAGAAGCCGGGAGGCTGGGCGAAGCTCGCCAGATCGATCCCCTCCCAGGCGACGGGCCAGCGCAGATGCTCCAGGCGGCTGCTGAACCGGGCGTCGGCCAGCACCGCCCGGGCGGCCGCGTGGCCCGTCACCAGCCAGCCGTCGTGACCGCCGGGGTAGCGCATGGGCTGGATGGGCGCCTCCTCGCGCCAGTGGCGCAGCTCCCGCGGAGGGTCGAACGGGGACGGACGTTTCGTGGGGAAGGTAATGGTCACGCTCTTGCTCCTCTACACCTATAGAGCCTCTACGGATGTAGAGTAGCGAAAGGGCGCAGTGGTCCTGATATCAGCCCTCGCCGACGGTGGCGAGCAGCGCGCGGATCTTGGGACGCAGGTCGGGCAGTTCGCCCGGGTCGCTGAGCAGATGGTCGAGGAGCAGGCCGTCGCCGTACGCGATGAGGTCGCGGGCCCACAGGTCCGCGTCGGGCACGCCGGAGTCGGCCAGCAGGCGGGTGATCAGGGCCCGCACGCGAGCGCCGCCGGCCAGGAGCGCCTCGCGCAGCTCGGGCCGCCTCGTGGCCTCCAGGGACAGCTCGTATCTGGCGAGCTGGCGGTCGCGGCTGGTGGTGAGCCACTGCCCGAGCAGCCAGGCCGCGGCCTCGACCAGGTCGTCTGCGCCCGTCATAGACGACGCTCGCTCCTGCAGCGCGGCCAGGTCGGCGGCGGTGTGGTCGGCGAGTCGCTCGACCGTCGCCTGGAGCAGCGCCTGCCGGGTCCTGAAGTAGTAGGACGTCGAGCCTTCCGGCAGGTCGGCCACCCGGTCGACGGCGCGGTGGGTCAGGCCGCGCATGCCTTCCGCGGCGAGGAGCCCGATCGCCGCGTCGGCGATCTCCTGTCGTCTGGACACGGGCCGAGTCTAGTGACGGCCCGCCGGGCGGCGGGCCGGTGGTTCACCGTACGGGGACGCCGAGTTCGCGGCCCTGGTAGAAGCCTTCGCGCTCCTCGAGGACGTAAGGGCTCATGATCTCGCGGCGCCGGTTCTCGGCCTCGGAGCTGCGCCAGGAGTCGCAGGCCTCCTTCGAGTCCCAGAACGACACCCCGGTGATCTCCTGCCCGTCCTCCGACCAGTACGCGTACGCGTGGCGCAGACCCTCCGGGTACGGGTCCGGGCGCCAGGCCCTCTCGAACTCCTCCAACGCCCCCGGCCTGATGCGGCGCGTCGTCACCCAGACGAAGTGCTCTCTCATCGCAGCCTCCTCAGCGGCTTTCATTCCACCATAGGCGGTCGGGGCGGCGATATAAGGGAAAATATCGGCGTAAAAGGCTGCTGTTTCTATGCCATGCCATGGGATTAGCTTGACGATCACGTGTAACCGAGGTCATCATTGATCCAAGCGATGACACGACGCTTGGATATGAGGCCCGCAGAGATGCGGGCCTCAAATCTTTCACAGGTCGGTGGCGATGATTTTCTCGATGTTCCGCTCGGCCAGGGCCGTGATGGTGACGAACGGGTTGACGCTGGTGTTGCCCGGGATCAGCGCCCCGTCGATGACGTACAGGCCGGGGTAGGCGGTCAGGCGCCCGTAATTGTCGGTCGCCTTGTTCAGGACCGCGCCCCCGAGCGGGTGGTACGTCAGATGGTCGCCCCAGATCTTGTAGATGCCGAACAGATCGGTCCGGTAAATCGTCCCCTCTTTCGCGTTTATTTTGTCGAAAATGGTCTTCGCCATGTCGATGGCCGGTTGTTTCCAGGCCGTCTGCCAGTTCAGGTCCACCTTTCCCGTCGCGGCGTTCCAGGTGAACTGGGCCCGGTTCGGGTTCTTGGTGATGGAGAGATAGAACGACGCGAAGGTCTCGATCCCGGTGGGCAGCGGGGCGATCTCCGCGAAGGCGCCGCCCGCGGCCCAGTTGTCGATGCCGGAGCACGGGATGGACGACTGGAGCGATCCGGTCGGGTCCCAGAGGTGGTTGGCGCGGCCGCACATGACGTTGCCGTTGTCGCCCCAGCCCTTGCCGATCTCGCCGTTCAGGTTGGGCAGCGCGCCGGTGGCCTTCAGCTTGACCAGTAACTTGCTGGTGCCCACGCTGCCGGCCGCGAAGAACACCCGGTCCGCGGTGACGGTCTTGGTGGCGGTGGTGTCGCCGCTGGTGTTCAGCTGCTCGATGGTCACCGTGTAGGCGCCGCCGGATGCGGGAACGACCGAGGTCACCCGGTGCAGGGGGGAGACGGTGACTCTGCCGGTGGCCGCGGCCCGGGCGAGGTACGTCTTCTGCAGCGACTTCTTGCCGTAGTTGTTGCCGTACAGGATCTCGCCGGCCAGGGCCGACTTTGTGACCGTGCCGGCGGCCTCCTGCTCCATGTAGTCCCAGTCGTACACGTCCGGCACGAAGGTGAACGGGAAGCCGGAGCGCTGGGCGTGCTTGCGGCCCACGCGGGCGTACTGGTAGCAGTCGGTGGAGTCGAACCAGGCGGGGTCCACGGTGCCGACGCCGAGGCCGGTGTTCGCGCGGGGGTAGTAGGTGTCGTACATCTCGGCGGGGTTCACCGAGGGGAGGATGGCGGCGAAGTTCTCGCGCTTGGGGGTGACGGCCATGCCGCCGTTCACCAGCGAGCCGCCGCCGACGCCGCGGCCCTGGTAGACCGTGATGCCGCCGAACTCCTCGGCGTCCAGCACGCCGGTGTAGCGGGGGATGTCCCGGTCGATGGGGAAGCCGAGGAAGTAGTTGAGCGGGGCCTTCGTCCGGGTGCGGAGCCAGTAGGAGCGGTTGTCCGGCTGGAGCGTGTTGCAGAAGATCTTGCCGTCGGAGCCTGGGGTGTCCCAGGCCATGCCCATCTCGATCATGTGGACGTTGACACCCGCCTGGGCCAGGCGCAGGGCGGCCACCGAGCCGCCGTACCCGGTGCCGATGACCAGGACAGGCACGCGGGCCCCGTCAGCGATCGGACCGGCAGCGGCAGCGGCGGCGGCCGGGTGGCTGAGGGCCGCCGCGCCCAGGAGGGACCCGGTTCCGATGAGGAAGCCGCGGCGGGAGATGTCGGGGGTCGAGGTCTTTCCGGTGCTGCGCATGCGGTCCCTCACTTCGTGAGTTCTCATAATCGGGGGGTGGGCGATGAGCCGCCGGTCAGCGTGCATGCGGTGTCGAGGCCCAGTACGTGGTTGAGGCGGCCGAACGCCAGCCACGAGCCGAGGCACATGCTCAGCTCCACGATCTCGAGCTGGCTGTAGTGCGCCGTCATCCGGGCCCAGAACTCCTCGTCCAGGCCGTGGTGGTCCTGGGCGTACCGCTCGGCGTACTCGGCCGCCAGGCGGGTGCGGTCGTCGAACGCGTCGGTCGTGCGCCACTCCGTGACCGCGTCGGCGAACGTGTCCTCGACCTTCTGCCCGTCCCGTTCCGTACGCCAGTCGAGGCAGAAGGCGCACCCGTTGATCTGCGCGATCCGCAGCCGCGCGGCCTCGAACTCGCGCAGTCCGAGGGTCGTGTGGGTGTACACCGACATCGAGAACTTCGAGGCGGCGATCCCGATGCCGGGGACCATCTCGCCCCACACGTACGAGATCGGGTCCTTGCCTGCGGGAATGTCGATGTTCACGGTCGTTTTCCTCCGAGAGTGCCGGGTCGCAGCGGGACGTCGAGCGCGTCGTACAGTCCGGGTCCGGCGTCCACGAGCCAGTCGATGGCGCCCACCAGGCGGGCGACCGCGGTGGCGTTCCCTCCGGCGGACAGGTTGCCGCCCTCGTCCGTGGCCTCCACCGTGACCTCGATGCGCGGCCGGCCCTCGATGATCACGCGGTGCGCGCCCACGCCGTTCGGAGCCGTCGGCCAGTCGGGCGCGCAGGACGAATGGATGCGGGTGACGTGCTCGACGACGATGCGGGGCTCGCCCTCGACGATGCCCTGCACCTCGAACCGGACCGCGCCCTGCGTCCCCGCCTCGAACTCGCCCACCGTGGCGTCGAGCGCGCGCCGGTCCCGGGTCTCGCGGATCTCGTCGAGCTCGACGCCGAGGGCCCTGGCCATCAGCCGTACCTGGCCGCCCCACACCATGGTCGGGACGGTCGGCGCGATCATCGGCGGCTCGTAGTCCATCGGCTGGCCCATGCCGACCAGGTACCGGACGGAGTCGGGCTGGTCGTACGTGGAGTAGTCGAAGATCTCCTGGCAGCGGATCACGTCGATGGTGGAGCCGAGCCCGCTGATCAGCACCGGCAGCACGTCGTTGCCCCAGCCGGGGTCGATCCCCGACACGAACAGCGAGCCGCCGCCCTCGCCGATGGCGGCCAGCACCGGCTCGCGCAGCTCGGGCGGGGCGTTGCGCTGGTCGTAGAGCGCGTAGAGGGAGGGGGTGACGACGACGGCTCCGGCTCGGATCGCCCTGGTCACGTCGTCGAGTGCCTCCTGGGGGCGGAGGTCGCCGGAGGCCGCGTAGACCACCGCGCGAGGGCTCGCGCCCAGGACGGCTTCGACGTCGTCGGTGGCGGCGACCCCGAGCTCGTGGCCGAGCCCGGCGAGGTCGCCGGCGTCCCTGCCGACCTTGTCCGGATCGTGGACGAGTACGGCTGTGAGTTTCAGCCCCGGATGGGCCTCGACCGCGCGGACGGCCGCGCGGCCGACGTTGCCCGTGCCCCAGACAACCGTGGACATCATGGGCGGAGCGTAGCAAGCGCTTGGTTAGTCGTATAGGGGTCAGCCGCGTACGGCGCACAGCAGGCGGTTGTTCCCCCGCTGCCAGAGCGTGCCGACCTCCGCGAACCCGGCCTCCCGCAGCGCCTCGACGTGATGCGACAGCAGGTGCGACTCGGAGCCGTGGTGCGAGGCCCCGGCCGTGGTGCGGCGCGCCTCGTTGAGCTCGGCGAAGGCCGGGTCCGCCTCGACCGCGTCCCACCAGGTCCGCCAGTCCTCCGGCGGGTTCGCGCCGAACGCCCGCTCCGTCTCCCTGTCGTGGACGGCGCGCTCAAGGCGGGAGAGGGCGGGGGAGGTGTCGTCGGTGTCCATGTGGTCGCCGTTGAGCAGCAGCCCGCCGGGCCGCAGCACGCTCGCCACCTCGCCGTACACGCCCTTGAGGTCGGCGGCGGAGATCCAGTGCAGCGCCGTCGTGCTGATCGCGGCGTCGGCGGGCCCGTCCAGCCCGAGCAGTTCCGTCCAGCCGCCGGTACGCAGGTCCGCCGAGACGAACGTCAGCCGCGGGTACGCGGCCCGCCCGAGCCCGAGCAGCAGCGGGTCGGCGTCCACCGAGATCACCTTCGCCCTGGGCAGGCGGTCGAGCAGCCGGGCCGACAGGGACCCGGGGCCGCAGCCCAGGTCGATCACCACCGGGTCCGGCCGGTCCAGCGCCTCCACGGCGTCGATCAGGGCGGTGAAGCGCTCCTCGCGGTCGGGGAGATAACCCTCCTGCTGGCGGTCCCAGCGCGCGATCCACTGCGATGCGGCATCGTGAGTGAGCACGTCCGTCTCCTTGTGACTGTCGTTTATGCTTTGGGCAGTTACAAGCTAGAACACGAAGGTGTAACCGGTCAATTGGATTACAACAGTCACACGGATGGCGTGGTCAGGACCACGGTGGCGATCGTCAACGCGCTGACCCCCGGTGAGCAGCGGGGACGCGCTTATCCGGCGCCGGGCAGCGCCGGTGCCGCCGCCACCGAGAGCCTGCGCACGGTCTATCCGGATCATCGAGACGTCACCGACGCGGAGGGCGCCGAGCTGGCGGAGGTGGCCGCCCGCCTGCGGACGGTCTTCGCCGCCGTGGCCGCCGACGACATCGACGCCGCCGCCAACGAGGTCAACGCGCTGCTGGAGGAGAGCCACGCCAGGCCGATGCTGGAGCGGCACGACGGCGAGCCCTGGCACCTGCACTTCCACGGCCCGGGCGGCACGCTGGCGGGCGAGTGGGCGGCGAGCTGCGCCACCGGGCTGGCGATCGTGCTGGGCAGCGAGTTCAGCGACCGCCTGGGGGTCTGCACCGCGCCGCACTGCGACCGGGTCTACGTGGACGTCTCGCGCAACGGCACCCGGAGGTTCTGCTCCACGGCCTGCCAGAACCGCGTCAAGACGGCCGCCTTCCGCGCCAGGAGCCGGGCCGACTGACCGGGGCTAGAGGGTCCTGATCGGGGCTCCGGCGAGGAAGGCGTCGATGTCCTCGACGGCCTCGCGGAAGTACGTGCCGTAGTTCAGCTCCGTCACGTACCCCAGATGCGGCGTGGCCAGCACGTTGGGCAGAGTGCGGAACGGGTGGCCGGCGGGCAGCGGCTCCAGCTCGAACACGTCCAGCCCGGCCCCCGCGATGCGCCCCGCCCGCAGCGCCGCCACCAGCGCCTCCTGGTCGACGATCGCCGCCCGCGAGGTGTTGACCAGGTAGGAGGCCGGCCGCATCAGCGACAGCTCCCGCTCCCCGATCAGCCCCCGCGTGCGGTCACTCAGCACGAGATGGACGGAGACGAAATCGGACTCGGCCAGCAGCGCGTCCTTCCCCGGGGCGAGCCGCACGCCGAGGGCGTCCGTGCGCTCCTCGGTCAGATGCCGGCTCCACGCCACGACGTCCATGCCGAACGCCCGGCCGATCGCCGCCATCCGGGACCCGATCTTGCCGAGCCCCAGCAGCCCGAGCGTGCGGCCGTGGAGGTCGGTGCCGACGGTGCTCTGCCAGGGCCCGTCCGCGCGCAGGGCCGTCGCCTCGGGGAGCAGGTGGCGGGCGAGGCCGAGGATCAGCGCCCAGGTCAGCTCCACCGGCGCGGTCGAGCCGCTGGCCGTGCCGCAGACCGTGACGCCGCGCGCCCGCGCGGCGGCCACGTCGATGGACGCGTTGCGCATGCCCGAGGTGATCAGCAGCCGCAGGTTGGGCAGCCGGTCGAGCACTTCGGCCGGGAACGGCGTGCGCTCCCGCATGATGACCACGATCTCGTAGTCGCGGAGGGCGGCCACGAGGTCGTCCCGGGCGGTGAAGTGGTCGCGGAAACCGGTCACCCGCACCCTCGACCAGTCGGCCAGGCCGAGGGCCACTCCCTGGTAGTCGTCAAGCACGGCGCAGCGCAGCATGACCAGCAATCCTACGGAGGATCCGGCCCCCTGCTCCAGCTCCCCGGTACGCCCGGGGAGCTGGAGCCCGTTCATTCGGCAGCCAGTCGCTCTGCCTCGTCGTGCAGCGCCAGGATCAGGATCAGCTCGAGCTGGAGCTCCTCCAGATCGGGCGCCGTGAGCCCGTGTAGGACGCGCATGTCGGGCCTCCCTGACCATAGGACGTCCCACAGGTCACAACGGTTCACCTGTCAGGTCTCGCTCCTGAACCGTTCCCACGCGGATTGCCGCGTCATGCCGAGCGAGGCGCCGATGCGTTCCCAGCTGACGTCCCTGCCGCGAAGATGCGCCACCCAGTCGCGCAGGTTGTCGTCCACCTGCGCCTGCACGGCGGCGATTTTCGGAAGATGCTCGAGTATTTGCTCCTCTGTCATGGACTCCCACATCGGGAGGCGGGGCTCGGTAGGGGTGGCGAGGCGCTCCTGCGTGAGGATTTCATTGCACAGTTCGATGCATTGGTCACAAATGTGCACACCGGGACCGGCAATCATCTTCTTCACCTCCGTGCTCTTCTTGTGGCAGAAAGAGCAGCGGATCTTGTCCTTCCATTCGTCAGGCATGCCCTGACACTAGTCCGTCAGGCCGCACCTGACAATCCCATCTGCTCCTGCAGGATGGCCTGACGCTCCTCGGCGATCTTGCGACAGATCGTCACGTACGCGTTCAGCACCTTGCCGTACAGCCCGCGCGCCTGTTCCAACTGGGCGCGCAGCTCCAGGACGCGGTCGGCGTCGCCGCGTTGCTCGGCCTCCGCCAGCAAGGTCCGTGCCTCGTCCACGATCTCCTCGGCGCGCAACCTCGTACGGCGGAGCACGGCGGAGCACTGATGCAGCTCTTCCAAGCGAGCCGCGGAGACGATGAACTCAGCAGAGTGCACGGGGGAGTCGTCCGACGCCCGCCTGCGGAGATCCGATGCCATTTCCCGCCACCTCCCGGTCAAGGTTGCCTAACTGTAGACGCGCAAGCCCATCGAGAGGATCACCGGCGAACGTCCGGGGGTGGCTGAATGATCCTGGCGGAGAGGTTTCTATTCCTCGGTAGGAAAACCTCATTCCTGAAACTCATTCGGTCCCAGGATAAATGTGGTACTGCCAGGGCCTATTAGTGGAATGCCGTATATCTCCGTTGGCTGCAAAAGCAGGGGTGAAGACATACGATCGGCCCTCGCGGAGGCCCGGGCTCGTCACATACTGAAGCCGGACGGCAGCGCAACGTGACTCTCTGAAGTGGTGGCGGTGGTGGCGGATGTCTGAAACGGGGAACGGTGACGACGCGGTCGACGTGAGCGTCGTCATCCCGGCGCACAACTGCCGGGCCTACCTCGACAGATGCCTCACCTCCGTGCTCGTGCAGCGCGTGAAGAAGGAGCTCATCGTCGTCGACGACGGCTCCACGGACGGCAGCGCCGAGCTCCTCGACCTCTACGCCGCCTATCACCGGGCCAGCGTCAAGGTCGTCCACATCGACGGCAGCGGCAGCGCGGGCCGGCCGCGCAACATCGGCATCGAGCACGCCTCGGGCCGGTACGTGTTCTTCTGCGACGCCGACGACTACCTCGGCCCCGAGGCGCTGGAGCGCATGGTCGCCATGGCCGACAGGAACGGCTCCGACATCGTCCTCGGCAAGATCGTGGGCCACGGCAGGCGGGCGCCGGCGTCGATGTTCCAGCAGAGCGCGGAGCGCGTGACCATCGGCGACAGCAACGTCTACAACAGCCTGTGCTGCTTCAAGCTGTTCAGGAGGGAGCTGCTCGAACGCCACCGCATCAGGTTCGGCGAGGGCATGCTCGTGGGCGAGGACATCCTGTTCACCGTGCACGCCTACTGCCACGCCGGGGCCGTCTCCGTGGTGGCCGACTACGACTGCTACCACCTCGTGTCCAGGCCCGACGGCAGCAGCATCATGCAGCAGCGCGCCAGCAGGGACCCGCTCGCCTGGCTGGCCATGATCAAGGCGCCGATCCGGCTCATGGCCCGGCACGTCGAGCCCGGTCCGCTCCGCGACCACCTGCTGCGCCGGCACTTCAGGCTGGACGTGTTCGCGCAGCTCGGGCAGGTGTTCCTGGAGAGCGACGACGTGCGGCGCAAGGACATCGCGCGGGAGGTGGCCGCCCTGTGCGACGAGTGGTACACCCCCGGCGTGCACGAGCTGCTCAACAGCGTCGACAGGCAGCGGGCGGCGGCGCTCGACGACATCGACCGCCTCGTGCGCCTGGCCCGCATCGAGAACGCCGCCGTGCGGCGCAGGCTGACCGGGCTGCGCTGGGACGGCGACAGCCTCCTGGTGACGGGATCGGCCGGGCTCGACGGCATCGGCGGGGACGACGGCCTGGCCGTGGTGCTGCGCGGGCGGCACGATCCGGCCGCCGAGCTGGTCGTCCCGGCCGAGCGCAAGGGGAACGAGTTCACCGCGCGGGTGAACGTGTCCGCGCTCGGCTCGGGGATCTGGGACCTGCGGGTGGCGGTCGAGGTCGAAGGCGTGATGCGGCTCGGCAGGCTCGGGGCCGAACGCGACAGCGGCGTCAACCGCCCGCCGCCCCGGCTGATCGGCGCCGCCGTCGCCCTGCCGTACTTCACCAGGGACAACGGCAACCTCAGCATCGACGTCGGCGGCCACGTGGTCGGGGTCCCCGGCTCGGTGCGGCTCATCAGGACGCGGTGGGCGCTGGGGCACCGGCTGATCGTCGACGGCGAGGTCTGCGTCGCGGGCGCCGCACCCGCCGCCTCGGCGGTCAAGCGGATCGTCTGGCGCGAGCGGCGCAGCGGCCGTGAGCGGGTCGAGCGGGCCGTGGCGCTGCCCAGCGGCGGTTTCGTGGCCAGGCTCGGGGTGGGCTGGCTGCCGCCCGGCACCTGGGACGCGTACCTGGAGCTGGATCTGGGCGGGCCGCCCGCGCGGTTCAGGATCGAGACCGACGCCGAGACGGTGGCGGCGCCGCGCCGGTGGTGGGGCGCGGCGGTGCTCAGGAGTGTGCGGCCGTACGCGACCTCGGGGAAGGGGCGGCTGAGCACCGTGGTGCGGCGGCTCACGGCGAGGATGATCATCAGGCGAATCATGCGCTAATGCCATCTATATGCAGGTGCAAGACGATGTCCTAAAGTAGGACCGTTTGCTCTTGCAGGAGGTGTGCCGTGCACGTACCAGATGGCTTCTTCAATGCCGCGACGTCCATCTCGGCCGGGGTGGTGGCGGCGGCCGGGGTCACCGTCTGTCTACGCGGGGCCCGGCGCGAGCTCGACGACCGGACCGCTCCCATGGCCGGGCTCGTCGCGGCCTTCATCTTCGCCGTCCAGATGCTCAACTTCCCCGTCGCCGCCGGCACCAGCGGCCACCTGCTGGGCGGTGCGCTGGCCGCGATACTCGTCGGGCCGTACACGGGTGTGCTGTGTATGGCCGTGGTCCTCCTCGTGCAGGGCGTGTTCTTCGCCGACGGCGGGCTGACCGCGCTCGGCATCAACATCACGATCATGGGCGTTGTCACCGTGGTGGTCGGCTGGGGGATCTTCCGGCTGGTGACGGGGCTGACCAAGGGGCGCGTGGCGGTGGCGGCGTTCCTGGCGGCGCTGGTCTCGGTGCCGGCCTCCGCGCTGGCGTTCACGCTGCTGTTCTGGATCGGGGGGACCGCGCCGATCGAGGTGGGCGCGGTGGCGGCGGCCATGGGAGGCGTGCACGTCCTGATCGGGATCGGCGAGGCGCTGATCACGGCCATGACCGTCAGCGCGGTCCTGGCCGTGCGGCCCGACCTCGTGTACGGCGCCCGCGGCCTGACCAAGCCCCTGGTCCTGCGCGGAGCCGAAGGCGCGACCACGACCGTGGGCGGGCAGGAGCCGGTCGCGGCTCCCGGCAGGCTCAAGCCGTTCCTCCTCGGAGGGGTCGGCCTGACGCTGGTCCTGGCCGGAGTCGTGTCGTTCTTCGCCTCGTCCTCGCCCGACGGGCTGGAGGCGGTCGCCGAGAACAAGGGCTTCCTCGGCCAGGCGACCGACCACCTGGTGACGTGGGGGCTGGCCGACTACGGCGACGTCGGCGGCATCCCCGTAGGCGTGGCCGGCATCATCGGCGTCGGGCTCGTGCTGCTCATCGCCGGGGCCGTGGCGTACGCCGCCCGCGGCCGCGACGCGGCCAAGGTGTGACGCGTGGGCGCGGGGCACCATCACCAGCTCTACCTGCCGGGCGACTCGGTCGTGCACCGGCTGCCGCCACAGTGCAAGCTGCTGGCCGTCTTCGCCTTCGCGATCGTCGTGGTGGCCACGCCGAGGGAGCGGTTCTGGGCGTTCGCGGTCTACGCCGCCCTGCTGGGGGCCGTGGCGGTGGCCGCGCGGGTGCCGCCGGCGTACGTGCTGCGGCGGATGGTGATCGAGGTGCCGTTCGTGCTGTTCGCCTTCCTCATCCCGGTCATCGGGCTGGGGGAGCGGACCACGGTCCTCGGGCTCTCGCTGAGCGTGCCCGGCCTCTGGGCGGCCTGGAACATCCTGGCCAAGGCCACGCTCGGCGTGATCGCCTCGATCCTGCTCGCGGCCACCACCGAGCCGCGGGTGATCCTGATCGGCGCCCAGCGGCTGCGGCTGCCGGCCCTGCTGGTGCAGATCGCCATGTTCATGCTGAGGTACATGGACGTGATCATGGACGAGATGCGGCGGATGCGGGTGGCCAGGGAGTCGCGCGGGTTCGAGGCGCGTGATCTGCGGCATGTCCCGGTGATCGCCAGGTCCGCCGGGGCGCTGTTCATCCGTTCGTACGAGCGGGGCGAGCGCGTGCATCTGGCCATGCTCAGCCGGGGATACACCGGCCAGATGCCGGTGATACAAGATATTTCGGCATCTGTACGTCAATGGGGCATCGCTCTGGCTCTGCCGGCCATGGCCCTCGCAGTATGGGGACTTTCGTGGTGAACTCTCTCGACGTCAAGCAGCTCGCCTACGCCTATCCCGACGGCACGCAGGCGCTGTTCGGCGTGGACCTGTCGATCGGCCGCGGCGAGCGCGTGGCCCTGCTCGGCCCGAACGGCGCCGGCAAGACCACCCTCGTCATGCATCTCAACGGGATTCTCACCCCGGGGCACGGAAGCGTCACCGTGGCCGGCACGCCGGTGCGCAAGGACACGCTCAAGGAGGTCAGGCAGCGCGTCGGCCTGGTCTTCCAGGACCCGGACGACCAGCTCTTCATGCCCACGGTCAGGGACGACGTCGCCTTCGGCCCGGCCAACGCGGGCATGCGGGGCGAGGACCTCGACCGGGTGGTCAAGGACGCGCTGGAGCGGGTGGGCATGCTGGAGGCCATCGACCGGCCGCCGCACCACCTGTCGTTCGGGCAGCGGCGCCGGGTGGCGGTGGCGACCGTGCTGGCCATGGCGCCGGAGATCCTGGTGCTCGACGAGCCCTCGTCCAACCTCGACCCGGCCGCCCGCAGGGAGCTGGCGGAGATCCTGCGCTCGCTCGACGTGACGATGCTCATGGTCACGCACGACCTTCCGTATGCGCTGGAATTGTGTGAACGTTCACTGATCCTTTCCGGCGGCGTCATCGCCGCCGACGGCCCCACGCGTGACCTGCTCTCCGACGCGGAACTGCTGGCCGAGCACCGCCTGGAGCTTCCATACGGATTCGCGATCCCTGCGGTGTGAGGGCATTTATCCGCGTCCTGTCCGCCTCTTCATAGTTTGTGCATGCCCGGGACCCGGGGATGTCGAAGTACAGTGGCTCATCGAGGAGGGGCCAAATGAAGCTGCGGCTTGCGCGACACGCCCTTGGCGATGCCGTGGTGGTGGCCGTTGAGGGAGAGCTCGACCTGTTCACCGCACCGTTCCTGCGCGACGAGGTGCGTGACGCGATCAAGCAGGACAGCGCCAGGCTGGTGCTCGACCTGCAGCAGCTGTCGTTCATGGACTCCAGCGGCCTGTCGGTGCTGATCGAGGCCTGGCGGCTGGCGACGGGCGAGGGCGGCGGCGTGTCCCTGGCGGCGCCCCAGGCGCCGGTGGCGCGCATTCTCCGTACGACGGGGCTCGACCGGCGCATCAAGGTCTATTCCGACGTCGACAGCGCTGTGGGTGAGATTTGACGCCCCCCGAGTAGAACTTCATTCGGTCGGCGGGTTAGGGTCCGGGATATGGACGTGAACGGATCTGCAGCAATCATCTCCGGCGGCGCCAGCGGCCTCGGGGAGGCGACGGCCCGCGAGCTGGCCCGCGCCGGCGCCACGGTCGTCGTAGCCGACCTCAACGAGGAGCGCGGCAAGACCGTCGCCGATGAGATCGGCGGGGTGTTCGTCAAGACCGACGTGTCGGACGACGAGCAGGTGCAGGCGGCCGTGGACGCCGCCGTGGCCACCGGCAAGCCGCTGCGCGTGGTGGTCAACAGCGCCGGCATCGGCTGGGCCGAGCGCACGGTCAACCGTGACGGCAGCCCGCACAACCCGGCCACGTACCGCAAGGTCATCGAGGTCAACCTGATCGGCACGTTCAACCTCATGCGCATCGGCGCCGCGGCGATCGCCAAGACGGAGCCGGCCGACGCCGACGGGCAGCGGGGGGTGGTGGTCAACACGGCCTCCGTGGCGGCGCTGGAGGGGCAGACGGGGCAGCTGGCGTACTCGGCCTCCAAGGGCGGCATCGTGGGCATGACGGTGCCCGCGGCGCGCGACCTGGCCGCGATCGGCGTGCGGGTGAACACGATCTGCCCGGGCATCATCGACACGCCCATCTACGGTTTCACGGCGAACTCCGAGGAGTTCAAGGCCAAGCTCGTGGCGCCGGTGGTGTTCCCCAAGCGCATGGGGCGGGCCGACGAGTTCGCGCACCTGGTGCACTCGCTGATCCAGAACGACTACATGAACGCCGAGGTCATCCGCTTCGACGGCGGCATCCGCTTCCAGCCCAAGTGAGGTCTCGTTGTCTGACGAAGTGCTCGTCGAGGAATCCGAGAACGTCGCCGTAATCACGATAAATCGCCCTAAAGCGCGGAATGCCGTGAACGGGGCGGTGGCGCGGGGGATCGCCGAGGCGCTGGACGCGCTCGACGCCCGCCCCGACATTTCCGCCTATGTCCTGACCGGTGCCGGTGGCACCTTCTCCGCGGGCATGGACCTCAAGGGGTTCCTGTCCGGCGACTTCCCGGTGGTCGAGGGGCGCGGCTTCGGCGGGCTCGCCGAGTCGCCGCCGAAGAAGCCGCTGGTGGCCGCCGTGGAGGGGTACGCGCTCGCGGGCGGCTTCGAGCTGGCGCTGTCGTGCGACGTCATCGTGGCCTCGTCGGAGGCCAAGTTCGGGCTGCCGGAGCCCAAGCGCGGGCTGGTGGCGGGCGCGGGCGGCGTCATGCGGCTGCCGCGCCGGATCCCGTACCACGTGGCCATGGAGATCGCCCTGACCGGCGACCACTATCCGGCGGCGCGGCTGTACGAGCTCGGGCTGGTCAACCGGATCACCGTGCCGGGGGAGGCGCTGGAGGGGGCGCTGGAGCTGGCCCGCAAGATCGCCGCCAACGCGCCGCTGGCACTCGCCGCGACCAAGAAGGTGATCATCGAGTCGCAGGACTGGTCGCTGGAGGAGATGTTCGCCAAGCAGGGGGCGATCGTCGGGCCGGTGTTCGGCTCGAAGGACGCCATGGAGGGCGCGGCCGCCTTCGCCGAGAAGCGTGCCCCCCGCTGGACGGGCGAGTAACCGTCCGGCGCCCGGCCTCTTACGGGCGGGAGAGCCCCCAACCGCTCTCCCGCCCGCGCCTCCTCGGCGCCGCCCGCCATTCCCTCCCGAGGGACCTCAGCCCGCTTCTCGCGGAGGCGGGGCCTCGGGGTTGCCGAATTCTGTCAGGGGCGGGCTTTTAGCGCGTGCATAAGTGTTCCTGGCTACGGTAAAGAAAGAGAAGGCAACGTACCGGGAGAGCGCATGAGCGACTATTCGGGTCACAGGTTCGAGTCGGCCAAGCGCGGCGCCGGGGCGCTCCTGTCCGGTGCGCTGAGCGCGCTCGCCGTCGTGGTCGCCATGCTGGCCGTGATGTGGGTCGTCGAGGGCTTCGACTTCGTGCTGAACGGCAGGCTCGACCGCGAGTTCGGCATCATCGGATGGGAGCCCGACGGCCTGATCGGCATCCTGTTCGCCCCCTTCCTGCACGGCGGCTTCGGCCATCTCATGGCCAACTCGCTCCCGCTGCTGGTCCTCGGCTTTCTGGCCGGTCTGCGTGACCTGCGCAAGTTCCTGTGGGCCAGCGTGCTGATCATCCTCATCGGCGGCTTCGGCACCTGGCTGACCAGCCCCAACGTCTACACGGTCGGCGCCAGCGGCCTGATCTTCGGCTACTTCGGGTTCATCCTGGCCCGCGGCCTGTTCGACCGCAGGCTGCTCGACATCGCCATCGCCGTCGGCGTGGGCTTCGCGTACTGGGGGATCCTGGCGGGCCTGCTGCCCAACCAGCAGGGCATCTCCTGGCAGGGCCACCTGTTCGGGCTCATCGGCGGCGTGGTGGCCGGCTGGGTGCTGCGCCGCAAGGGCCGCGAGATCCCGGCGTACTGAGGGTCAGAGATGCGACCGCGTGTGCTCCGCCGGGGAGGTGGCCAGCAGGCGGTCGATGTAGGCGAGGCCGATGGCCGAGGCCACGAAGGCCAGGTGCATGATCGTCTGCCACATGATCTTGTCGTTGGGCGTCGACTGGGCCCTGATGAACGTCTGCAGCAGGTGCACCGACGAGATGCCGACGATGGCCGTGGCCAGCTTGACCTTCAGGACGTTCGCGTTGACGTGGGAGAGCCACTCGGGCTCGTCGGGATGGTCGTTGAGGTTGATGCGGGAGACGAAGGTCTCGTAGCCGCCGATGATCACCATGATCAGCAGGTTGGAGATCATCACCACGTCGATGAGCGCCAGGACCGTGAGCATGACCACGACCTCGGGCGACGGCGTCGCCGCGGTGACCGGCGCGGTGTGCAGGAACACCGTCTCGATCAGGTGCCAGAGCTCCAGCGCGAACTGCCAGACGTACACCGCCTGGGCCACGATGAGGCCCAGATAGAGCGGGACCTGGAGCCAGCGGCTGGCGAACATCAGATAGCCGAGGCTCTTCGGCCGTGAGATCCCCTGGCCGGATCTGACTTTTTCGGGCAACAATGTTTCCTACTAATCGAACCGGAGGGTTGGTCAGTTGGCGAGCCTGGGGTCCCTGGAACGCGCGATCATGGACGTGCTGTGGGATGCCCGGAAACCGATGCGCGTCAGGGAGCTGCTGGTCAGGCTCAACGAGGAGCGCGAACTGGCGTACACGACGGTGCAGACCGTGGCCGAGCGGCTGGTGAAGAAGGGGCTGCTCGAACGTACGCCCTACCGCAACGCGTTCCGCTACGCCGCGGTCAAGTCGAGGGACGAGCACGTCGCCGACCTCATGCTCGAAGCGCTCTCGGCCGGCGGCGACAGGTTGCCGGTGCTGGCCAGGTTCGCGCAGAGAGTCGAGGAGGCGGACGCGCTCGCCCTCATGGAAGAGCTGTCACGCCGTCAGAGGCGCTCGACCACGTAGTCGACGCAGACCGTCAGCGCCTCGATGTCGGCCGGGTCGATCGCCGGGAACATCGCGACGCGCAGCTGGTTGCGGCCCAGCTTGCGGTACGGCTCGGTGTCGACGATGCCGTTGGCGCGCAGCACCTTGGCCACGGCGGCGGCGTCGACGGAGTCGGCGAAGTCGATCGTGCCGACGACCTGGGAGCGGAACTCCGGAGCGGCGAACGGCGTGGCGTACGCCGACTTCTCCGCCCACGTGTAGAGGCGCTGGCTGGACTCGCCCGTGCGGGCGGTGGTCCAGGCCAGACCGCCGTTGGAGTTCATCCAGTCGAGCTGGTCGGCCAGCAGGAACAGCGTGGCCACGGCCGGCGTGTTGTAGGTCTGGTCCTTCGAGGAGTTGTCGATCGCGACCGGCAGGCTGAAGAACTCCGGCACGTAACGGCCGGTCGCGGCGATCTCCTCGACCCTGGCCAGCGCCCGCGGCGACATGATCGCGATCCACAGGCCGCCGTCGGAGGCGAAGCTCTTCTGCGGGGCGAAGTAGTAGACGTCGGTCTCGGCGATGTCGACGGGCAGGCCGCCGGCGCCGGAGGTGGCGTCCACGAGCACCAGCGAGTCGTCGGAGCCCACGCGCTTGATGGGCATGGCGACGCCGGTCGAGGTCTCGTTGTGGGTGAGCGCGTAGACGTCCACGCCCTCCTCGGCCACGGCCGTCGGGTAGGTGCCGACCTCGGACTCGATGACGCTCGGCTCGCCCAGCCACGGGGCCTTCTTGGCCACCGTCGCGAACTTCGAGGAGAACTCGCCGAACGACAGGTGCTGCGACCTGTCGCGGATCAGCCCGAAGGCGGCGATGTCCCAGAACGCCGTGGTGCCGCCGTTGCCCAGCACGACCTGGTAGCCCTCGGGCAGCGAGAACAGGTCGGCGAGCCCGGAGCGTACGCGGCCGACCAGGTTCTTGACCGGCTTCTGGCGGTGGGAGGTGCCCATGAGGCTCGCGCCGGAGGCGGCGAGCGCGGCCAGTTGCTCGGTGCGTACCTTCGAGGGCCCGCAGCCGAAGCGGCCGTCGGCGGGCTTGATGTCAGCGGGAATCACGATGTCAGCCACCTGACCAGGGTACTGATTCCGCGCGGTTGATTAGGGACCGGGGCTGGAATCTGAGAAGAACCCCACAGTCAAAAGATCCCCAATACCGCAGAATGGAGGAACTCAGGACCTGCCATGTTCGTGACACGAGAGCGGCGGTGGCGCCATGCCCTCAGAACAGGATGCGCGAGAGGTGGTGGAGGGTCTGCTGCGGCGGCCCTTCTGGCGGGACCTCCCGCTGCCCGTGTTGGTCGTCACCGGAGCGCGGGCCGGTGCGGCCGCGCAGCTGGCGGAGCGTTTCAAGGCGCGCCTGCCGTACGCGAGGCCGGAGAAGGGCGCGAACAAATCGCTGGTCGAGCTAGTGGACGCGCTGGCCGGCGCCAATGGCGCTCTGGGCGGCAACACGGTCGGCAACACCCTGCTGCCCGCCCCACGCTTCCCGCTGACGGAGTTCGTGTTGTGGGCCCGGGCCCAGCGCGACAAGAGGCCGGAGGAGTGGCCGAAGGCAAGGTGGCCGCCACCTCCTGACTCGCGCCCCGGGCAGGAGGAGCTCAAGCATCGGTTCAGGGCCAGGTTCGGGGTGCGTCCCAGCCTGCAGGCCGACAGCCGCAAGCGGTGGGCGGCGGGCGACTTCCTCGTGCGGGCCGCGGTCTTCTTCGTGCCGGTCGCCACCGTGGTCGCCTGGTGGCTGGACACCGGGATCACCGACCTGATCCCGCTGGCACCCGGCCTTCTCGCATTGCTGCTGGGCGTCGGCGCGATCGCGTTACAGGCGGTGCGCTTCATCCGCGGCACGGCCTTCTCCCGGTGGTTCCGCCGCCACCGGTACAAGGACCTGCGCCGCACGGCCGGCGAGAGCCGCCCCAAGTACGCGCTGCAGCTGATGAACGCGTCAGAGCCGGAGATCGAGAAGCTGCTGGTCTACGCGATGCTGGAGGACCTGCGCCAGGCGTACCGCAAGTGGCCGCGGATCCCGTGGCCGAGCTGGGGTCGCGGACTGTACGCCCTGCTGGTGCTCGACGCGGATGATCCGGTCCACGCGCGGCTCCTGCGGATCCTTGACGAGGTCCTGTACGAAACGGACATCGTGCCGCCGCTGCTGGTGATCGTCGAGGACCCGGGGCAGCCGGTGCCGCCGCCGGCCGACCGGGAGCCGCGGACCATCACCGAGGACGTCGAGGACTGGCGCTCGCGCGTGGCGCTGCGCGGGCCGGAGCCGCGGCTGCGTCTCGCAGGCGACAAGCTGGTGCTCACGGACACCTACGAACCGCGGCTGAGGGGGGTCAAAGCCCGTGCCGTCGGCTACTGGCTCGCGATGGTGGCGCTGCTGCTCGCCCCGCCGCTGTACGTCTACGGCAGCAACTGGTTCGGCTGCGGCCCCGGCATGATGTCGACCGAGCAGCAGTGCGTCGGCCTGAGCGACAACCTTGCCGAGATCGCCCCCGACCCGGCCCTCTTGCCCATCCTTGAGCGGATCAAGCAGCAGAACGAGGCCATCGACACGAGGCAGCGGGTCATCACGGTCTTCTATCTCGGCGTGCTCACCACGTCACATCCGGGCGACGACCAGACGGGCGGCTCGGCCGGCGAACTGTCCGGCATCGCGGCCCGCCAGGGAGCCTACAACCGGCTCGGCAGCTGGCAGATCAAGGTGGAGCTGGCCAACAGCGGGCAGTACTTCCGGCACTCCGAGTTCGCCGCCAGGATGATCAGACAGCGCGCGGCCGGCGACCCGGACGTGGCAGGGGTGATCGGGCTCGCGTGGAGCAGGACCGAGACGCAGGACGCCATCCGGGTGCTCAGCGACGCGCACATCCCGATTCTCAGCACCACGAACTCGGCCGACCTGACACCGCTGGTCTACCAAGGTCGTCCCTCGCCGTACTTCTTCCGCATGGCGGCTCCCAACTCCGCGCAGGCGCGGGCGTTCGAGCTGTGGCTCGACCACGGGCTCCCCGGAGGTGCGCCGGTCCCTCCACGGCGGGTCGCCATCCTGGTCGAGCGCGACGCGGAGGACCGCGAGCTCTACAGCAAGGACCTCGCGGACACGCTGGCCAAGGGCCCGTACGGATCCGCCGAGCAGTACCGGTTCGCCGACCAGGACGAGCTGGCCAGCAAGGTCGACCTGGCCTGCCAGGACGGTGCGGAGGTGCTGCTCTACACCGGCCGGGCCACCTTCCTGAACACCGTGGCCGACACCCGGGAGCACCAGTGTGGGGACAAGGTGCAGATCCTGGCGAGCGACGACGTCACCGAGAAGCTGGCCCAGCTCCTCGTCAAGAATGACTTCACCAACAAGCCGGCGATCTCGTTCGTCGCGCTCAACGACATGCGACAGGGGCAAGGCGGCAACCGTACCCAGACGGAGATCGAGAACTGGATCGCGAGCGTCAAGGCGGTGGGCGTGTCCCGCGTGCACGCGTGGATGGGCTATGACGCGCTGCTGGCCGTCACATCGGCGATCAACAAGATCAAGGCCTCTGACGTCGACGAGTCGGTCAACATCGCCGAGAGCGTCGCGTACAACCTGCGTGGGCTCGGCGTGGGCGGCCTCATCCAGGGCGCGAGCGGGAAGTTCTACTTCTCCGAGGACGCGGAGTCACACGCCGCGCTCCCTCGCGGGCTCTGGCTGTTCTCCATGGACGCCGCCGCGGGTTCCTCCGCGAACGGCCCGGTGCTGCGGGGGACCTGCACGGTCGACGAAAAGGCCCCGGGCACCGCCGAACTTGAGGTGAAGTGCTCGTTCGGCTGACGCGCCGGGGCCGATCCCGTCAGTTCTTGCCGGTGACCTCGGCGGCGCCGGGGACGTCGCTCAGGGGACGCGAGGCGGGGCCGACGTAGTTGGCGCTCGGGCGCACGAGGCGGCCCGTGAGCTTCTGCTCCAGGACGTGCGCGGCCCAGCCGGCCGTGCGCGCGCAGGTGAACATCGAGGTGAACATGTGGGAGGGCACCTCGGCGAAGTCCAGGACCACGGCCGCCCAGTACTCGACGTTGGTGGCCAGCACCCGGTCGGGCTTGCGGGCGTGCAACTCGTCCAGCGCGGCCTGCTCCAGCGCCGCGGCGACCTCGTAGCGGGGGGCGTCGAGCTCCTTGGCGGTACGGCGGAGCACGCGGGCGCGCGGGTCCTCGGCGCGGTAGACGCGGTGCCCGAAGCCCATGAGCCGGTTGCCCTTGTCGAGCTCGCTCTGGACGTACTTCTTGGCGTCGCCGAGCTGCTCGACGCCCTCGATCATGTGCAGGACGCGGGCCGGGGCGCCGCCGTGCAGCGGGCCCGACATGGCGCCGACGGCGCCGGAGAGCGCTGCCGCCACGTCGGCCCCGGTGGAGGCGATGACGCGGGCGGTGAACGTGGAGGCGTTCATGCCGTGCTCGGCGGCGGAGGTCCAGTAAGCGTCGATGGCCTTGACATGCTTGGGATCAGGCTCACCGCGCCAGCGGATCATGAAACGTTCGACGATGGTCTCGGCCTCGTCGACCCGGCTCTGCGGCACCATCGGCAGGCCGAGGCCGCGCGCGGACTGCGCGACGAAGGAGAGAGCCATGACGGAGGCGCGGGCGAGCTGGTCGCGGGCCTCCTCGTCGGTGATGTCGAGCAGGGGCTTGAAGCCGTAGGCCGGAGCCAGCATGGCCAGGGCGCTCTGCACGTCTACGCGGATGTCACCGGAGTGGACAGGGATGGGGTACGGCTCCGCCGGGGGCAGGCCCGGCTGGAACTTGTTGTCGACCAGCAGGCCCCAAACGGCCCCGAACGGGACGCGGCCGACCAGCTCCTCAATGTCGACGCCCCGGTATCGAAGGGCGCCCCCTTCTTTGTCCGGTTCCGCGATCTCGGTCTCGAAAGCTACGACGCCTTCGAGCCCGGGTTTGAAGTCGGACATACTCGGCCGCCTCCCTTTCCCTTGCCATGTTTGGGCAATGCTGTGCCAATAGTCGGGGCCGCTTCGGGGGGTCGTCGGCATCGTTGCCCTCGTTCTCGCCCCCCGAGCTCCTCCGCTCTGTTGATGTCGAGATACCGGCGGGTCAATTTAACCCCTTCCCAGGTCGTGCTCGGTCTCGGGACCCGCCGTAAGGCCAAACCCGCTGGTGAGGGGGGTTGCATGGGATCTACCACGCAAGCGCGCAAGAATACCGTCTCGTGGATGCCACCCCGCGCCCGCCCGTGCTGGCGGGGCTTCGCCGAACGTACGAGGGCCGGCCGCTGCTCGAATCCGACCTCGCGTCCGACCCCATGGAGCAATTCACCTTCTGGCTCCAGGACGCGCTCGAGTCCGGTCTGCCTGAACCCAACGCCATGGTCCTGGCCACCGCCTCGTCCGGCGGCCGCCCGAGCGCCAGGACCGTCCTGCTGAAGGGCTACGACGAACGCGGTTTCGTCTTCTACACCAACTACGAGTCGCGTAAGGGCCGCGACCTGGGCGAGAACCCCCGAGCGTCACTGCTGTTCCCCTGGCATCCGATCCGCCGCCAGGTACGCATCGAGGGCACTGTGACGCGGATCTCCCACGAGGAGTCGGCCGAGTACTACAACTCGCGCCCGTACGGCTCGCGCATCGGCGCCTGGGCGTCGCGGCAGTCGGCCGTCGTGCGGTCCAGGGAGGAGCTGGACGAGCGCTACACGGAGCTGGCCGAACGCTGGCCGGAGAATCCGCCGGTGCCCGACTTCTGGGGAGGTTTCCGGGTCTATCCGATAGAGATGGAGTTCTGGCAGGGACAACTCGACCGGATGCACGACAGGCTCCGTTATCGGCGGACACGACCCGGTTGGGTGCTGGAAAGACTGGCACCTTAGTGTTCTTGGAGTGGCGATCGCGGAGCTGGTCAAGCGTCATCTGGTAGACACCCGGCCACTCGGCGCGCCCGAGTACCGGCGGCTCTGGCTCGGCCAGGCCGTCTCACACGTCGGCGTCGGGGCGACCGTCGTGGCCGTCGGCCAGCAGGTCTGGGAGCTCACCCACTCCTCGTTCTACGTGGGGCTGCTGGGGATGGCCAACCTGATCCCGCTGGTCGTCTTCGGCCTGTGGGGAGGGGCGGTCGCCGACGCCGTGGACCGGCGCAAGCTGCTCATCGTCGGCTCGCTCATCGCGTGGACGGCGACGCTCCTCATCCTCCTGCAGGCGCTGCTCGGCCTGAGGAACGTCTACCTGATCTTCGGCGCGGTCGCCCTGAACGCCACCGGCTTCGCGATCACCAGCCCGACCAGGGGCGCGATCATCCCCAGGATCCTGGAGAAGGAGCTGGTGCCCGCCGCGAACGCGCTCAACTCGCTGGTCTTCAGCATCGGTGCGGTCGCGGGCCCGATGATCGGCGCGGTCGTGCTGGCCTCCGCCGGGTTCGCGGCGACGTACGCGATGGACGCCGTGCTCTTCACCGCGAGCCTCTACGCGGCCCTCAGACTGCCCTCACTGCCCCCATTGGGCGAAGTGCGACGTCCGGGTGCCCGGGCGGTGCTGGAAGGGCTCAGCTTCATCGTCAGGAGCCCGGTGCTGCTGATGTCGTTCGTCGTGGACATCATCGCGATGGTGTTCGCCCTGCCGCGCGCGCTCTTCCCCGAGCTGACCGCCGACAGGTTCGGCGGCTCGATGACCGCGCTCGGCTGGATGACCTCCGCCATGGCCATCGGCTCGGTGGCCGGGGCGCTGTTCTCCGGCTGGGTGGGAAGGGTCTCGCGGCAGGGGGTCGCGCTCGTCGTCGTGATCGCCGTCTGGGGCCTGGCCGTGGCCGCCGCGGGGCTGGCGAGCGAGCTCTGGCTGGTGGTGGCGTTCATGGCCGTGGGCGGGGTGGCGGACGTGATCTCGTCGGTGTGGCGGCAGTCCATCCTGCAGCTGTACGCGCCCGACGAGATGCGGGGGCGGCTGCAGGGGGCGTTCATGGTGGTCGTGGCGGGCGGGCCGCGCCTGGGCGAACTGCGGGCCGGCGCGACGGCGACCGCGCTGGGGGTCAGTGGGGCCTGGGTGGGCGGCGGCATCGCCTGCGCCGTCACGGTGCTGATCGTCGGCCTGTCCGTGCCCGCATTCCGCAATTACCGGGCTCGTTAAACGTCAGAGGTCAGACGACCTGGGCGGCCACCTTCAGGTCGGCCAGGAAGCCCGCGTACGCCTGGTCCCTGTCGGGCGCGCGCAGCACGGCGGACGGGTGCACCGTGGCCACGGCGAGCGCGTCGCCGAGCGGCACCGGCTCGCCCCGGTGGTGCGTCACGCGGAACTCCCGCCCGAGCAGCGCCCTGGCCGCCGTCGCCCCGAGCACCACGATCACCTCCGGCCGCACGAGGGCCAGCTCCGCGTCGAGCCACGGATGGCAGGCGTCGATCTCGCCGGCCGTCGGCCTCTGGTGGATCCGCCGCTTTCCGCGAAGGGTGAAGGAGAAATGCTTGACGGCGTTCGTGACGTAAACGTCCTCGCGCTCGATTCCGGCCTCTTCCAGTCCCTTGTCCAGAATGCGCCCGGCCGGGCCCACGAACGGGTGCCCCTGCCGGTCCTCCTGATCTCCGGGCTCCTCGCCCACGAGCATGAACCGGGCCCGCTGCGGACCCTCGCCGAAAACGGTCTGGGTGGCGTCCAGGTAGAGCCCGCAGCCCTGGCAGCAGGCGGCCGCGCGCCGCAGCGAGTCGAGATCGAGCTGGTCGGGAAGGAACTCGGCCGCTCCTTTGTTTCCGTCCTTAACCATCGTCGGTCGTTCTCCCAATAGGGTTCGTGTGACTTCTGTGCCCGCTGCGGACGGGCCCAGTCCCCGCCACGACCGGCGTAATATTTGATTGGGAGGACTGCCTTGACCGCACACGGCCTGATCGACACAACCGAGATGTACCTCCGCACGATTTACGAGCTCGAGGAGGAGGGCATCGTCCCCCTTCGCGCCCGCATCGCGGAGCGGCTGCAGCAGAGCGGCCCCACCGTGAGCCAGACCGTCGCCCGCATGGAGCGTGACGGCCTCGTCCGCGTCGAGGGCGACCGCCACCTGTCCATGACCGATCTGGGCCGCACGCTGGCCACGCGGGTCATGCGCAAGCACCGGCTGGCCGAGTGCCTGCTCACCCAGGTGATCGGCCTTCCCTGGGAAGAGGTGCACATCGAGGCGTGCCGCTGGGAGCACGTCATGTCGGAGTCGGTCGAGGCCCGCCTGGTGACCCTGCTCGACAACCCCACCGTCTGCCCGCACGGAAACCCCATCCCCGGGCTCTCGGAGCTGGGCGCCAAGGAGCCCCCCGAGGGTGGCGCCGGGGTGCTGACATCGATGTCAGACCTGGCGGGGCCGAGGGACACGCCGGTCGTCGTGCGTCGAATTAGCGAACAAGTGCAAAGCGATCCTGCTGTGATGCTTAAACTCAAGCAAGTTGGGATACAACCCGGACGCGAGGTGACGCTCGCGGCGAGCGACGACGGTGTGCGGGTGACAGGTGACGGTGACGCGAACGACACTCCCGCGGAGCTTCCGCGCGATGTCGCCGCGCACGTTTTTGTCTCCAAGCGCTGACGCGCGCGCAGCGGCTTGGTTGAATCCCTCTTGGGAGGCCCTCCACTCTCCCCTGGCCAAGACTGTTGCAGGAGCGCCCGTGGTCCACTTTGCGTGCATGCCACCCCAAGGAGTGGTCTCCGGATGAATCGATGGGGGGATCTGTCACAGGAAACGGCTGATCACCTGGGTGCCGGATCTGTGCTCGATCACGCTGAGATGGCGGTGATCGTCACCGACCGTTTCAGCAATCTCCTCTATTGGAACCCCTTCGCCGAGAAGCTCTTCGGCCGTCAGGGCAAGTCGCCTTCACGTGACGCGTCCGTCCTGTCCCTCGGGATCATGGAGAAGGACCACCCGCTGGCGGTCGAGCTGGCCAAGCATGTGCTCAAGGGCGGCGTGTGGGAGGGCACGTTCGACGTCAGGCGCGGCGACGGGACCATCATCTACGTACGCGCCCAGGCCGTGCCGCTGCGCCACGCCTCGGGCTCGGTGACGGGCATCGTCATCATGGCCCGCGAGGCGCTGCGCAGCAACGAGCGCGAGAAGGACCGCTTCGGCCTGCTGGAGCGCATCGGCGAGCGGCTGGCCGGCTCGCTCTACGTCGAGGAGACGCTCAAGCGGGTCGCCGAGATGCTGGTGCCCCAGTTCGCCGACCACTGCTTCATCGAGCTGATGGAGGGCGACCGGCTCGTGCGCCGGGTCTCCCAGCACGTCCAGGGATGGACCCCGCCGTCGGGCACCTGGAAGCCGCTGGGCGCGGAGATCCGCTACCCCTCCGGCCACTACGCCGACACGGCGCTGCGCCGCCAGGAGACGATCCTGGTCGAGAGCTTCGCCACCAGCAGCTACCCGGCCACCAGCGAGGGCAGCGCCCGCCTGTGCGGTGAGATCGGCATGACCTCCGCCATCGTCGCCCCCCTGCTGGTGCGCGGCGAGACGCTCGGGCTGATGTATCTGGGCCTGTCCAACCTCACCGACCGGCGCAGCCCCCACTACGACGCCTTCGACCGCGACTTCGTCGGCGCCATCGCCACCCGGGTCGCGCTCGCCATCGACAACGCGCTGCTGTTCGAGGAGGAGCGCCACACGGCGGAGTCGTTCCAGAAATACCTGCTGCCCCGGGCGTTGCCGCAGCTCGACGGCCTGCAGATCGCGGTGCGCTACTACCCGGCGGCCCCGCTCGCCTCCCACGGCCAGGGCATCCAGACCCAGGTCGGCGGCGACTGGTACGACGTGATCCCGCTGTCGGCGGGCCGGGTCGGCATCGTGATCGGCGACGTCGAGGGCCGGGGCGCCAAGGCGGCGGCCATCATGGGCCAGCTCAGGGCCGCGCTGCGGGCCTTCGCGCAGGACGACAAGTCGCCGGCCGACATCCTGGCCAGGCTCGACGAGTGGACCCGCATCATCGCCACGCCCGAGCACGACGACAACGGCGCCGAGGTCAGCATCCCGCCCATCGTGACCTGCCAGTATCTGGTCTACGACGCCTGGTCGCGCCAGCTGTCCTTCGCCAACGCGGGCCACGCGCCGCCGCTGCTGCTGGTCGACGGCCAGTGCGTGGAGCTCGACATCGAGGAGGTCGGCCAGCCGCTCGGCGTCCACGCCAAGGGCCTGCACGCCGACCTGGTCTACAAGGAGGAGACGCGCACGCTGCCGCCGGGCGCGGCGCTGCTGCTCTACACCGACGGCCTGGTCGACCGCCGCCCGGGCCGCGACGGCCAGGTGCCGAGCGAGCAGGAGACGCTCGGCGTGCTCTGCGAGAAGCTCGCCAAGATGTCCGGCGCCGAGGTCGAGCGCATCGCCGACACCGCCACGGTGGCCGTGCCCGGCGAGATCGACGACGACATGGCGATCCTGGTCGTCCGCTCCAGCGACGTCGACCTCGACGTCGAGGAGCGCACGTTCCCCGCCCAGCCGATCATGGTGGGCGAGGCGCGCCGCATGGCGTCGGAGGCGTTCTCGAGCTGGAACGTGCCCGAGGAACGGGCCGAGCTGGCCTGCCTGCTCGTCTCCGAGGTCGTGACCAACGTCGTGCTGCACGCCGCCACCGCCACCGTGCCGCGCAGGGAGCTGGTCGTGGAGGGGCCGCCGCTGCCGTTCGACGAGTCCTGGGACGTGCCGGGCTTCGAGGACGAAGTGGTCGGCGACAAGGAGTTCACGCTGAGGCTGCGCAGGGGTGAGGAGTCGGTCTGGGTCGAGGTCTTCGACCAGGACCTGCGTCTGCCGCGCATCCGCAGCGCGGGGGAGAACGACGAGGGCGGGCGCGGCCTCTACCTCGTCGACCAGCTGGCCAGGCGTTGGGGATCGCGTCCTACCAGGGAAGGCAAAGCCGTCTGGTTCGAGATTCCCACTCGCGGGAGATGAGTGATTAGCTGGCCGTATGGAGCTGGCCTTCGAACGACGGGGCACCGGCGCGCCGCTGATCCTCATCCACGGGATCGGCCATCACTGGCAGGCGTGGTTGCCGGTGCTGGACCGCCTGGCGGCCGCGCGTACGGTGATCGCGCTCGACCTGCCCGGCTTCGGCAGATCCCCGGGCCTGCCCGAGGGCGTCACCTACACCGCGGAGTCGCTGGCCGACGCGGTCGAGTCGTTCTGCGCGGTGCTCGGCGTGCGCGAGCCGCACGTGGCGGGCAACTCGCTCGGCGGCTACATCGCGCTGGAGCTGGCCTCGCGCGGCGTCGTACGCACGGCCACCGCGCTGTCGCCGGCCGGCTTCTGGTCCCGGCCCGAGCTGCTCTACTGCCAGTCCGTGCTGCGCGCCCTGCGCGCCGCGGCCCGGTCGATCCCCGCGAGGCATACCGTCAAGGCGGCCGAGAACCCGCTGCTGCGGGCCGTCTCGACCGGGATTCTGGTCGCCCACCCCGCCAGGCTCTCCGCCACCGCGCACGTCGCGGCCACGCAGGCGCTGGCCTGGGCGAGCGGCTTCGACGAGACGCTGGAGTCGTTCGCCGGCCTGATGCCGCCCGCCCCGCCGAAGTCGCCCATCACGATCGCGTGGGGCGAGCACGACCGGCTCCTGCTGCGCCGCCAGGCCGTGCGCGCGGCCCGCTGGTCGGGGCAGCGGGTCAAGCTGTTGAAAGGGTGCGGTCATGTGCCCATGAGCGACGACCCCGACCTCGTCGCCCGCGTCATTCTGGAATCCAGCGCCATTTCGTAAGTTTCTCTGCCCCCGTCAAAGGGACGGGATAGGTTTCCCGGTATCGATCGCTCATCCGGCGCTCATCGGGAACATCGCGGATACGATCTGCAACTCCGACGCCAACGCCGTCTTCTACGTCGGCCGCGCGTTACGCGGTCTCAGCGTCTCTGATTAGCTAAGCGATCCTTGGTCCGGTTGTGGTTTCCGGATGGGGGATGGGTTCCCACCGTGGTGGGGTGGCGTGGGCGTGCAGGTGGAAGCCCGCGCCCAGTGCCGCCCCTCTGGGCCGATGTGGTTGTCGGGTGGTGGGGGTGCTTGAGCTGATCGTGTGCACGGTGGTCGTGCGCACGCCCTGGTACCGGCGGGCTGCGCGGGGCAGCACGTGCTGGTCCGTGTGAGCGTGTCCCTCCGGACGCTGACCCGCCCGGCCTGCTGAAGACTGGGGGGTGGAGGGTGCCCCGCGTCGCCTGGGCGCGGGGCGTGAGGATCGAGGCCGGGTGGGTCCGGTTTTGGATCGGTCCTTGCGGCGGGTCTGGGTGGTGGCCGGGGTGAGCACGGCTTGGGCTTCGAGGGTGCCAGTCACGCTGCGGATGGCCAGGTGGCCGGTGTCGCGGTCGGTGACGGTGGTGCTCTGGTAGGTCAGGCCGCGGGCGGCGATGCGTTGCCAGGCACCCTGGTCGCGGTCGCCCTGCCAGCCGCAGTCGGGGTTAGGGCACAGCGCCCACTTCCACCCCGCAGTGGCCGGCCGGTCGGGGGCCTTAAAGTGCCGTAGCGGCACCAGACATTGCGGGCAGTGTTTGGAGGTGTTCTTGGCCGGAACCGTGACCACGGCGATTCCCTGCTCGGCGGCCAGATGCCGCATATGGTCGACGATCTGCCCGCGCACGGCCTGTGACAGGCGCGTGTTGAGGGTGCGGCCCATGCCTTTGGCCTCCATCGACCGCAGATCCTCTACATAGATCACGCTCGCCCCCGCGGCGATGGCTTGATCCACCGCCCACCGGGCCGCCGAGCAGGCCAGCGCATCGTTGAGATTGGAGCGGCGGTCGGCCACCAGGCGGCGCTCGGCGGCCAGCACGGCATGCTTACCCACCAGCCGATGATCGGCACAGCCGGCGATGAGCCGCTCGTAGGCGTCGGTCTTGGCGTGCAATTGTTCGCCCTGGCGGCGCAGCCGGTGCTGGCGGGCCATCACCCCGGCGGCCCGGAACTGGGCACCAGCCCCCAGCGCGGTGATACGGCCGTCGCCGTGACGGCGCACCGCGCCCGCCGACAGCAGGGTGTTCAGCCCCCAGTCGACCCCCAGCGCCACGCCGTGCCCGGTGCGGGACACGGTCGGCACGGCGTGAGTGAACGCCACATCGGCGTGCACCCTGCTGCTTCCCGGTCCGCCACTGGGGCCGCCGTGGTGGCGGAGGGTGGGCAGGTGCAGCACCGCATCGGCGGGCACGGTGGGCGGCAGGGTGATCGGGCAGGCCACCCACCGCCAGTCGGCATACGAGCGTGGATCCGGGCGGGTGGGCACCTGCAGCCGCAGCACCGCGCGGCCGGGGTCGTCCTGGCGGCGTTCGAGGGTGGCCTGCTGCCGGTCGACCGCGGCCAGGATCAGCATCCGCGCCGCCCGTGGTGCGCCCTCCAACTCGAACACATCCGCGGGCAGATCGCCGTGCTCGCGGTCGAACACGGCGATCTGCCGGGTCCGCGCCTTGATCACGCTGCCGGGCAGGACGGGCCCGCCGGGAATCGCCTCACGCACCGCCTCCCACTCCGCCCCCGTACGCCTGGCCGGTTCGGCGGGCCAGGTGGCCAGCACGGCGTCGGTCAGCTCGGCCCGCCACTGCGCGGAGCGCAGCAGCCGCCCGGCCTGCTCCTGGGCCATGCGCACGATCCGGTCGTTGACCCGCACGCCCTGCGGCGCGCCGACGCTCCAGCCCAGCCTGCGCAGCGCCATCCACGCCTGCGACGGCGGCCGACGCCCCGCTGCGTCCACCCCGCAGGCCAGCCGTGCCACGTCGCTACGGTTCCAGTGCTCGGCCAGCAGAGCCTGCGTCATGCCGGACACCAGCTCCGCACACCAGCCGATCCGCAGCGCCAGCACGCCCGCAGGCACAAGTTCGCCACTGCGTTCGTCCACGCCGCCGCGCAGCAGGACGCGAGCACAGGCCGTCTGCGTGCTCTGGCCTGCGGCCAGCGGCGGCTTTCGCTTCGTCAGCCGCCACCGCCCTTGCTGAATGCCTGCCCCGCGGGCTCGCCGAGCGCGGCCGGCACACCGGCCTGAGCCAATCGGCACCCTCGCACGAGCTGCACTCCCACCCACCGACCTTCACTCTAAGTGACTGTTAGACTACCATCCGTTGATCCCGGGGTCGAACATGTGAGCGATGCGAACTTGTGATCGCTAAGGATTTCTAAGAAGATGAGGGAGCCTGTCGCGCCCCTGCGTGCAGCGCGACATCAGCGTCTTCGCCGGGGACGACGCCAGCGAGCAGGCCCACCTCGTCAAGAGCCCTATCTGGGAGGACAACGGCGGCAGGATCCGGCTGTGCTACACCGCTCTGGCCCATTCCGCGAACGTCACCGACCACGGCAGCCGCGTCCTGTCCGCGATCAAGGCGAGGTTCGGGAACGGTGACGAGAAAGGGTACGTGCGGCTGTTCCCCACGGAATCGCTCGACGACGGCCACGCGATCATGAACCACGACGCCGTGTACGTCGCGATCAAGGCCATCGACAGGTACGCGAAGGACGATCTGGCGAAGCTCGGGCCGCAGGAGGTGGCGGCCATGCTGCGCAGCGGCACCATCGACGTTCAGGGTGCCAGCGGCGACATCACGATCGACCGCGACGGCAATCCGCTCAGGCGGGAGATCCCCGTCCTGCGGCTCACCCCCTACGGCGCCACCGTCTTCGCCGCGTGGTCGTCCCCCGAGCCGGCGGGGGACACGCGTCAGTGATCGAGGTTGGCCGACATGCGGCGGAGCACGTCGACGGTGGCCGCGTACTCCTGCGAGCTCACGCCTTCGACCACCTGTTGCCGGAATCGGTCGACCTTCTCGGAGATCTCGCCGTGCGCGGCCCTCCCGGCCTCGGTGAGCTCGCCGTCCGCCAGCCAACCCCTGGCGGTGAGCCGCTCCACGGCCTCGTCCACGCCGGTGAACGGCATGGTGTACGTGCTTTCGTGGGCCGCCCGGTTGAGCACCTGCCACTCCCGGCGGGTGGTGGGCTGGAGCGCCTGCTCCATGGCGTCTTCCAACAGATTGTCGAGATGCTTCAGCCAGTGGCCGATAGGTTTGTCCATAGATGTAGGATAGCAACAATATGTATGAAGACAAGCATATTTCCGCGGTCGAGCGGGCGATGGTCGCGATCAGGCGGCGGCAGAGCCGGCGGGTGCTGGCGCGGCAGCAGGGCGCCATGGGGCCGGAGTACGAGGTGCTCGACGTGATCGAGGGCGCCGGCGGGTCCGTCACCGTGTCCACGGTCGCGCAGGCGCTCAGCGTCGATCAGCCGAGGGCCAGCCGGCTGGTGGCGGCGGCCGTGGCGGCGGGCCTCGTCAGGCGGGAGGCCGATCAGGCCGACGGGCGCAAGGCGTGGCTGGTGCTGACCGAGGCCGGGCAGGCGGCGCTGGAGCAGGCCCACCGGGCCAGGCAGGCGGCGTTCGCGGCGGCCATGGAGGGGTGGCCGGAGGAGGACCGGGCGGAGTTCGCCCGGTTGCTCACCCGCTTCGTCGAGGGAATGCCCGGTTAGATCTTGGTCTGGCCCCAGAGGAGGAGCATGACGATGATGAACACGATCATCACGCCGCCGTAGCCCACCGGACCCAGGCGGATCGACCGGCGCACGCGGTTGAGGCCCCAGGCGAACAGCAACGCCAGGAAAGCCAGGAGGATCAGGCCGCCGTCCATGGTGTCCAGTATGCGGTGCGGACCGCCTTCCCGTGCGGTCCTGTGCAGTCTGTGTGGTCAGAATCCGAAGGACCGGCCGATGATCTCCTTCATGATCTCGGTGGTGCCGCCGTAGATCGTCTGCACCCGGCTGTCGATCCACGCCTTGGCGACCGGGTACTCCATCATGTAGCCGTACCCGCCGTGGAGCTGGAGGCAGCGGTCGATGACCTTGTTCTGCAGCTCGGTGGTCCACCACTTGGCCTTGGCCGCGTCCACCGCGTCGAGCTGCCCGGCGTTGAGCGCCAGGATGCACTTGTCCACGTAGTGGCGGGCGATCTCGGTCTCGGTGGCCAGCTCCGCCAGCACGAACCGGGTGTTCTGGAACGAGCCGATGCTCCGCCCGAAGGCCTGCCGGGTCTTGCAGTACTCGATGGTCTCCTCCAGCACGGCCTCCGCCGCGGCCACCGCCGCCACGGCGATCGACAGGCGCTCCTGCGGGAGGTTGTTCATGAGCTGGAAGAAGCCCTCGCCGTCGCGCGGGCCCAGGCGGTTGGCGACGGGCACGCGTACGTTCTCGAAGAACAGCTCGGCCGTGTCCTGGGCCTTCATCCCGATCTTCTCGAGATTGCGCCCCCGCTCGAACCCCTCCATGCCGCGCTCGACCACGATCAGCGTGGTCCCCCTGGCGCCCGCGTCGGGATCGGTCTTGGCCACCACGACGACCAGATCCGCGTTGATCCCGTTCGTGATGAACGTCTTCTGCCCGTTGACCAGGTAGTGGTCACCCTCGCGGAGGGCCGTGGTCCTGATCCCCTGCAGGTCGCTGCCGGCCCCGGGCTCGCTCATCGCGATCGCGCTGATCAGCTCGCCGCTCGCGAAGCCGGGCAGCCACCGCTGCTTCTGCTCGTCGTTCGTCAGATCCACGAGGTACGGCGCCATGACGTCGTTGTGCAACGAGAACCCGAGCCCGGAGGCGCCGTTCCTCATGATCTCCTCGACGATCACGGCGTTGTACCGGAAGTCCGTGACCCCGGCCCCGCCGTACTCCTCGGGCACCGAGAACCCGAACATCCCGAGCTCCCCGGCCTTCTTCCAGACCTCGCGCGGGACGATGCCGTCCTTCTCCCACTGGGCGTGGTGCGGCACGACCTCCCGGGCCATGAACTCGCGCACGGTCTCGCGGAAGAGCAGGTGCTCCTCGTCGAAGAGGTCTCGCCGCATTATGGTCCTCCCGAACAGGGTTCTGTTACTGGCAGGTATACCCCCTTTCCCGGTGCGGCGGATACCTGTGGACACGGCTTCATCACAAGTGCTGGACGTTGCCGCGATCGGCATGTGTTGGGGGTGTTTTCGACTCTAAGATCTACCCTCGGTCTATTTGTGACTGATCGGAGTCTCCCGTGAGTCGGTGGCGCAAAGCGTTGATCGCCGGATCGGTCGGATCGGTGGCGGCTTTAGGAATCGTGGTGTTGCCGGGCACGCCGGCCGCCGCCGCGCCGGCCGACCTTGTCGTCGAGTACGAGTGTGTGGCGTCCGGTGCCAACAGCATCGTCAGGAACGGTCCCGTCCGCCTGAAGACCAACCTCACCTTCGCCACGGACCTGGTCGTCGGAGACCCGCTCAACTTCACCTGGAAGCTCCACTACGCCAACGACAGCCGGCTGCAGTCGCCCGGCTACTTCCCCGAGGGCGGCCAGGTGCACGGCACCGGCAACGTGCAGCTCACCAGCAGCTGGCAGGGCATCCTGCAGCCCAAGGGCAGCGCCGACCCCGAGGGTCCGCTCCGCCCCGACGGTCACCTGTCGCTCCCCGAGACCATGAACGACCCCGGCCTGACCGACAAGCCGGGCACCATCACGGTCACGCCCAAAGACATCGAGCTGGACTTCACCCCGCCGGACGGCAGCGTGGTGGTCAACGACGGCGACGACGCCGACAACCCCTCCGACATGGGGATCGTCTACAGCAGCGGCTGGATCTCCCTGGACGACCGTCCCGGCTCCGAGAACCACGTGCACAACGACCTGCACCAGACCGAGCAGATCGGCGCCTCCGCCGAGCTGACCTTCATCGGGACCGGCGTGGAGTACATCGGGCCGACCGACAAGGACGCGGGTCCGGTCGACATCTACATCGACGGCACCAAGCGGGCCAGGGTCGACCCCTCCCGCTCCGACGACGACGTGCCGGTCAACGACGACATGGACGGCGGGCAGACGCTGTGGACGTCCGCGCCGCTGACGTACGGCGAGCACAAGATCAAGATCGAGAACGCCTCGAACAAGCCGGCCTGGCTGGACGCCTTCCGCGTGACCACCAACACGTCCAAGACCCCCACCGGCTACCACGGCGCGAAGTGCAATCTGGTCAGCTCGCCGGTGTCGGTCGTGGTGACCGTACGGGACAAGTCGGGCCCCACCGGCACGCAGTCGCCGTCCGTCAGCCCGTCCGTCAGCAACAGCCCCACTAACACCTCGACGACGAGCCCGACCTCGTCACCCAGCGGAACCCACACCAACCCGAACAACCGGACCACCGACATCGGCCTCGGGCGGGTGATCGTGGTCCCCAGTGCCACCGGTACCAGCTCGGCCACGGCCACGCCCAAGGCCACCGGGCCGACCGCGACCAAGTACTACCGGGCGCAGGTCGCCAACACCCCCAAGGGCGGCGTGGACAGCGGTGAGGCGCCGGATCGCGAGGACAGACCGTACGGGCTGATGGCCGCGCTGGTGATCGGCGGCGCGGGCGGCGGATTGCTGCTGCGCCGGCGCAGGGCCGCGCACGCGGGAGGAGCGCTCTGATGACCGAGCAGACACCGATGCAGCGGGCGTTGCCCGGATTGCTGATCGCCGGCTCGCTGGGTGGCGTCGGCCTGGTCATGGTGAGCATGCTCTCGCTGTGGCCCACCACCCCCGACGACGCCTCGGGCTCGCTGGCGGCGGCGCAGGACACGCCGACGCAGGTGGAGGTGGCGAACGCGGGCGCGTTCGTGCTCCCGCCCACCGTGGGCCCCGGCGGCAAGGGCGTCCCTCTGACCCCGGCCCGCCTGGACGCGCCGCCCCCGCTCCCGGCGGTTCCGGTCGTGTCCCCGATCCCCTCGACCAAGGCCAAGTCCACCCGGTCCAGGCCGACCCGCATCAAGATCCCCAAGATCAAGGTGAACGCGCCCATCGGGGCCGTCACCGTGGACAGCAAGGGCAAGCTCGGCACCCCGCCCCTGACCAAGCCCAACCAGACGGGCTGGTACAAGGGCTCCCCGGTGCCCGGCGAGCTCGGCCCCTCGGTCATCAACGGCCACGTGAGCACCCGCAAGGGCCCGGCCGTCTTCGACCGCCTCCGGGAGTTGGCCAAGGGCGACCAGATCTACGTGTACCGGTCGGACGGCAAGGTCACGCGGTTCACGGTGAGCGGGATCGAGCAGGCGAGCAAGGCGTCCTTCCCGACGTCGAGGGTGTACGGGAACACCACCAACGCTCAGTTGCGGCTCGTCACGTGCGGTGGGGTCTTCAACAAGACGGCGCACAGTTACACGGACAACATCGTCGTATACGCGACGTTGTCCAAGAAGAAGGGCTAGGGTTTTGGCGGTTTACGGGAACTTGACAGGGACAGTTCGTAGGATCTCAACCTAACCGTGACCAACGGCTGGAATTCTGGCACGACTGTTGAAACTTGCGTTGAACGGAGATGGACCCGTGCTTATGTCCCAGGCGTGGCGCCGCCTCGCCCATAAGACGTCGGCCCTGGGGCTCGTGAGCACGCTGGTCCTCTTTGTCGGTTCGGTGTTAGCCCTGTCGTCCCCAGCCCAGGCCGCCGCCGTCGACCCGCTGAAAGTTACATACAAGTGCACCGGCGGCTACCTGGCCGCCGAGTCAGTGCAGCTGACGGTCACCGCGCCCACCTCGGTCGAGCCCTCCAAAGCGGCGTCGATCAAGTGGACCTTCCCCCCGATCACGGCGACGAGGGCGATCAGCGCCCAGGCGTCCGTCACGACCAGCGGTGGCGACCTCACGGTGACGGGAGGCACGCCGACGCCGCTGAAGGGCAGCGGCAGCGGCACGGTGACCACCGCGGTCTCGGTCAACCAGCCATACACGCCGCCGGAGATGACAGGCTCGGTCACCGCGACTGCCACCACTGGCGGCAATCTGGTCCTGGCTCCGGTGACGACCGCTAGCACGACTGTGCTGACCATCACCGTGGCAGGCGAGGCAACCACCTGCACTTATGTGTCGGCGACGCCCACCAGCATCTCGGTCCCTGTCCAGACCGGTGGTGGCGGTGGCGGGACCGATGACGTTGTCGAGTATGACTGCGACCTCGCCAGCGGCGGCGGCGACGCCGACTACCCGGCCGACGTCGACATCAAGGTCACCATGACGCCGCCCACCAGCGCCACCGCCAACGCCGACGCCTCGATCACCTGGACCGGCACCGTCCAGTCCACCGGCCAAACGCTGAAGGCCCCCACCGGCTTCCCCACCACCAGCCCCAAGATGTTCGTCACCGTCAAGGCGAGCGGTGCCGGAACCCCCGCCACCGCCACCGGGGAAGCGACGCTCGGCACCGTCACCATCGGCCAGGCCATCACGCTCCCCACCAGCGTCACCGTCAAGGTCAAGCCCACCACCACGGGCACCGTGACGCTGACCGCCGGCGACCTGGCCTTCGGCACCTCGGCGTCCTCGCCCTCGATCAAGTGCCTGGCCCCCACGACCGGCCTCAAGACGTACACCTTCACGGTGGGCTCCTCCACCGGCACCCCGACCACCTCCTCCACCCCGACGAACACCACCTCCAGCCCCAAGCCCACCAAGACCAGCACCGCGACGGTGACGATCACCCCCTCCAGCTCCACCAAGAAGTCGAAGACCCCCAAGGCCGGGGCCGACACCGGTGGTGGTGGTGAGGCGGGGCCCGACGGGCGGATGTTCATCCTGACCGGCACCGCGCTGGTGGGCGCCGCGGCCGTCGGCGGGCTCGTCATGCGGCGCCGTAACGCCACCAGGGGCTGACGGGCATGTCGGGGCACTATCCGTACGGCGGCGGCGATGGCGGGCACGTGCCGCCGCCCGCGGACAAGGGGAGTGCGGCGCTCAGGACCGTGCTCATCGGGGCGGCCATCGCCGGTGTCGTCACCGTCGTGGCCGGGTTGCTGATCGTGCTCAACTCCCCCCAGGAGTACGGGCTCGCGAGCAGTAACCGCGAGACCCTGAAGCTGCAGGCGCAGCCGGACGGGAAGGCCACCGGGCAGCCCGAGCAGGCGCTCTTCCAGGCGGCCCCCGACGTGCCGCCGCCGCTGCCGCAGATCAACCCCGCGCCCCCGATGATGCCGTCCACGCCCAAGCGGATCGTGATCAAGAGGCTCGGGATCAACGCGCCGATCACGTCCGTCGGGCTGAAGAAGGACGGCACGATCGAGGTGCCCCCGTCCGAGAACCCCAACCTGGCCGGGTGGTACCGGAGCATGTCCACCCCGGGTGAGGCGGGGCCGGCCGTGATCCTCGGGCACAAGGACACCAGGACGCGCCCCGCCGTGTTCAGCAGGCTGCCCGAGCTCAAGAACGGCGACACCATCGAGATCCAGCGCCAGGACAGGACGACCGCGGTGTTCACCGTCGGCGGCATCGAGCAGGCGAGCAAGAAGACGTTCCCGACCCAGCGCGTCTACGGGCCCCAGGAGAACGCTCAGCTGCACCTGATCACCTGCGGTGGGACCTACGATCGCACGATCGGCCACTACGACGACAACGTCATCGTCTACGCGACGATGACGAGCTCTTATCGAAGCTGACAAGCGCGGAGGCGGGCTATGGGCTGGATGGCCAAGCGGAGACTGCGTACCGGCCCGACGGCGGCCCTGCCCGCCAAGCCGGATCCGGCCGAGCTGCTGCGCATCGTGCGGCTCGCGGACCCCGACGCGAAGAAGGACGGCGACGACATCGTGGCCACCGACGTGCGGGTGTACGCGCCCGTGGAGGCCGAGCCCGAGCTGACCGGTGGCGAGCTGGAGAAGGTGTGGGCGGTCAGGGTGGCCGCCGAGGGGCCGCTGCCGCTGAACTTCTTCGACCGCTATCTCGCCGAAGGCCTGGCCTTCCGGCTCAAGGGGCTCGCGGTGTGCCGGGGCGAGGTGACCGACCCCGCCGACGAGGAGGAGAGCGGGCCCGCCGTCATCCTTCCGGCGCGGCCGACCGCCGAGGAGCTGGCGCCGCTGCTGGAGCCGGACGAGGAGGACGAGTTCGCGTTCACGGCCGGTGACATCCGGGCCGTACTCGTCCCGCAGAAGGGGCAGCCGCCCGCCGTCCAGGAGCTCCTGCCCTTCGCCGTCGAGCTGACCGCGATCGAGTTGCGCGGCGACGAGCCCGCCAAACTCGGCGCGCTCGCTCTGGAGCTGGCCGAGGCGCTGAACGGGCTGGTCGTGGACCGCTGGCGGTTCCGGGTCGACGCGGCGGAGGACCTGGTCCCGCCCACGCGTGAGTAGAACGTCGTTCTGTTGTAGTCTGCCCCTAGTAACCGAATAATGCTCGGTTTCCAGGAGGCACTGTGGCAGAGGCGTACATCGTCGGGGCCGTTCGCACCCCGGTCGGCAAGAAGAAGGGCGGCCTTTCCACCGTCCACCCCACTGACCTGGCCGCGCACACGCTGAAGGCGCTGATCGACCGCACGGGCGTCGACCCCGCGGCGGTCGAGGACGTCATCATGGGGTGCGTCATGCAGTTCGGCCCCCAGAGCATGGACATCGCGCGAAACGCCTGGCTGTCGGCGGGCCTGCCGGAGACCACCGCCGGCGTCACGATCGACCGGCAGTGCGGCTCCTCGCAGCAGTCGATCCACTTCGCCGCCCAGGGAGTGCTGTCCGGCACCCAGGACCTGGTCGTGGCCGCCGGCGTGGAGTCGATGAGCATCGTGCCGATGGGCTCGTCGATCACGGCCGCGCTGGAGAAGGGCATGCCCTTCCCGTTCGGCGAGAAGTGGGTCGAACGGTACGGCAAGCAGGAGATCTCGCAGTTCCGCGGCGCGGAGCTGATGTGCGAGAAGTGGGGCTACACGCGGGAGACGCTGGAGCGGTTCGCGCTGGAGTCCCACCAGCGCGCCGCCAAGGCCATCGCCAACGGCTACTTCAAGGACCAGATCGCCCCGGTCAACGGCGTCGAGGACGACGAGGGGCCGCGGCCCGACTCGACGCTGGAGAAGATGGCCACGCTCAAGACCCTGAAGGAGGGCGGCCAGATCACCGCCGCCACCTCCTCGCAGATCTCCGACGGCTCCGGCGCGCTGCTGATCGCCTCCGAGCGGGCGGTCAGGGACCATGGCCTGACGCCGCGGGCCCGCATCCACCAGCTCGCCCTCATGGGCGACGACCCGGTCTACATGCTGACCGCGCCGATCCCCGCCACGCGGCGGGCGCTGGAGAAGGCCGGCATGTCGATCGACGACATCGACGTGGTGGAGATCAACGAGGCGTTCGCGCCGGTGCCGCTGGCCTGGACGCACGAGCTCGGCGCCGACCCGGCCAAGGTCAACCCGAACGGCGGCGCCATCGCGCTCGGCCACCCGCTCGGCGGCACGGGCGCGATCCTGATGACCAAGCTCCTGCACGAGCTCGAGCGCACGGGCGGCCGGTACGGGCTGCAGACGATGTGCGAGGGCGGCGGCCAGGCCAACGTCACCATCATCGAGCGCCTCTGAAGGCATGAAGGGTGCGAGCGCCGCCTCCTGGCGTACGGTGGAGGCGGCGCTCGCCTAACTACCATCCTGGTAGTTGTCTCAGCGGCCCTTCGGCGGGATGCGCCGGGGCGGCATGATCGGCCGTTGCGGCATCTTGGGCATCGGCCGCGTCACGGGCAATCCGGGAAGGTTCTTTTTCCTGGATGAACGGACTCGCATAAGGAAGCTCCTTTACACAGACTCACGACGCGGCTCATCGGGGCCGGTCTGCAAGCTCAGCTGCCGCGTCTGGACGGATGACGGGCGGTCTCGCTGCCGAGCAGCGGAGAATCACAGGTAAAGGCGCATGTCCATGACAGTAGGGGTCGGCCGCGAGCCCGTGCAACCGAATTAACGCCGCGCCCGGAGCCGGGCCGCCGCCACCGCCGCGCCCGACAGCGCCGCCACCAGCAGCGTGATCGACAGGGGCGCGGCGAAGTAGGTGAGCTGGGCCCACGTCACCGCCCGCCCGTTCATCAGGAACGAGATCAGGTCCGGATACGCCGCCAGCACGGCCACGGGGAGCAGCACGGGCAGCAGCCGCCACCAGACCCGCCTGCCCGCGCGCCGGGCGGCCCAGCGCCGGGCGCGCAGCACGCCCAGGACGCCGAGGCCGGCCGCGGCCATCGCGAGCACGCCCAGCACCAGCTCGTACAGCTGCCGGTCGCCTCCGGGCACCTCAGGGGCGCGGCCCTCGCTCAGGGCGGTCAGCCCCTCCATGACGGTGTAGGTGTCGTCGGTCAGCGCCGCCCCGTTCGCCATGACGGCGAAGCCGTAGCCGGTCTTGGGGGAGACGGCCTCGACGGCGTTGTAGGTGAACAGGTTCCCCGAGTGCACGAGCTGCCCGGTCTCCCGCTCGACGCCCCAGCCCATGCCGTAGTCGCGGATCTTGCTCGGCGTGTGCATGACGTCCAGGCTCTCCCGCTTGACCAGCGGCCGCCCGTCGCCCGACTGCGCGATCAGCCACTTGCCCATGTCGGCGGCCGTGGTGATGACCCCGCCCGAGCCGCTGTCGTTGAGGAAGCCGGACAGCTCGGCACGAGGGAGCCAGGCGCCGAAGATCGAGTTGTAGCCGTCGGCCGGCCGGACGACCTGGTCGCTGACGGCGCTGGACTTCATGCCCAGCGGGCCGAACACCCGCTCCCGCAGGTAGTCGCCGAACCGCTGCCCGGAGGCCACCTCCACCAGCCGGGCGGCCAGGTCGTAGTTGACGTTGCAGTACTCCCAGCGGGTGCCGGGGTCGGCGCGGAGCTCGGAGCCGGACAGCCGGGAGGTGTAGTCGGCCGGCGAGGTGGCGCCTTCCACGGCGGCGATGTCGACCGTCGTGTCCGACAGGCCGGAGGTCTGGTTGAGCAACTGCCGTACGGTGATCGCCGCCGCGCGCGGGTCCGCCATCCTGAACCCCGGCAGCTGCCCGGCCACCGGCTCGTCCAGCTTGATCCTGCCGCGCTCCACGATCGTCATCACGGCCATCGCGGTGAACGACTTGCTGACCGAGGCCACGCGCATCGGGGTGTTCGCGGTGACGGGACGCCCCTCGGAGTCGTGGCCGTAGCCGGCCGCGTGCACGACCTCGCCGTTGTGCGTCACGACCACGGACATGCCGGGCAGTCCGGTGGACTCCATGGCCTGGCGCAGGTAGGCGTCGATGGTCTGGGAGGTCGGCTGCGGGGAGGGAGCGAGGGTCAGCGCCGTCGAGAGGCCGATCAGGAGGGACTTCACTGCTATCACGAAGAGAAACCTAGGAAGTCGCCCCCGCCCTCCGGATCGGCCGACCGTCCAGTACCACCCCTGACGAAAGTCAGGTCAGGCGCTCCGGGACGGTGTTGTGCACCTGCTGGAAGATCACCGACGTGCGGAAGCCGACGATCTCCTTGCGCTTGCTCAGCCGGTCGAGCAGGAACGAGTGCAGGTGGTCCAGGTCCTGCACCGCCACGTGCAGGAGGAAGTCGTCCCCGCCCGCCAGCACGAACACGCTGAGCACCTCCGGCATCGCCGCCGCCGACGACTTGAACGCGTTGATCACCGCCCGGCTCAGGGGCCGTACCTGGACCATGATCATGGCCTGCACGCTCCGGTTGAGCGCGGCCGGGTCGATCTCGGCGTGGTAGCCGCGGATGACGCCGCGCCGGGTGAGCGACCTGACCCGCTCCAGACAGGTGGAGGGCGCGACGCCGAGCTGCCGGGCCAGCTCCCGGTTGGACTGCCGCGCATCCGTTTGGAGCAGCCGCACGATTTCCGAATCAAGTTCGTCCATGAGTGGATGGTGTCATGTGGTTCCGGCCATTCGTTCGACTGACAGGGGTTGGTGCCGAATGAGTGCATTAGTTTCGGCTGCATGTCGGAACATCGCATAGGCGCAGGACACGGCACGGCACTGCTGGTCGGGGCGGTCCTGGGGCCGGGGATGCTGGTGCTGCCGCACCTCGCCGCCGCTGCCGCGGGGCCCGCGTCCGTGCTGGCCTGGGCCGGGCTGCTCGCGCTGAGCGTCCCCGTCGCGCTGACCTTCGCCGCGCTCGGCGCCAGATACCCCGACGGCGGGGGAGTGGCGAGCTTCGCCGGGCTCGCGTTCGGCCGGCACGCCTCCGCCGTGGTCGGCTGGTGGTTCTACGGCGCCGTCCCCATCGGCACCGTCGCCGGCGCGCTGGTCGGCGGCCAGTACGTCGAGGCCACGCTGGGCATGGACGCCACCCTGGCCGCCTGCCTGATCCTGGGGGCCGCCTTCGCCGCCAACGCCGCCGGGCTGCGCGCCTCGGGACGGTTGCAGATCGGCCTCGTCATCCTGCTCGTCGCGCTCCTGGCCACGGCCGTGATCACCGCCGCGCCGCACGCCGACCCGGGCAACTTCACCCCCTTCGCCCCGTATGGCGCCGCGGGCGTGGCGGACGCGGCCGGCGTGCTCCTGTTCGCCGTCGTCGGCTGGGAGGCGGCCAGCCACCTGTCGGCCGAGTTCGCCGGCAAGGGGAACGGGCTGGTCCGGGCCACCGCGGTGACGCTCGTCGTGATCGGGATCCTGTACGTGGGCGTGTCGGTCACCTCCGTCGGCGTGCTCGGCCCCGGCATGACCGGCGTGCCGCTCACCGCCATGCTGGAGACCGGCATCGGTCCGGCCGCGCGGCCGGTCACCGGGGTGGTGGCGGTGCTGCTGACCTTCGGCGCGGTCAACACCTATCTCGCCGGGGCCTCCCGGCTGGGCGCGGCCATGGCCAGGGACGGGGCGCTGCCGGGCTGGTTCGCCAAGGGCGGGGCGCCGGGCGAGACGCCGTACCGGAGCCTGGGGCTGCTCGCCGTGCTCAGCGTGCCCGTGCTGGTGTGGGCGGTGGATCTGGACCTGCTCATGCGGGCCACCTCGGCCTGCCTGGCCGCGGTCACGGCGGCGGGCGTGGTGGCGGCCGTGCGGATGCTGCCCGCGGGGCGGCACCGGAACACGGCCGTGGTGGGCGCCGGGCTGTCGCTCGTGGCGCTGGTGTTCTGCGGTGCCTATCTCGTGGTGCCCGCCGTGCTCACACTGGTGGCGATCGGGGCTCTGAAAGCGAATGTTCGCCGTTCGTACAGAATCGAGCGATGAGGCGCCGTCAGGCGGGCAGTACTCCTAGCACAGGACGGCGGATCGTCGGGAGGTGCTATGACCGAGCACGCCAAGTACGCGGAGTCCAGGGAGGTCGGCGAGCAGGCCCGCGAGAAGGAGTGGACGCGGCCGAGCTTCGCCAAGCAGCTCTTCCTCGGAGACTACCGGCTGGATCTCGTGTACCCCGTGCCGACGCTGTCCGAAGAGGCGACCAAGCGGGGTGAGGAGTTCGTCAGGGCGGTGCGGCGCTACCTCGACGCCCATGTCGATCCCGCGCTCATCGAGCGGACCGCGCAGGTGCCCGACGAGGTGGTCAAGGGGCTCGCGGCGCTCGGGGCCTTCGGGATCACGATCAGCGAGGAGTACGGCGGGCTCGGGCTGCCCTACCTGTACTACTGCCGCACCCTCATGCTCGTCGGCTCGTACTGCCCGGCGCTGGCCACGCTGCTGTCGGCGCACCAGTCGATCGGGGTGCCGCAGCCGCTCAAGCTGTTCGGGACCGAGGAGCAGAAGCGGGAGTTCCTGCCGAGGTGCGCGGCGGGCGAGATCTCCGCGTTCCTGCTGACCGAGCCCGACGTGGGCTCCGACCCGGCGCGCCTGTCCACCACCGCCGTCCGCGACGGCGACGACTACGTGCTCGACGGCGTCAAGTTGTGGACGACGAACGGCGTCGTCGCCGACCTCCTGGTGGTCATGGCCAGGACCGGCAAGAAGATCAGCGCGTTCGTGGTCGAGGCCGACTCTCCCGGCATCACGGTCAAGCGGCGCAACGGCTTCATGGGGCTGCGCGGCATCGAGAACGGGGTCACCGAGTTCTCCCAGGTCAGGGTGCCGGCCAAGAACCTGATCGGGCGCGAGGGGCAGGGGCTGAAGATCGCCCTGACCACGCTGAACACCGGCCGCCTGTCGCTGCCGGCCACGTGCGCGGGCAACGCCAAGTGGGCAGTCAAGATCGCCCGCGAGTGGGGCAACGAGCGCGTGCAGTGGGGGCGCAAGGTCGGCGAGCACGAGGCCGTGGCCACGAAGATCGCGTTCATCGCGGCGACCGCGTACGCGCTCGAAGCCCTCTGCGAGCTCACCAGCCGCCTGGCCGACGACCAGCGCAACGACATCAGGATCGAGGCGGCGCTGGCCAAGCTGTACGCGTCGGAGCTGTCGTACCAGGCGCTCGACGAACTGGTCCAGATCAGGGGCGGGCGCGGCTACGAGACCGCCGAGTCGCTCGTGGCGCGCGGCGAGCGCGGCGTGCCCGCCGAGCAGATGCTGCGCGACTCCCGCATCAACCGCATCTTCGAGGGCTCCTCGGAGATCATGCGCCTGATGATCACCCGGGAGGCGGTGGACGCGCACCTGTCGGCCGCCGGGGAGCTGATCAACCCGGAGGCCTCCCGCCAGGAACGCGCCCAGGCCCTGCGCCGGGCCGGCGGCTTCTACGCCAGGTGGCTGCCCACGCTGGTGGCCGGCACCGGCAACCTGCCCGCGTCGTACGGCGACTTCGGCCCGCTGGCCGCGCACCTGCGCTTCGTGGAGCGGACCAGCCGCAAGCTGGCCAGGTCCACCTTCTACGGCATGTCGCGCTGGCAGGGCCGGCTGGAGCACAAGCAGTCGTTCCTCGGCAGGCTCGTGGACATCGGGGCCGAGCTGTTCGCCATGACCGCCGTGTGCGTCAAGGCGGAAGAGGACTCCAGGGACCTCGGGCGACGGCCGTACGAGCTCGCCGACACCTTCTGCCACCAGGCACGACGCCGCGTGGACGCGCTGTTCGACCGGCTCTGGGACAACAGCGACGCGGGCGACGTGCGGCTGGCCGGATATGTGCTCGACGGCCGCTACGGGTTCGTCGAGGAAGGCATCCTCGACCCCTCCATCGAGGGCCCGTGGATCGGCACGCCGCAGGGTGGGGAGAGCATCCGGAGAAAGATCCTCTGACGCCCGGTCTAGACCGGTTGTGAGGTTTCTCGGCCCTCAGCGTTTTCAAACTGATACGAGCCGGTATAGACCGGCTTGTCGATCCAGGCTTACGCTGGCGCAAACGCGTCGAGCTGTACGCTCGCGTGCCCCATCCCCCAGGACGGGGTCCGTTGGCTGGTACGGACCAGCACCCGTCCGACGAGAAGGCGGTATCTCCAGTGAACATGAAGCTTGTGGGCGGCGCCGCTCTCGGCCTTGCCACGATGCTGGTCCTGTCCAGCTGCGGCTCCGGCGGTTCCGGCGGTGGCGGAGGCAACACGCAGGCGTCGGGCGGCGGACCGGTCACCCTGAAGATGGTCGCCGCCGACTACGGCGACGGCCCCGGCAAGCCGAACTCGGGCGAGACGTTCTGGAAGGGCGTCGTGGACGAGTTCCAGGCGGCCAACCCGAACATCAAGGTCGACGTCCAGGTCATCAACTGGAACGACATCGACAAGCAGGTCGCCACCATGGTCCAGAACGGCCAGGTGCCCGACATCCTGCAGACCGGCGACTACTCCGGCTTCGTCAAGGACGGGCTGCTCTACAAGGTGGACGAGGTGCTGTCGCCGAACGTCTCGGGCGACATGCTGCAGAAGTTCGCCGAGTTCGGCAAGGTCGACGGCACCGCGTACGGCATCCCGTTCGTCTCCTCCGCGCGGGCGCTGTTCTACAACAAGGACCTGTTCCAGAAGGCCGGCATCGCCGAGCCGCCGAAGACCTGGGACGAGCTGAAGGCCGACGCCGAGAAGCTGAAGAAGGCCGGCGTCACGCAGCCGTTCGGCCTGCCTCTCGGCCAGGAGGAGGCCCAGGGCGAGTCGTTCCTGTGGCTGCTGGGCAACGGCGGCGGCTACAAGGACGCCTCCGGCAAGTGGGCGATCAACTCGCCGCAGAACGTCGAGACGTTCACGTACATGAAGGGCCTGGTCGACGCGGGCCTGACCACCCCCAACCCGGGCACCAAGGACCGTAAGACGGTCTGGGAGGACTTCGGCGCGGGCAAGGTCGGCATGGTCAACGGCGGCCCCATGTCCATCCCGATCTTCGACGCGGCCGGGCTGAAGAACTACGGCGTCGCGCCGATCCCCGGCAAGAGCGGCCCGCTCGACACCACGCTCGGCGTCATGGACTGGATCATGGCGTTCAACAAGAACGGCCACGGCGCCGAGATCAAGAAGTTCTTCGACTTCTTCTACACCGGCAGCGCCGCCCAGAAGATCTCGGACACGTACAAGCTGCTGCCCGTCACCAACGGCGGCATCCAGAAGCTGTCGGGCGACGAGAAGCTCAAGCCGTTCCTCGACGCGCTGCCCAACGCCAGCTTCTACCCCTTCCAGGACCCCAAGTGGGCCGAGGTGAACCCGGCGATCAAGCAGACCATCGGCGGGGCCGTCAAGGACGACCCGGCCAAGGTCCTCGGTGAGCTGCAGAAGACCGCCGAAGCGGCCGGCTGATACGTCGGGGGCCCGTGCGGCCGGCGCTCTCCGCGGTGCCGGCCGCACCGTCTTGGAAGGTTGCTCATGAGAAGGTTGCGCGCCCTGGAGCCCCTCGCGTGGGTCGGGCCCGCCGTGGTGCTGATCGCGCTGGTCGTGCTCTGGCCCGTGATCGAGATGATCAGGTCATCGTTCCTCAAGATCAGCCGGTTCGGGGTGGTCCAGGGGGGCAACGGCTTCGCGAACTACGAGAAGCTGTTCGGTGAGAAGGACTTCGCCGACATCATGGTCCGCAGCGTGATCTGGGTGGTCGCGGTCGTCGCGCTCACCGTGCTGATCTCGCTGGCCCTCGCCCAGCTGTTCAACCAGAACTTCCCGCTGCGCAAGGCGGCCCGGTGGGCGCTGATCGCGCCGTGGGCCGCGTCGGTGCTGATGACGGCGATCATCTTCAAGTGGATGCTCGACCCCGAGGTCGGCGTGATCAACCAGATCCGGCTGAAGCTGGGGCTGATCGACGCGATGGGCGGGGCCTCGGCCGACCAGCTCGGCGACGCCTCCACCGCGATGCCGTGGCTGGTGTTCGTGGCCGTCTTCGTGTCGGTGCCGTTCACCACGTACGCGCTGCTGGCCGGGCTGGCGACGATCCCCGCCGACGTCTATGAGGCGGCCAAGATGGACGGAGCCACCCGGTTCCGGACGTACTGGTCGATCACGCTGCCGCTGCTGCGGCCCGCGCTCACCGTGGCGGCGCTCATCAACGTCATGAACGTCTTCAACAGCTTCCCGATCATCTGGGCCATGACGCACGGCCAGCCCGGCTACTCCACGGCCACCTCGACGATCCTCATGTTCATCCTCAAGGGCTCGAACATCGGCGAGTCGGCGGCCATGTCCGTCGTCAACTTCGGCATGGTGATCATCCTGACCGCGATCTTCCTCAAGGTCTCCCGCTGGAACAAGGAGGTGGCGTGATGGCGATCAAGACCCTGCCGTCGCAGGCCACCCGGCCGCGCCACCACGTCAGGCCGGCGCGACGACGCAGCATGCCGAAGCTCAAGACCGTGCTCGTCGCGGCCGCCGCGTACGTCGTCGCGTTCGTCTTCCTGTTCCCGTACGTGGTGATGCTGCTCACCTCGCTGCGCTCGCAGGAGTCGCTGCGCGAGGTGTCGTTCTGGCCGAAGGAGTGGGTGTGGTCGAACCTCGCCAACTTCTGGGCCGGCGGCCTGGCCGGCAACCTGTGGGTGACGCTCAAGGTCGCCGGCGGCTCGACCGTGCTGGTGCTCCTGGTGGCGCTGCCGGCCGCGTACTACTCGGCCCGGCACAACTTCAGGGGGCGCACGGCCTTCCTGATCCTCGTGCTGATCACCCAGATGTTCCAGCCCACGGCCATGCTGGTCGGCATCTACCGCGAGTTCTTCCAGTTCGGGCTGGTGGACTCGATCTGGTCGCTGATCCTCGTGAACGGCGGGTTCAACCTGGCGTTCGCGGTGTGGATCCTGAACGCGTACTTCGCCTCGATCCCGCGCGAGCTGGAGGAGGCGGCGTTCATCGACGGGAACGGGCGCTTCGGTGCGCTGTTCAGGATCACGCTGCCGCTGGCCCTGCCCGGCGTGATCACGGCGCTGATCTTCACCTTCATCGCCGCCTGGAACGAGTTCGTGGTCGCCCTGACCCTGACCACGACGCCGGAGAACCAGCCGCTCACGGTGGCGCTCAACTCGTTCATCGGTCAGTACCAGGTGGACTGGCAGAACCTGTTCGCCGGGTCGGTGATCGCCACCATCCCCGTGATCATCCTCTTCGCGCTGATCGAGCGGAAAGTGGTGGGCGGCCTCACGGCCGGGTCGATCAAGTAGCGCCTACGCCTTGGGCTGGGGCACCCGTGCCACGCAGAAGACCGTCTGGCCGAACGGTGGCCTGATGAACCGCTCGATGAAGCGGGTCGTCGGGACCACCGTGCGGTCGTAGATCTTGACCAGGCGCGGGTCGGGGTAGCCGACGCCGCCCCGGCGCACGGCGGCCCACCAGGCGATGCCGCCCAGGAAGTTGATCGGCTTGAGCACCTCGATGTCCAGGCCCGCCTTGGCGACCGTCGCGCCGAGCGTCTTGGGCGTGTAGCGCTGGACGTGGCCCACCTTGCGGTCGAAGTCTCCGTAGAGCTGCATGTAGCCGGGGACCCAGATGATGATCCGCCCGCCCGGCAGCGTGACCCGGGCCAGCGAGCGCAGCGCCTCGGCGTCGTCCTCGATGTGCTCAAGGACGTTCATCATGACGACGGTGTCGACCTTGTCCTCAAGCGGGATGTTCGTCGGCAGCCCGAACTGCAGGACGTCGATGTCGTCGCGGCCCGCGAACCGCTTTTCCAGCTGCTCGACGCAGTAGGGGTCGAAGTCGCTCACGACCAGCCTGTCGAGCCGCGGCAGGAACGCCTCGGCGAAGTGGCCGAGGCCGGAGCCGATCTCCAGCATCGAACGGCCGACATGCGGGGCGACCATGTCCAGCTCGTACTGCCGATAGTTCTTGGCCTCGTCCCCACCTAGGTGGTTCTCCAGGGCCTCGTCACCGGCCGCCGGTTGCACTACACGGTCATACCCAGACATAGTCCCGTTCCTTCTCGGGGGGCTCATGGATTGCCCGAGTCTAATGCCCCGATCACTGGTGACGTTCACCCGATACGCGAAAGACCCTTCCCCGGGGCACCTCGAATGGGGTGGAATCTGACTCGCCATGAACGACGACGAGGCGATCGAGCGCTCGCTCGCCGGTGACCAAGCCGCCTATGAGGTGCTGGTCGCCCGCTACAGCGCGCTCGCCCACCGTACCGCTTTCATGCTGGGGGCGGGGGACGAGGCCGAGGACGTGGTGCAGGAGGCGTTCGTCAAGGCCTTCCGGCATCTGCCGGGCTTCCGCAAGGACTCGCCGTTCCGCCCCTGGCTGCTGCGGATCGTGGCCAACGAGACCCACAACCTGACCAGGTCGCGGGGGCGCCGCTCCGAGCTGGCCTTACGGTTGAGCGCCACGGCGTCCCTGGCCGCGCCCGACGACCCCGAGGGCACCGCGGTGGCCGGCGACCGGCGCTCGCGCCTGCTGGAGGCGGTACGCCGGCTGCCCGAGCGGGAACGTCAGGCCGTCGTCTGCCGGTACTTCTTACAGCTGACCGAGGCGGAGACGGCGCAGGTGCTCGACTGGCCCGTGGGCACCGTCAAGTCCAGCACGCATCGGGGGCTGGCCCGGCTGAGGGAGGAGGTGGGCAATGAACTCGCGTGAGCCTTTCGACGACCTGGAGGCCGAACTCCTGGCGCTCGGCGACCTCCTCGACGTCCCCGGCCCGCCGCCCGCCGACGTCGCCGCGGCCGTACGCGCCCGCCTGGAGGCTCCGGACGAGGCTTCGCGCGATGAGGTGCCCGATCCGGCCCACGGCCCCGTCAGCGGCCCCGTCCGGCCGCACTCCCCGGTGCGGCGCCGCCGGCGCGCGAGGTGGAAGGTCGTCACGGCCGTCGTCCTCGTCGTCATCGCGATCACGGCCGCGACCCCCCAGGGGCGGGCGGCGGTGGTACGGATCCTGCGCTTCGCCGGGATCGAGCTCCGGATCGGCGACGCGCCGCCCAAGGCCGTCACCGGCGTCACGCCCCTGCCGTACGAGCACCCCGTGGACCAGGACGATCTGAAGGCCGAGGTGAAGTTCCGGGTCAGGACGCCGAAGGCGCTGGGGGAGCCCGAGCGCACCACGGTGTCCGACAGGGGCCGGGTCGTGTCGATGTTCTGGCCGGGCGGCATCCGGCTCGACCAGTTCGACGGCGGCCTGGACCCGGTGCTCTTCAAGAAGCTCGGCCCGCCCTGGCCCGACTACACCAAGGTCGGGCCGTACCAGGCCTGGTGGGTCCCGGGGGCGCACCCCCTCGGCTACCTCAGCCGCCAGGACGGCACCGAGATCCCCCTGCGCCAGGCGGGCCCCACCCTCATCTGGCAGCAGGACGCCCTGAACTACCGCCTGGAAGGCGTCAAGACCGAGGAAGAGGCCGTCCGCGTCGCCACGTCACTCGGGTGAGCTCGTCAGCCACTCGTCCACGCCCGCGAGCAGCTCCTTGCGCACCGGCTCGGGGGCCGCGGAGGCGCGTACGGACTGGCGGGCCAGCTCGGCCAGCTCCGCGTCGCTGAAGCCGTAGACGTCCCTGGCCAGCTCGTACTGGCTCAGCAGCCGCGCGCCGAACAGCAGCGGGTCGTCGGACCCCAGGGCGATCGGCACGCCCGCGTCGAACAGCCGCCGCAGCGGCACGTCGGCGGCCCGCTCGGCCACCCCCAGGCCCACGTTGGAGGTGGGGCAGACCTCGCAGCAGATCTGCCGGTCGGCCAGCCGGTGCATGAGCCGCTCGTCCTCCGCCGCCCGCACCCCGTGCCCGACCCGGTCCGCGTCCAGGTCGTCCACGCACTGCGCCACGCTGCGCGGGCCCAGCAGCTCGCCCCCGTGCGGCACGGACAGCAGCCCGCCCCGCTTGGCGATCCTGAACGCCCGCTCGAAGTCCCTCGCCTCGCCCCGCCGCTCGTCGTTGGACAGCCCGAACCCCACCACGCCCTTGCCGGCGTACTGGGTCGCGAGCCGGGCCAGCGTGTTCGCGTCGAGCGGGTGGCGGGTCCTGTTGGCCGCCACGACCACCGCGATCCCGATCCCCGCGTGCTCGGCCGCCAGGCGCGCCGCGTCCAGCGTCAGCTCCAGCGTCGCCGTCAGCCCGCCGAACCGCTGCGCGTACCCCGACGGGTCCACCTGGATCTCCAGCCACCGGGACCCGGCCGCCGCCTCGTCCTCGGCCGTCTCGCGCAGCAGCCGGTAGACGTGCTCGGAACGGGTCAGCACGGACCTGGCGATGTCGTACAGCCGCTGGAACCTGAACCACCCGCGCTCGTCGGTGGCCCGCAGCTTGGGCGGCCAGTCCTCCTCCAGTGCGTCCGGCAGGTGCAGCCCCTGCTCCCTGGCCAGCTCGATAAGCGTGGAATGCCGCATCGATCCGGTGAAATGCAGGTGTAGATGCGCCTTGGGCAGCGTGTTCAGGGGCCTTGCCATTTGCATATCTTGCCACTCAACCCCGGGACCGCTTCGCGCGTTGGGGAGGGCGAAAGGGGACCTTCGCTCATGACAGATGACGATGAAGCGGCCTTCGACGAGTTCCTGGCCGCCCGGAGCACCTCGCTGCTGCGCACCGCGATCCTGGTCTGCGGAGCGACCGAGCACGACGCCGAGGACCTGGTGCAGCACGCGCTGGAGAAGGTCTACCGGCACTGGCCGCGGATCAGATGGGACAACCCGGAGGCCTACGCGCGCAAGGTCGTCGTGAACGCGGCGATCAGCAAGGCGCGGCGGCGCAAGATCGTGCAGGAGATCACCTTCGCCCGGCCGCCCGAGACCGCCGCCGACACTCCCGACCTGGACCTGCGCCACGCGCTCATCAGGGAGCTGCGCAGGCTGCCGCCCAAGATGCGGGCCGTGCTCGTCCTGCGCTACTGGGAGGACCAGTCGGAAGGGGACACCGCGGCCCTGCTGGGCTGCTCGGTCGGGACCGTGAAGAGCCAGGCGGCGCGGGGGCTCGCCAGGGTCCGCGAAAACATGACTGTCGCAAAGGAAGTGACCAGATGAGGATCGAGGACGACCTCGCGGACGCCATGCGGGCGCACGTCGCCGACGTGCAGGCTCCGCCGGACCTGGGCAGGTCCGTACGGCGCGGCAACCGCTCGCGCGTGCTCCGCTTCCGCGTGGCGGGCGCGGCGCTCGTCACGGCGGCGGTGGCGGTGGCCGTGCCCGTGGCGCTGAACTCCGGGGAACCCGCCGGAGGGGAGGCCGCGACCGGCCAGGACCGGGCCGTGGTGCGCAACGACGTGACCGTGCCGGACGTGACGGGCAAGCCCGCCACCGAGGCGGCGAACCTCCTGCGCGCGGCCGGACTGCTGGCCGACATGGCGGCGATGGAGGTGCGGAACAACCGGGTGATCGGGCAGAAGCCCGCGGCCGGGGAGCAGGTCGCTCCCGGCAGCCATGTCGAGCTCACCCTGGAGCCGCCTCCTGTCACGATGCCGCAGGATCTGGGTGATCTGGGCGACGGGCGGGAGTTCGGCGGCATCCGCCTGGATTACCTGCCGGAAGGGCTCGAATGGGGCAAGTGGTCGGGCAAGGACGGGTTCGGCAAGCACAGTTTCACCACTACTTATGACAAGCCGGGCAACGAGCCTGGGCGCTACTCCGTACAGGTGATCGTGTTCGAGGGAGAGGCCGCCAAGAGCGCCATGGCCCGCTTCCCCAAGGCCGGCGCCGAGACCGTGGACATCGGCGGCGCGAAGGCACGCCTGGCGACGCTCGGTGAGGGCGGCGAGGTCGTGTCGGAGGGCACGCTCACGGTCACCTGGAAGCTGCGCGACGGGCTCGCGGTCGAGGTGTGCCTCAGCCCCGACTACGCCAAGGACGTGGACGGCCCGGCCGAGGCGAAGAAGATCGCGGAAGGCATCCGCGCGACCGGCTGAACCTGCGGTACGGATGAGGCCGAACGGGGGATCAACCTTGCATGATCCCTGAGGGGCCTGCCGGCATCGGGCAGGGAGGCCGCGCGGCGCTCACGGCGCTGGCCTTCGCGGCGACATCTCTGATCATCTACGCGCTCTTCTCCTCGGGGTTCGGGCGTCCGCGCCCGGCCCCTGTGGAGGGCCCTGTCATGGTCGGGGCCTCCGTCGCCGAGGCCACCCTCGCGGTGGTCTCCGATGATCTCTGGCTCACCTACCTCCCCGCGGGGCTGGAGCGCAGCGGCGGGGGGTCCGTCAAGCCGAAGGGGTCGTGGGCCAGGTTCGGCTCGGCCCAGCGGTTCGTGGAGGCCCAGGTCGAGCCCGCCGCCGACTGGGTGAGCTACACCAGGAAGGCCGCTCTGCTCGACGCCCGCCCCGTCACCGTGCGCGGCAGGCCCGCCGTGGTCGGCAGGCATCCGAACGGCGGCCGGATGATCATCTGGATGGAGCGCGCGGGCACGGGGGCGTGGATCCGGGTCAGCGACTCCCTCGGTGGCGAACTGGTGGCAATTGCTGCCTCAGTCAAGAGTCCTGTAGGAGACTGAGAGCCTTTTCCATGCGTTCCTTGGGGGGTCGATGCGGCGTCTGGCAGCGGTGCTCCTCATGTTCGCGCTGGGCGGGTGCGGCGCGGACGACGTGCCCGCGCCCGAGGCGATCGCCTCGCCGCCGTCCTCCGCGCACGTCCCGCACCAGGGCGTCCGGCTGGCCTGCGGCCAGACCAATGTGGGGCTGCCCGCCATGCCCGAGGGGATGACCAGGGCGGGCTCGTTCGGCCGCCTGGGCTCGCTCACCCGCCCGCTGGAGGCCAAGGGCGTGATCTGGCGGCGCGAGGACGAGCAGATGTACGTCGGCGTCGTGTGCGGGGCGCGGACCGCCGAGGAGTTCGTCACGCTGGTCGCCAGGTCGTCGCTGACGACGTACCGGGGCATGCCGGCGCTGCGCTGGAACACGCGCACCGGCGTGCGCAACTTCATGTGGCTGCAGCGGCCCGGCACCGCGGTCTACATCGCCGCGACGCCCGGCCTGGCCGCCCAGATCAGGCACGTCGCCGCCGGCGTCGCCCTGGACCAGGCGCCCTGAACGACTAGTGCGCCTCTGACAGCAGCTTGGCCACCCGGCTGACGCCCTCGACCAGGTCGTCGTCGCCCAGCGCGTACGACAGGCGGAAGTAGCCCGGCGTCCCGAACGCCTCGCCCGGCACCACCGCCACCTCGGCCTCCTCCAGGATCAGCTCGGCCAGCTCACCGGACGACCGCGGCCGCCGGCCGCGCAGCTCCTTGCCGATCAGCTCCTTGACCGACGGGTACGCGTAGAACGCCCCCTTCGGTTCCGGGCAGAACACGCCCGGGATCTCGTTGAGCATCCGGACCATCGTCTGGCGGCGCCGGTCGAACGCCGTGCGCATCTCCGCCACCGCCGACAGGTCGCCGGACACGGCGGCCAGCGCGGCCACCTGGGAGACGTTGGCGACGTTGGAGGTGGCGTGGGACTGCAGGTTGGTGGCCGCCTTGACGACGTCTGCGGGGCCGATCAGCCAGCCCACGCGCCAGCCGGTCATCGCGTAGGTCTTGGCCACGCCGTTGAGGATCACGACCCGGTCGCCCAGCTCGGGCACGGCCGTGGCGATGCTGGTGAACTCGGCGCCGCCGTACACGAGGTGCTCGTAGATCTCGTCCGTGACGACCCACAGGCCGTGCTCGGCCGCCCAGCGGCCGATCGCCTCCGTCTGCTCGCGGGAGTAGACGGCGCCCGTCGGGTTGCACGGCGAGACGAACAGCAGGACCTTCGTCCGCTCCGTCCGCGCGGCCTCCAGTTGCTCGACGCTCGCCAGGTAGCCGGTGGACTCGTCGGTCACGACGTCGACCTGCACGCCGCCGGCCAGCTTGATCGCCTCGGGATAGGTGGTCCAGTAGGGCGCCACGACCAGGACCTCGTCACCCGGGTCGAGCAGCGTCGCGAACGCCTCGTAGACCGCCTGCTTGCCGCCGTTGGTGACCAGCACCTGCGAGGCCTCGACCGCGTAGCCGGAGTCGCGCCGGGTCTTGTCGGCGATGGCCTGCTTGAGCTCGGGCAGGCCGCCCGCCGGCGTGTACTTGTGGAAGCGCGGCTCGCGGGCGGCCTGGATCGCCGCCTCGACGATGTAGCCGGGCGTCGGGAAGTCGGGCTCGCCCGCGCCGAAGCCGATGACGGGCCGCCCGGCCGCCTTCATCGCCTTGGCCTTGGCGTCCACGGCGAGCGTGGCGGACTCGGAAATAGCGGAGATTCTCGCGGAGACGCGGGGTCGGGTGGACATGGTTCCATGGTCCCATGTGCTCGGTGACCTGGGCGATCGGGATTGGGTTCGACGTACCCGGCAATCACCCGTATGCTTTCGATCGGTCCTTCCGCACCGCATGTCGGCGAGCGGTTCGGTCCAGGCAGTGGGTCGATCAGGGTAGTCTGGTCTAGCGACATAGGGCACTGGCGCAATTGGTAGCGCACCGGTCTCCAAAACCGGCGGTTGGGGGTTCGAGTCCCTCGTGCCCTGCGAGTGCGGTCCGCGCAATAATGGGCGTGTAAGCGCGCCGCAAAACTGCGTTGGATACGACAGATTCAGGTGAGGACTGTGGCGATCGACACGCGCGGCGAGACCGCAGACAAGCCGAGTGGCGAGAAGAAGACGCGCACTTCGCCTGCCCTTTTCTATCGGCAGGTCGTCAACGAGCTCCGCAAGGTCATCTGGCCGACACGCAAGGATCTCATCACCTACACCACGGTCGTTCTGGTATTCGTTCTGATCATGGTGGCGATCGTGTACGGGCTCGACAGCGCCCTGGGATGGGCAGTCCTCAAGGTCTTCGGCGGCGGCTGATCGAGACGCCGCCGGTGACAGCTGACGGAGTCGCCAGTTCGATACGACGAAAGAGGAAGAGTCACCGTGTCCGAGTCTTCAGTTCCGGCCGGCGAGTCCCGCGAGGAGTGGGACGACGAGCTGGAAGAGGCCACTGAGGAGTCCGCCGAGGAGGCGGAGCTCCAGGAGGAGGCCGAGGTCGCGGAGAGCGACGAGGCAGCCGAGGCTTCCGACGTCGAGGACGAGACGGTTCTTCCCGACGTCGATCCCGTCGAGGAGTTCAAGAGCTCGCTGCGCGGCCTTCCCGGTGAGTGGTACGTCATCCACTCCTACGCCGGTTACGAGAATCGCGTGAAGTCCAACATCGAGAGCCGCAACGTGTCGCTCAACATGGAGGACTACATCTACCAGGTCGAGGTGCCGACGCACACCGTCCAGGAGTTCAAGAGCGGCAAGAAGGTGCCGGTCAAGGAGCGCGTGCTGCCCGGCTACGTGCTGGTGCGCATGGAGCTGACCGACGAGTCCTGGGCCGCCGTGCGTAACACGCCCGGTGTGACCGGCTTCGTCGGCCTGTCCAACAAGCCGAGCCCGCTCAGCCTCGACGAGGTCGCCAAGCTGCTGGCGCCCGAGCCGACCGAGGAGACCAAGAAGGCCGCCTCCAAGGCGAGCGCCGGCCCCGCGGTCGAGTTCGAGATCGGCGAGTCCGTCACGGTCATGGACGGCCCGTTCGCCACGCTGCCGGCCTCGGTGAGCGAGATCAGCCCCGAGTCGCAGAAGCTCAAGGTGCTCGTCTCGATCTTCGGCCGCGAGACCCCGGTTGAGCTCTCGTTCAACCAGGTCTCGAAGATCTAGGACAATCACATACACTGAGACGTTCGGTCGGCCGCCTGATCATGAGGGCGGCCTCCGACGTGTCAGGGCTGCAATCCGCTGGCCCTGACAGGCATCGCAATCAGGACCCGGAGAAGGACAAATGCCTCCGAAGAAGAAAATCGCCGCTCTGGTGAAGGTCCAGCTCCCCGCTGGACAGGCCACCCCGGCGCCGCCGGTGGGTACCGCGCTCGGTCCCCACGGTGTGAACATCATGGACTTCGTCAAGCAGTACAACGCTGCGACGGAGTCCCAGCGGGGCAACATCATCCCCGTTGAGATCACCATTTTCGAAGACCGCAGCTTCACCTTCATCACGAAGACGCCGCCGGCGCCTGAGCTGATCAAGAAGGCCCTGGGTCTCGACAAGGGCAGCGCGGTCCCGCACCGCGACAAGGTGGGCAAGCTCAGCCGCGAGCAGCTGCGCAGCATCGCCGAGACGAAGATGCCCGACCTCAACGCCAACGACATCGAGGCGGCCGAGAAGATCATCGCCGGCACCGCCCGGTCGATGGGCATCACCGTCGCCGAGTAACACCCTTTCCAGACGTTGTGGGAGGGCCCTCGGGCCCGCGTACCACTAGGAGTTAGCAATGAAGCGCAGCAAGGCGCACAAGGACGCGGCCGGCAAGGTCGACCGCGACAAGCTCTACACGCCCATCGAGGCAGCGAAGCTGGCCAAGGAGACGTCGACCACCAAGTTCGACGCCACCGTCGAGGTCGCGCTGCGGCTGGGCGTCGACCCTCGTAAGGCCGACCAGATCGTGCGCGGCACGGTCAACCTCCCGCACGGCACCGGCAAGACCGCCCGGGTCCTGGTCTTCGCGACCGGTGACCGTGCCGAGGCGGCCCGCGAGGTGGGCGCCGACATCGTCGGCGCCGACGAGCTGATCGACGAGATCTCCAAGGGCAACCGGCTCAACGAGTTCGACGCCGTGGTGGCCACGCCCGACATGATGGGCAAGGTCGGTCGCCTGGGTCGCGTGCTCGGTCCGCGTGGTCTCATGCCCAACCCCAAGACCGGCACGGTGACGCCCGACGTCGCCAAGGCCGTCACGGAGATCAAGGGCGGCAAGATCGAGTTCCGCACCGACCGCCAGGCCAACCTCCACTTCATCATCGGCAAGACGTCGTTCGGCGAGCGCCAGCTCATCGAGAACTACGCCGCCGCCCTTGACGAGGTGCTGCGTCTCAAGCCGTCCGCGGCCAAGGGGCGCTACCTGAAGAAGGTCACGTTCTCCACGACCATGGGCCCCGGCGTCCCGGTCGACCCGAACGTCACGCGCGGCCTCACCGCTGAGCTCGACGCGTAAGCGTTTTTCTGATCGAGCCTCGCCCGGTTTCGGGCGGGGCTCTTTCTTTTCCCTGGGGCAGGCCGCGGTTTCCCGCACGGCGGCCCGCACCACGGCCCACCCGCACCACGGCCCACCCGCGGCTGGGGAGCCGCGCGGGGCCGGGCGCCTTGAGACGGGCGCGTGCGGCGGCGTCGGGTGCGCTCGGGCGGTGGGCAGGGCCGTGATAGCGGTGTGGTGGCTTTCCGCCTCGCGGCGCCGGGCTGGGGTGGCTTGCCCGAGGTCTTCAGGCAGGTGGGCCTGGGCTGAGTCGAGTTGTGCAGGGAATGTGTGAGGGGTGTGGGGGATAACCCTGGGTTTTCCCTTATTTATGAGGGGAAGTCGCTACGGCGATGCCACTTAAAAGTAGGGTCAAGACATGCTGAAGCGCACGATAGGACTCACTGCGGCCGGTGCCGCGCTCGTCGTGGCGGCGGTCGCCGGTTGTGGATCGAACGCCCAGCCCATCCAGGTCAACCTGGCCGCCTCTGAGGTGCTCGCGCAGGCCGCGCAGAAGACCTCCGAGGTCAGCAGCTACACGGTCGACGCCGTGGTGAACGTCACGCACCCGCAGGAGGGCTCGGGCAAGGTGCAGGGACGCATGCTCTACCAGAGCAAGCCCCAGCTCGCCGTGGACCTCACCCTGGACACCGTCGACATGGGCGGGAAGAGCCTGCCGGGCGGCGTGCGCGCCGTGCTGCAGGGCGACACCGTCTACGTCAAGGTGGAGGCGCTCAAGGAGCTCGTGGGCGCGACCAAGCCGTGGATCAAGGTATCGCTCAGCGAGATGGGCGACTCCTCGCAGGTGAACGACTACCTGAGCAAGATCCAGCAGTTCGACCTGGGCAACGTGACCAAGCTCGTCACGGCTTCGCAGGACGTGAAGTCGGCCGGCAGCGAGAGCGTCAACGGCACGGACACCACGCACTACAGCGGCACGTTCCCGGTGGACGCGGCCGTGCAGCTGCTGCCCGCCGACCAGCAGGAGCAGGCGCGTACGAACCTGGCGGAGCTCAAGGACGTCAAGTTCGACATCTGGGTGGCCTCCGACGGCCTGCCGCGCAAGCTCGCGCTGAACGGCTCCAAGGAAGGCGCCACGCTCGACGCCACCCTGCTCTTCAAGGGCTTCAACGAGCCGGTGAGCATCGAGGCCCCGCCCGCTGACCAGGTCGGAGAGATGCCCAAGGGCACGACCAACTGAGAACGATTTGGAAACTCGGCGGCCAGGACGTACTCTGGTCGTTGCCGAAGACCGCCGGTCGTCGTCAGGTGCCTCAATGCCTGGCGACCGAAGGATCCACAGCTTGTGGACGGCCCGCGCAGGTGTGATGCGAGTTTCCCACATGGTGTGACCCATGTGCGTGAGCCCCGTGTGCGCCCTGCGCCCGGGGCTGTTCTCATTTTCAGGGCCTTCGCCGGCGGCACATCTGGAAGGAGGCCCATGGCGAGGGCGGATAAGGCGACAGCGGTTGCCGAGCTCAAGAGTGAGTTCGAAGGCAGCGCTGCCGCCGTTCTGACCGAGTACCGCGGTCTCACCGTCGCGCAGCTCAAGGAGCTGCGTAAGTCTCTCGGTGAGAATGCGAAGTTCGCCGTGGCGAAGAACACCCTGACCAAGATTGCGGCCAACCAGGCCGGATTCTCGGGTCTCGATGACCTGCTCGCCGGTCCGACCGCGATCGCCTTCGTCAACGGCGACGTTGTCGAGGCCGCCAAGGGTCTGCGTGACTTCGCCAAGGCCAATCCCCTTCTGGTGATCAAGGGCGGTGTCCTCGAGGGCAAGACGCTCGACGCCACCGAGATCACCAAGCTCGCCGACCTCGAGTCCCGCGAGGTCCTCCTCGCGAAGCTTGCTGGCGCGCTCAAGGCGAAGCAGAGCGCTGCCGCTGCTGTGTTCGCCGCGCTCCCCACGCAGATGGCTCAGCTGGCCGACGCCCTGCGCGCGAAGCGCGACGAGGCGGGCGAGTAACACGGGGGTTGCCGCAACACCCGCGGTCCCGTTTCTAGTTTCAGCAAGTCCCGAACGTAAGGAAAAAGCATCATGGCGAAGCTCAGCACCGACGAGCTGCTCGACGCGTTCAAGGAGATGACCCTCCTCGAGCTGTCCGAGTTCGTGAAGCAGTTCGAAGAGGTCTTCGACGTCAAGGCCGCCGCCCCCGTGGCCGTTGCCGCCGCCGCCCCCGCGGGTGGCGCCGAGGCCCCGGCCGTTGAGGAGCAGGACGAGTTCGACGTCATCCTCGAGGCTGCCGGCGACAAGAAGATCCAGGTCATCAAGGAGATCCGCGCCCTCACGTCCCTGGGCCTCAAGGAGGCCAAGGACCTGGTGGACGGCGCTCCCAAGGCCGTCTTCGACGGCAAGGTCAACAAGGAGCAGGCGGAGAAGGCCAAGGCTGCCCTCGAGGGCGCCGGCGCCACCGTGACCGTCAAGTAAGACGGTTTCTGTTCGCTGAAAAGGGGCGGGGACATCCTGGTGCCGGATGTCCGCCGCCCCTTTTTCGTGCCCTGAGCGGCCTCGCTCAGGAGATTCTCATGTCCGTCTCATCGCGCCGCGAAGCGGCTTGCCTAGCGTGCGAGCTGTGGTTACCGAAGCGAAGTCCCGTTGGGCGCTGACCGCCCTGCTCATTGGCACCGGAGTGCTCTACATCTGGGGCCTCGGCGCCTCCGGATGGGCAAATTCGTTCTATTCGGCGGCCGTTCAGGCGGGCAGCCAGAGCTGGACGGCGTTCTTCTTCGGGTCCTCCGACGCCGCGAACGCGATAACCGTCGACAAGACGCCCGCCTCCTTGTGGCCGATGGCGCTCAGCGTGCGGCTGTTCGGGCTCAATTCCTGGGCCATTCTCATTCCTCAGGCGCTCATGGGCGTCGGCACGGTGGCGCTGGTGTACGCGTCCGTGCGCAGGTTGACCAACGTGTGGGCCGGGCTGCTGGCCGGGGCCGTGATGGCGTTGACGCCGGTGGCCGTGCTGATGTTCAGGTTCAACAACCCCGACGCGCTGCTGGTGCTGCTGCTGACGGCCGCCGGGTACGGCGTGGTGCGGGCGCAGGAACGCGGGGCCACGCGGTGGCTGGTGCTGGCGGGGGCGGCGATCGGGTTCGCGTTCCTGGCGAAGATGTTGCAGGCGTTCCTGGTGTTGCCGGGGTTCGCCTTGGTTTATCTCGTCACGGCGCCGGTGCCGTTCTGGCGGCGGATGTGGCAGTTGTCGCTGGCGGGTGTGGCGATGGTGGTCTCGGCCGGGTGGTGGGTGCTGGCGGTGGCGCTGGTGCCGGCTTCCGAGCGGCCGTACATCGGGGGTTCTCAGACCAACAGCGTGCTGGAGCTGGCGCTCGGCTACAACGGGATCGGGCGGCTCAACGGCGGTGACTACGGCGGGCTGGGCAACCTGAACCAGCAGGCCGGGTGGCTGCGGCTGTTCGACACCGAGGCGGGTGGGCAGATCGCCTGGCTGCTTCCGGCAGCGCTGGTGCTCCTGGCCGCCGTCACCTGGGTCACCCGGCGGACGCCGCGGGTCGATCCGGTCCGGGCCGCCGCCTGGGTCTGGGGGAGCTGGCTGATCGTGACCGGGCTGGTCTTCAGCCTGATGCAGGGCATCTTCCACGCGTACTACACCGTGGCCCTGGCTCCGGCGATCGCGGTGCTGGTGGGCATGGGGGCGGCCGTCCTGTGGGAGCGGCAGGCGTACCGGCCGCTGGCGGTGGTCACGGCCGGTACGGCCGTGTGGTCGTACGTGCTGCTGTCGCGCAGCGCGGAGTGGAACTCCTGGCTGGGCGTGGTCGTGCTGGTGGTGGGGCTGGGGGCGGCCCTGGCGATGTTGTTCGCGCGGCGGGCCCTGGTCGTGGTGGCCGTCGCCGTGGTGGCGTGCCTGGCGTCCCTGGCGGGTCCGGCCGCGTACGCGGTGGACACGGCCTCGTCGGCGCACACCGGAGCCATTCCGACGGCGGGGCCCTCCACCGGGGGCAGGGGCTTCGGCGGGCCCGGCGGGTTCGGGGGCGGTGGCCGGCAGTTCCGGCGGATGCCCGGGAACGGCCCGTCAGCCGGCCGGCAGGCGTTCCAGGCGCCGCCCGGTGGCCGGGGGATGGGGCGCGGCGGCATGGGCGGGCTGCTCAACGCGGGCACCCCGGCCGCCGAGCTGACCGCGCTGCTGAAGACGGACGCCTCCGCGTACACGTGGGTGGCGGCGACGGTGGGCTCCAACAACGCGGCCGGCTACCAGCTGGCCGCCGGCGGGCCGGTGATGGCGGTGGGCGGCTTCAACGGCACCGACCCCGCGCCGACACTGGAGCAGTTCAAGCAGTACGTCGCCGAGAAGAAGATCCATTACTTCGTCGGCACGGGGATGGGGATGGGGATGGGCGGCCGCAGCACGGGCGGCAGCGACGACGCGGCCCGGATCGCGGCCTGGGTGCAGGAGACCTTCACCGCCACCACCGTCGGAGGGACGACGGTCTTCGACCTCACGCAGGCTTGAGCGCGGCTGCGGCGGCGCGGACCTGGGTGACGGCGCCGGTGTCCATGTAGTCCCTGGTGTGGATGATCAGGCCGTTCCTGATCCTGAGCACGAGGAGGCCCGGGACGGTGATCGACTGCCCGGCGACCGTGACGAACGTGTCCTGCTCCACCAGCACGACCTCCGGATCGGTCGCCTGGTGGAGCGAGACGCGCCGTACCTCGTCGGGCCTGAACGGCATCGCGCCCCACATCGCCCGGTACCCGGCGCGGATCTCCTCCCTCCCCTTGAACGGCGCCGGCCCCCCGAACGGGAACTCGTGCAGCGCGTCCTCCGCGTAGAGGTCGGCCAGTTCGTCGGCGGACTTGTGGAGCATGGCCGCGTGGAAGGCGGTGACGATCTCTTCGATGGACATGGGGGAGCCCCTCTCAGTTCGCTCAACAGGCGTTGACTCAACGAGCGTAGAGCGAATGGGCGAGCTCGGTCAACGCATGTAGAGTCGGGGCGTGGTCGAGAAGGGGCTGCCGCGGGCCGAGCGGCGGCGCAGGAGCGAGGAGCGGATCCTGGCGTCCGCCAGGGCGCTGTTCGCCGAGGTCGGGTTCGAGCGGGCCACCATCAGGGCCATCGCCAAACAGGCCGAAGTCGATCCCGCCCTCGTGATGCAGTACTTCGGCAGCAAGCAGGAGCTCTTCCAGCGGGCCGTGCGGGTGGCGCCGGTCGCGCACGGCGCGCTGAGCGCCGACGAGGTGGTCGAGCAGGTGCTCGGCACGCTCGGCCTGAAGCTGGGCGAGCTGCCGCAGAGCTCGCTGGCCATGATGCGGTCCATGCTCACGCACCCCGAGGCGGCCGTCTCGGCGCGCAAGGTGCTGGGCGAGCAGATCGACCGGCTGGCCCAGGCCGTACCGGGCGAGGACGCGAGGCTGCGGGCGGCGCTGATGATGATGATCATGCTCGGCGTGACCGTCGGGCATCAGCTGCTCGACCTCGACGAGTTGCGCGGGGTGCCGCAGGAGGAGATCGCCCGGCTGCTGCGGCCCGGCCTGCAGGCGCTCGCCGGTCCGGAGGGCTCATAACCGCGCCGTAACAAGTTATTGGAACGGGTTCCAATTCGGTCCGCCGCCGTTACGGTTGAGAGGCCCCTGAATACTGCCTGCGATCGGAAGGTGTCCAGTGGGAGTCGAGGTCGTGGTCGACGGGCTGACCAAGTCGTTCGGCCGGCAGGTCATCTGGGAGGACGTCTCGCTCACGCTCCCCGCGGGCGAGATCTCCGTCCTGCTCGGCCCCTCGGGCACCGGGAAGTCGGTCTTCCTCAAGACGCTGGTGGGCCTGCTGCGGCCCGATCGCGGGCACATCTGGATCGACGGCTACGACCTGGCCAACTGCAACGAGAACAAGCTCTACGAGCTGCGCCGGCTGTTCGGGGTGCTCTTCCAGGACGGCGCGCTGTTCGGCTCGCTCAACCTCTACGACAACATCGCCTTCCCGCTGCGCGAGCACACCAAGAAGACCGAGTCGCAGATCCGCCAGATCGTGATGGAGAAGGTGGAGCTGGTCGGCCTGGTCGGCGCGGAGTCCAAGCTGCCCGGGGAGATCTCCGGCGGCATGCGCAAGCGCGCGGGGCTGGCCAGGGCGCTGGTGCTGGACCCGGAGATCATCCTGTTCGACGAGCCCGACTCCGGCCTCGACCCGGTCCGCACCGCGCTGCTCAACCAGACCATCGTCGACCTCAACGCCGAGATCGAGGCGACGTTCCTGATCGTGACGCACGACATCAACACCGCCCGTACGGTCCCCGACAGCATCGGGATGCTGTTCAGGCGCGAGCTGGTCATGTTCGGCCCGCGCGAGATGCTGCTGTCGAGCGACGAGCCGGTGGTGCGGCAGTTCCTCAACGCCAGGAGGCACGGCCCCATCGGCATGTCGGAGGAGAAGGACCTCTCCGAGCTGGAGGCCGAGGCCCAGATGGGGCTCGACCCCGGCATGCTGCCGCCGATCCCGCCGCAGCTCATGCCGACCGGCAACAGGATCCGTCGTTCGCAGCAGCCGCCGGGGACGTGGCTGGCGGCCAACGGCGTGATCCCGCCGCAGGGGTCGTTCGTCGACGAACGCGGGCGCAACTGGCTGGAGGAGTATCCCCGCCTCGTGAACGCCTACCTCCACGGTGTTCAGTGACCCCCTGACTTTCCTGTCAGGTACGGCGGTGCCAGGCCGTCAGCGGGCAGCTGAGGGCCGCCTGAGGGCATATCGGGGAGATCCGGGCTCGTTGCCCGATTCGTGCCACGTCCTCTACCGTCTCGGTTGGTTCGGGGGCTCCAGCGCGAAGCCGGGGGTTATGATCCGGCGACCGGCTGGGGAAGGGGTGAGTGACGTGGCAGGACTTGCCGCCCGGCCCGCCCGCATCCTGATCGCCGCGCTCAGCGGAGTGCTCGCGGTGCTGGTCGGCCTGGGCGTGTGGATCGCCGCGCAGGCGCGCGAGGAGCAGGGCAGGGCAGGCGACAAGCAGGCGGCGCTCCTGGCGGCGGGGACCCACGCGAAGAACCTGATCTCGCTCGACTACAAGACCGTCGACGCCGACATCAAGCGCATCCTCGACACCTCGACCGGGCCGGCCAGGGCGGAGTACGAGGCCAACGCGGCCAAGCTCAAGTCCACCACGGTCGAGAACAAGGTCATCCAGCACGGCGTGCTGCGTGCCACGGGGCTGGCCTCCATGGCCGGCGCCACGGCCAAGGTGCTGGTCGTGGCCGACGTGGAGATCCGCTGGGACGGCTCCAAGAGCCCGCCGCAGGAGCGGTACTACCGCTGGTCGATGGAGCTGGCCAAGGTCGGCGGCGCCTGGCTGGTGTCCAAGGCGGTGCAGGTGTCATGAGGCGGTGGAGGGCCAGGTGAGGACGGTCACGATCGTGCTGCTGGGGATCCTCGTGGTGGTGGCCGGGGTGCTGGTGCCCACGATGTGGTTCAACCTGCGCGACCTGCGGGCGGCCGACGCGGCCGGGACGCAGGCGATGGCGGAGGCCAAGGAGGTGGCGCCCGATCTGCTCTCCTACGACTACCGGACGGTGGAGGAGGATCTGGCCCGGGCGGGGACGCACACGACCGGGGAGTTGACCAAGCACTACAAGGAGCTGACCACGTCCCTGGTGTCCAGGGCCAAGGCGCAGAAGATCGTGCAGACCGTGGCCGTGGCGGGGGCGGCGGTCGAGCGGGCGGCGCCCGATCGCGTAGAGGTTCTGCTGTTCGTGAACACGGGTATGGTCAAGAACGTTCCGGGCGAGGCCGCGCCACAGCAACAGTTCACTCAGAACCGCGCCAGGTTCGTCATGGTCCGGCAAGGATCACGCTGGCTGGTGGCCGACCTGTCGACCCTCCTGGGGACTGCCTGACGCCCACGGCGCGCCGCTTCGTTCAATTGTTACCAAAAATCAGGTTTAGCGAAGCCATAGGAGCGGGTATCTCCGTCACAGCTACACCGGTTGTCGGCATGGGTTCGGCCCCCGGTGTGACGGAGCGTTAACCGCCCCCGTTCGCGGGTATCGTCTTGGGCCTGGCGGTAGGCGCCCGGTCACACAGGGGAGAAAACCCAGCGTCCGGGCCCCTAGTCGGCTAAAAGTCGGGCTTGTGGGCTTGACGTTTCCGCTTGAACGGGCGATGCTGCGACCAACGTGGAGCATGAAGCGAGAGCGAAGTGGACAGGCGTGTGCCGTTCGGCTACACTGCCCCTTTGCGCTGCCCTTTGACGACCCGCTCCGCTTGCTCACGTTGCGAGGTTGTCTGGCGTGCGTGTAGTCAGTCCGCCGCGAGCCCTCGGAAGGACATCTGTTGGCAGCCTCGCGCAACGCCTCCGCCGTACCCGCTGGTCCCCGTCGCGTGTCATTCGCGCGCATCCAGGAGCCCCTCGAAGTTCCTGACCTTCTCGCTCTGCAGACCGAGTCGTTCGACTGGCTGCTCGGAAACGAGAAGTGGAAGGCCCGGGTAGAGGCGGCTCGCCAGGCCGGGCGCAAGGACGTCCCGACTCAGTCGGGCCTCGAAGAGATCTTCGAAGAGATCAGTCCGATCGAGGACTTCTCGGGGACCATGTCCTTGTCGTTCCGCGACCACCGATTCGAGCCGCCGAAGTACTCAGTAGATGAGTGCAAAGACAAGGACATGACCTTCTCCGCCCCGATGTTCGTGACGGCGGAGTTCATCAATAACACCACCGGTGAGATCAAGAGCCAGACGGTGTTCATGGGCGATTTCCCGCTCATGACGCCGAAGGGCACATTCATCATCAACGGCACCGAGCGTGTCGTGGTCTCGCAGCTGGTCCGTTCGCCCGGCGTCTACTTCGAACGCAATGTCGACAAGACGTCCGACAAGGACCTGTTCGGCTGCAAGGTCATCCCGTCGCGGGGTGCCTGGCTGGAGTTCGAGATCGACAAGCGCGACAGCGTCGGTGTGCGCATCGACCGCAAGCGCAAGCAGGCCGTCACGGTGCTGCTCAAGGCGCTGGGCTGGACCAGCGAGCAGATCCTCGAGAAGTTCGGCCAGTACGAGTCGATGCGGGCCACCCTGGAGAAGGACCACACGGCCGGCCAGGATGACGCGCTGCTGGACATCTACCGCAAGCTGCGGCCGGGTGAGCCGCCGACCAAGGAGTCGGCGCAGACCCTGCTGGAGAACCTCTATTTCAACCCCAAGCGGTACGACCTGGCCAAGGTCGGTCGTTACAAGATCAACAAGAAGCTCGGGGTCGACTCGGAGATCTCGCAGGGCACCCTGACCGAGGACGACATCGTCGCCACGATCGAGTACATCGTCCGCCTGCACGCGGGCGAGGAGTCGATGCCGGGTGCCAACGACCGCGAGATCATCGTCGAGGTCGACGACATCGACCACTTCGGCAACCGTCGTCTGCGCAGTGTCGGCGAGCTCATCCAGAACCAGGTCCGCCTGGGCCTGGCCCGCATGGAGCGCGTCGTTCGCGAGCGCATGACCACGCAGGACGTCGAGGCGATCACGCCGCAGACCCTGATCAACATCCGCCCGGTCGTGGCGTCGATCAAGGAGTTCTTCGGCACCTCGCAGCTGTCGCAGTTCATGGACCAGACCAACCCGCTGGCCGGCCTGACGCACAAGCGGCGTCTGTCCGCGCTGGGCCCCGGTGGTCTGTCCCGTGAGCGGGCCGGCTTCGAGGTCCGTGACGTGCACCCGTCCCACTACGGCCGGATGTGCCCGATCGAGACCCCTGAAGGCCCCAACATCGGCCTCATCGGCTCGCTGGCCTCCTACGGTCGGATCAACGCCTTCGGGTTCGTCGAGACGCCTTACCGCAAGGTCGTCGACGGCAAGGTCACCGAGCAGGTCGACTACCTCACGGCCGACGAGGAAGACCGCTACGTCAAGGCGCAGGCCAACACGGTGCTCAACGCCGACGGCTCGTTCGCCGAGCCTCGCGTCCTGGTCCGCACCAAGGGCGGTGAGACCGAGCTCATGCGGGCCGAGGAGGTCGACTACATCGACGTGTCGCCGCGCCAGATGGTGTCGGTGGCCACCGCGATGATCCCCTTCCTCGAGCACGACGACGCCAACCGCGCGCTCATGGGCTCCAACATGCAGAGGCAGTCCGTGCCGCTGCTGAAGAGCGAGTCGCCGCTGGTCGGCACCGGCATGGAATACCGTGCCGCGACCGACGCCGGCGACGTCATCAACGCCGAGAAGGCCGGTGTGGTCGAGGAGGTCTCCGCCGACTACATCACCGTCATGAACGACGACGGCACGCGCACCACCTACCGTGTCGCCAAGTTCAAGCGCTCCAACCAGGGCACCTCGTTCAACCAGAAGCCCATCGTCGCCGAGGGCGACCGGGTGGAGGTCAACCAGGTCATCGCCGACGGTCCCTGCACCGACCAGGGCGAGATGGCGCTGGGCAAGAACCTCCTGGTGGCGTTCATGCCGTGGGAGGGCCACAACTACGAAGACGCGATCATCCTGTCCCAGCGACTGGTGCAGGACGACGTGCTCTCCTCGATCCACATCGAGGAGCACGAGGTCGACGCCCGTGACACCAAGCTGGGCCCCGAGGAGATCACCCGGGACATCCCGAACGTCTCCGAGGAGGTCCTGGCCGACCTCGACGAGCGCGGCATCATCCGCATCGGCGCCGAGGTCGTCCCCGGTGACATCCTCGTCGGCAAGGTCACGCCCAAGGGTGAGACCGAGCTGACGCCGGAGGAGCGGCTGCTGCGCGCGATCTTCGGTGAGAAGGCCCGCGAAGTCCGTGACACCTCGCTGAAGGTGCCGCACGGCGAGCAGGGCAAGGTCATCGGCGTTCGCGTGTTCTCCCGCGAGGAGGGCGACGAGCTGCCTCCCGGTGTGAACGAGCTGGTCCGCGTCTACGTGGCCCAGAAGCGCAAGATCACCGACGGTGACAAGCTGGCCGGCCGGCACGGCAACAAGGGCGTCATCTCCAAGATCCTGCCCGTGGAGGACATGCCGTTCCTGGAGGACGGCACGCCGGTCGACATCATCCTCAACCCGCTGGGCGTGCCCGGCCGGATGAACGTCGGCCAGGTGCTGGAGACCCACCTGGGGTGGATCGCCGCCCGCGGCTGGGACATCTCCGGCGTCGCCGAGGCCTGGGCCGAGCGGCTGCGTGACAAGGGCTTCGAGAAGGTGGCCCCGCGCACCAACATGGCGACGCCGGTCTTCGACGGCGCCCACGAGGAGGAGATCGTCGGTCTCCTCGACAACACCATCGCCAACCGCGACGGTGACCGGATGGTGCAGCGCAGCGGCAAGGCGCAGCTGTTCGACGGCCGTTCCGGTGAGCCGTTCCCGTATCCCATCTCGGTCGGCTACATCTACATCCTCAAGCTGCTGCACCTGGTCGATGACAAGATCCACGCGCGTTCGACGGGTCCGTACTCGATGATCACCCAGCAGCCGCTGGGTGGTAAGGCGCAGTTCGGTGGTCAGCGCTTCGGTGA